>JANXRM010000489.1 GCA_025353015.1 Hyphomicrobiales bacterium
GTCATCGATAGAAAGCGGCTGACAGTCGTGGAGTAAGCCACGTCCGCTCGTCGGCAATTACGCAGTCGGCAACTACGCAATCGGCAATTGCGTAGACGGTGGCGCCGTATCGCCTGCGCCCAAGGCGCGTTGCATGATCACACTGTCGAGCCAGCGGCCGTGCTTGTAGCCGACCGAATGGATCGTTCCGACGAACGTAAACCCGGCCCGGCGGTGCAGGCCGATGGAAGCGCTCTGGCCGGCATCGCCGATCACCGCAATCATCTGCCGGTATCCCCCAGCAGTCGCGGCGTCGATCAATGCCGCCAATAGATGCCGCCCGACGCCGGTGCGCTGCGAGTCTTGGGCGACATAGATCGAATTTTCGACGCTGAAGCGATAGGCGGGGCGCGGCCGGTACTGGCTGACATAGGCATAGCCGCGGATTGCGCCCGCTTGCTCGGCAACAAGGTAAGGAAAGCCCGCATCCTGGATGACCCGCATACGGCGCTGCATTTCGGCGGCATCGGGGGCGTCGAGCTCGAAGCTCGCGGTGCCGCCTGTGACGGCCGCACCATAGATCAAGGTAATGGCCGGAATGTCTGACAGCAAAGCCCCGCGGATCGTCAGTTGCGTCATCGTCATCCCGCAGCATGGCGCTAGCCGCCAAAGGCGCGGCCGCAGATCCCGGTCGATTCGGAATGTAGATAGAGGATAATGCAACGCCTGTGCAAGTCAGCCCGGCGAGAGTTCGGCAAGCGTATCCTCGGCGTCCTTCAGGCTCGCCGCGCAGTCGCGGGCTAGCTCCGCTTTGGCTTGGGGATCGCGCGCGAGGCTGGCTTCGGCGGCAGCCACCATCGACTGCGTCGGGCGCGCACCTTGAGCGGCCAGCGTCGCTTCGACGATGGCTTGCGCCTTGGCTGCCATCTGCCTGTCGCCACAAGCCACGGCCTGTAGGATGACGCGCGCTGAGCCTTTGAGAACGTCGTACGCCGGCGACGTCATGAGCGATTGCTGCTCCTGGTTCGTGAGCGCGCGTTCCGGCCCGGCATCAATAGTCGGCCCGGCGGCAACGCCTTGCGCCGCGCACACGATCAGCCCGAAAGTCGCAACGATAAATCGGATCGACATCTGCCCCACCTCAATGCCGCACATTCGTTTGGTGATGGCGGCTGTCAGTACCCTAGCAAAGCCGTTTTAAAGCCGGATGTGAACAGCCCTTAAACTTTGAGACAAATGGTTGGCTGCCGCCTTCCCTCCTTCCCGTCACTCGCCTCTTGATCTTTGCGGGCATCCCTGCTTGCTTCCAACACCCACAACTCGAGGGAAGGAAACCCCATGGATCTCGGCATCAACGGCCGCACGGCCATCGTCTGCGCAGCCTCAAAGGGCCTTGGCCGCGCCTGCGCAATGCAACTCGCCAAGGAAGGTGTCAACGTCGTCATCTCGGCGCGCACCAAGGCGGATATCGAGGCGACGGCGGAGGAAATCCGCAAGGCCGCCAACGTCAAGGTCATCGCCATTGCTTGCGATGTCACGACAGAGGAAGGCCGCAAGATGATTCTGGCCGCCTGCCCGAACCCGGACATTCTGATCAACAACGCCGGTGGCCCGCCGCCCGGTGATTTCAAGGACTTCTCGCTCGATGATTGGCGCAAGGCCGTCGAGTGGAACATGATCACGCCGATCGCGCTGATCAAGGCGACGGTCTACGGCATGATGGACCGCAAGTTCGGCCGCATCCTGAATATCACCAGTCAGTCGGTGAAGGCGCCGATCGCCTCGCTCGAGTTGTCGAACGGCGCGCGCGCTGGTTTGACCGGTGCCGTCGCCGTCATCGCCCGCAAAGCAGTGCGCAACAACGTGACGATCAACAACATCCTGCCCGGTCCGTTCGAGACCGACCGGCTGACTGGCTCGACGCGCAAGGCCGCAGAGATGCAGGGTATTGCCTTCGAGAAGGCGATGGAGAACCGGAAGGCCAACGTGCCGGCTGGACGCTTCGGCCAGCCCGCCGAATTCGGTGCGGCTGCGGCCTTCCTGTGCTCGTCGCAGGCGGGCTTCATCACCGGCCAGAACCTACTGCTCGACGGCGGTATTTTCCAGGGCGCACTCTGATCGAACTGGCTTGACGCCTGAACGTCTGGTCAATCTGCACGGCGCTGCCTCACGGTGGCGCCGTTTATCGTTGAATGATCAAAAATCTACGCGTGCGAATATCTATTCAGACGAAAATTATCGTTTTGACGCATTAATTATATGCACGGTCATGTTTTGACGCACCTGGTTTTTCGATGCTTTGTGCGCAGGCTTGAAGCCGGACACCCCGTCCGGTCTTCAGAGCTACGGCGCTCGAGACGTCACGGCGGATGCCGGACGAACGCCACCAACAGGAATGGGTTTCACCAATCGCGCGGTCCGGCTGGATCGAGCGGCCGGATGCCTGCTGCCCGCAGTCGTCCAACCCCTGCCCTTGGCCGGCGGAACCTCGAGCTGTCAATCGTTCAACGGAGGTACCATGCGTTCAGTTGCTCTTCTCGCTGCCGGTGTCGTCGCCACGATGCTCGTACTGCCCGCGGGGCCGGCCAATGCCCTTGATGCCTGCTGGCCCGCCTGCGTTTTCGGGTCGTCGAAGTCGGCATCGTCGGGATCGGACTCTTCCGGCTCCTATCGCTCGTCCGGAGCGCGCAAATCGAAATCGGAATCGGGCTCGTCGGGTGGCAGCTGGTTCAGCGGCAGCAGCGGTGGCGGCGGCGGCACGACAGGCGTTGCCTCCTACTACTGGCAGCCGCAGCAAGTCGCATCGGGCGGCCAATTCAATCCCAATGCCATGACGGCAGCTCACAAGACGTTGCCATTCGGCACGCGCGTCCGCGTCACCAACGTCGGCAATGGCCGCTCGGTCGACGTCACGATCAACGACCGCGGCCCCTACGTTGGCGGCCGCATCATCGATCTCTCGAAGGCCGCGGCTGGGTCGATCAACATGCAGGGCCAGGGCTTGGCCCAGGTCCGCATGGAAGTCATCGGCCGCTGACACCCGCGGGTTGTTTGCTGGCAGACGATTTCGCTGTTTTGCGCTGAACTGAACTTTGGCGGGTGCGGCAACGCGTCCGCCATATTTCGTGGGAGCTGCCTTGGGTTCGCCCAATCGATCGACGAACTTCACTGGGCATGATTCGCTCAGACCTCCACGATCCCAAGCTAAGACCTTTGCTATGCGTGGTCTTTTGTCTTGCCCTACCGGCCGCGGCGGGGGCTGAGAGCGTGCAACGTCAGTCTTTGCGGCCGGACTTGGCGGTCAGTTGGAAAACGACGACACATGTCGTGCCGCCGCCCGCAAAGACGGTGTCGTCATCAGTGGCGACTAGTTCTCTGCTGGCGGCCCCGGTTCCGAAGCTTGCCACGCCGATGACGGGCCAGAGTCACACGCTGAACGGCATTGCGTCCTACTATTGGCAAGACCAGAAAACGTCGACCGGCGAAACGTTCGACAAGATGGCGATGACGGCCGCCCACAAGACGCTGCCGTTCGGCACGCGCGTTCGCGTGACTAATCTCGAAAACGGCCGTTCGGTCGTCGTGCGCATCAATGACCGGGGCCCGTTCAAAGCCGGCCGCGTGATCGACCTCTCCTATGCCGCAGCCGACGTTATCGATATGCGCGCCAAGGGGCTGGCCTCCGTCAAGATCGACATCGTGAAGTGAGTGGTCGCGTGGCGTGAGAAGAATTTCGCCCGCGTTGCGCCTCATGTAAGCTCGGCACCGGTTGATCCCGGAGGAGCCCCCCATGACAAGCAAAATAACAAGCAATCCCATCAAATCAGGACAATATTCGAAAGTCGAAATCGACGGCCGGTTGATGATCGTCACGATCAACCGGCCTGAGGTCATGAATGCGTTGCATCATCTCGCGCACGAGGAGCTCTCGGCGGTCTTCGATGAGTTCCAGGAAAATCCGGATCTGTGGGTCGCGATTGTGACCGGCGCTGGCGATCGTGCCTTCTCGGCTGGCAACGATCTCAAATATCACGCCGAATACCGCGCTAAGCACGGCAAGCGGCCACCGGCGACAGTGAAGGGATTCGCCGGCATCTGCAGCCGGTTCGACCTCGACAAGCCGCTGATCGCGGCCGTCAACGGCGTGGCGATGGGGGGCGGCTTCGAGACCGCGCTCGCGTGCGATATCATCATCGCGTCTGAGCAGGCAAAATTCGCGTTGCCGGAACCCAAGGTCGGTCTGGCGGCCGGTGCAGGTGGCATGCAACGTCTGTCGCGGCAGATCCCGCTCAAAAAGGCGATGGGCATGATGTTGACCGCGCGCCATGTGCCAGCCAAGGAAGGCTTCGACCTCGGCTTCGTCACCGCGGTTGTGCCCCACGCCGACTTGATGAACGAGGCGCGCCGGTGGGCGGCGCTGACGCTCGAATGCTCGCCCATGTCGATCCGCGCCACCAAGCAAACGGTCATGCGGTCGCTTGATGTACCATCGACCGAGATTTCCATGCGGAATTTGAGCTACCCGGCCTTCGTCGCCATGACAAACAGCGAGGATACCGTCGAAGGCCCGAAAGCCTTCGCCGAAAAGCGCAAGCCCAACTGGAAGGGGCGCTGAGGCTCAGGCGCAAGGCGCTCATGGGCAAGCGCACGGGACTGCAACGATTTGCGGTCCCTACTTGCGCGTGCCGCCGGCTGAGGGCGGAAGCGGATCGTCGAGATGCCGCGCTTCTTCGGGCAGCATATGCGGCACGCCGCGCCGGATCGGGTAAGCGAGGCGGGCTGTGCGGCTGATCAGTTCCTGGCGCTCCGCGTCATAGACGAGCGACGCCTTGGTGATCGGGCAAACCAGCAGTTCCAGCACACGCGGATCGCAGCGTTCCGGTTTTTCCCTGTCGTCCATAAGCAGCAAACTCCCTGGTCGATGCAGAAGCGCACAGGCTTACTGCACGCGGTTGCCGCCGCCGCCGCCACTGGAGGCCATTTCCATCTCCGCCAGTGTGACCAGCGTTTCGGCGCGCGCCTTGAGGTTCGGGGCTTCCAGCAGCGCCTGCTTTTCTTTCGGACCGAACGGGCTGACGATCGAGAGCCAGTTGACGAGCTGCTCGGTCCCCGTGGCCGAGATCTGTTTCCAGTCAGCCGTAGCCTGGCGCGCATCCAGAAACTTTTTCAGCACCGAGATCAAGCCGTCCCGGTCGACATCGGCTTCGCCCGCGCCCGCCACGAGATCGCCGGCAAACTCCAGATATTCGGCGCGGAACACACGATAGGGTGTTTCGAGCTGCCGCTCGACGGCGGGAACGAAGCGCGCCAGGCCCTTCAGCACGATCAGAAGCCGCCCGTCGTCTTGTTCCTGATAGGCCGTGAGGCGGCCGGCACAGCCGACGCGATTGAGTTCAGCTTCCGGTGACTCTGGCGACCCTGTTGCCCCGCCGTCGCCGAGGGGCTGAACAATACCTATGACGCGATCACCGCGCAGGGCCGCGTCGATCATCGCCAGATACCGTGGTTCGAAAATGTTGAGCGGCATCTCGGCCCGCGGCAACAGAATGGCACCTGCCAGTGGGAACACGGGGATCTCGGCCGGCAGGTCATTCACGCTTCTGTAGTCCGTACGCATCGCGTCTCTCCCTGGACCAATAGGCAGCGGTACCCCGGCGGTTGCCTCAGGAAAACATGAGTGACGACAACCGGCGGCGACCCTCCAGGGTTGCTGCATCCTTCGATCCCCAGGCATCGAAGAACTGGACGAGTTGCTTGCGGGCTGCCTGCTCGTTCCAATTGCGATCCCGGCGGAAACTTTCCAGCAGCTGATCGACGGCGCCCGCGTTGTCGCCGGATGCAGCCAGAGCCACGGCCAGATCGATGCGCGCCTGATGATCGGCTGGATTGGCGGCGATCTTGGCCTGCAGCTCGGAGGTATTACCGCTGTCCTGGCCGCGCTTGGCGAGGTCGATTGCGGCGAGGACGCTGGAGGCGGGCGGGCTCGCCTGTTTGTCCGGCGGCACCATGGCGATCGTCTGCTCGGCGCGGGCAATGTCGCCCGATTTCAGATAGCATTTGGCAAGGCCCGCCAGCGCGCCGATGTGGGCGGTGTCTTCCTGGATGATCGCCGCATAGATTTCAGCCGCCGATTGCACGTCGCCGGCTTCGAGTACCTTGCCGGCTTCTTCCAGCGCCGCCTCGAGATCGGCCGCCGCATCCTCACCGACGAGGCGCTGCACGAATTCCTTCACGGCACTTTCCGGCTGTGCCCCCTGGAAGCCGTCGATCGGCCGCCCATCACGGAAGGCATAGACGGTCGGGATCGATTGCACGCGCAGTTGGCCCGCGATCGCTGGATGCTCGTCGATGTTGATCTTGACGAGCCGGACCTTGCCGCCTTGCGCCATGACGACCTTCTCGATGATGGGCGTCAACTGCTTGCACGGGCCGCACCACGGCGCCCAGAAATCGACGATGACCGGCACCGTTTTCGATGCCTCGATCACGTCCTTGACGAAGCTCGCCGTCGTCGCGTCCTTGATCACGTCGGCAGCACCAGCCGGAGTGGCAGACGCAGGCGCGGGGGCTTGTGCGGGTTTTCTCTGTCCAAAGTCCATTGTCGCTCTCCCTCGGCGCTTGGCGCCAAAATGCTCTCGAAATCGTCGCTTCGGCGGCTTTTCGGCGCCGGCGTCAGGTAGTCAGGCTGGTAATCCTTGGCTCATGCCCGCAGGCCCTGATGAACCGCATCAGGTCATCGCGTGCCAGGCGCGTGGTGGCCGTATTCTCCAGAGGATGGCAGTTGATATGGTCATAGTCCATCAGCCGCGCGTCGACCACTACGCTGACGTTTTGGGCTTTGTCATTGATCAGCGACAGGGCCGTGACCGAGCCCGGCGTGACGCCAAGCACCTGCATCAGCAGCTCCGGTTTGCCGAACGACAGGCGGGCCGAACCAATGATCTTCGGCAGCGCCTTGAGGTCGATCACCGTACGGCTTTCGGCGACCACCAGGAACAGGCGGTCTTTGGCATCCTTGAGAAACAGGTTCTTGGTGTGGGCGCCTGTCATCTGCCGATACAGGTTTTCACTCTCCGCGACCGTGAAGACGGCTGCATGTTCCAACGTTTCAACCGAAATGGTGAGCTCGGTCAGGCGCGCCATCAGTTCGGAACGGGTTTTCGGTCGGTCGGCCTGCATCGGCTGTCGGATCTCACAAAAATGGCGGCTAAAGCGGTCCGTGCGCCAAATGCGGCGCCGTCCGCGTCCGTCGCCAGATTTAGGTGCGCAACGCTTGCCATGCAACCCGCTTGCAATCGCTTGAAGTTTGGGTCATATACCCCCACGCGTTGCCGCCGAAGTGGCGCCGCGCCAATGGATGCGGGTGTAGCTCAGGGGTAGAGCATCACGTTGCCAACGTGAGGGTCGAGGGTTCAAATCCCTTCGCCCGCTCCAAAAATTCTGGCAAGATTTCTCTCAGAATATGATGCATGCGCCGAACGCGTTCCCTTAACGCGTTCCTAGCTGCTTTCGTCGGCCTGACCCGCGCTGCTAAGCGATCTGGCTACCGGCTGTGGACGCCTTGATCTATTCACAACGTGCGCACATATTTGCGCAATGACGGATGGTGCAGAAGCAGCATCGCGCCGGGTCGTCCGGCGTTTGAGGGCAGACGGGTGGATCCACACCGGCGGTTCAAAGCACGACAAATTCGAGCACGCAGACAAGACTGGCATTCTCGTGACGGTCCCGCGTCACAAGACCCTGTCCCAAGGTGTCGTTCGCTCAATAGCCAAGGCAGCAGGCCGGATATGACATTCTACGTTGGAATTCTGGACGGTTCGGACGATGTGTGGGGAGTTCGTATCCCCGACCTTCCCGGCTGCCATGGTGGAGGCCCGTCGCCGGCCGCGGCCATTGCGGACGCCACATCTGCGGCTCGCGAGTGGGCGGCCCATCAGAAAACCCGAAGTGTTCCGCTCGCTGAGCCGCGATCCCTCGATGAAATTCGCCGCGACGGAATGGTGGAGTTCGATTCGGACACCGAGACGATGGTGCTCATTGCCGTCATTTTGGACAAGGCCCGGCTCGTTCGCGCGAACATCTCCCTCGACGCGGGTCTACTGGAGACCATCGATGCCGAAGCAGAGCGGCGGGGTCTGACACGGTCTGCGTTCCTTGCCAGCGCCGCCATCGACAAAATGACAAACACGGGCTGACGAGGTCAGCGCGTTGGCGCTTCAATCCTCAAGCCAAATTCGCCTGATGCATTGACCAGCCAGTGCCACAGATGCGCCGCCGACGAGCGCGCGGTGACAAGTTCGTAGTCGGGCGCATCGGTGATCTGCAGAATCTGGACACCGACGTGCGCGATCGAGGTTGACGCAGTGCGACCGGTCGCGAACGCGCGCGGATCGAGGTCGATGGCCGCCCCCTTCTGCAGCACGCGGCGGGCGGCAGGCCCGCCTATCCGCAACAAGACTCGGCCATCAGACTGATCTGTGATCGATACTCCGCCGCCGGATGCGGCGCGCAGGCGCTGCGCGATGCCTGCGTCCTCAGGCGTCACCAGCAGCCACGTGCCGCGCCCGGACCAAGCCAACCGGCGATCGCCCGCAATCGCGACGCAACCCGTCCGCGGGACCGCCAGGCCCACGTCCTGCGCAATCTGCGCTAGGCCCGCGTCGCCGCCTTCTCGTGCCGGTTGCAGGAGATTGAGCGACACATGCGCCGCCGAACCGACCACACCTGGCGCACGCGCGGCAGCGCCATGCCAGCCAGGAACGGGCAGGCCAAAGGGCGGGGATGGCTCGAGATGCATGTCAGCCACGCAGGCGTCCTCCATCGGGGTCGTAGAATACGGGGTGGCAGACCTCGACCTCGGTGCTTCGGTTGCGGACCGGATCGTGCGCCATGACGCGCTGCCCGATACGGGACGCACCATTGGCGAGCAATCCGAGCCCGATGGCGTGGCCGAGCACGGGCGAGACGGCGGCCGAAGTCAAATGCCCCAAGTCGTTGGCGATCACGGGTTCGCTGCCGACGGCAACAAAGTGCGCGCCCGCTGACAGCGGCTGCGAACGGTCGATCGGACGCACGCCGACGAGGATGGGCCGCTCCGGTGCGGTCAAGGCGGGACGCTGCGACAACACCTTGCCGATAAAATCCTTCTTTGCCGACTGCATCCGGCCAAGGCCTAGATCGCGCGCTGTGGTCTGGCCGTTCAATTCGCCGCCCGCCGCATGCCCCTTCTCGATACGCAACATCGAGAGCGCCTCCGTGCCATAGGGCAGGATGCCGAATTCGGCGCCCGCTGCCGCGATGGCTGCAGCCAGGCTGTTGCCGTAGCGCGCGGGAACGGCAAGCTCGTAGGCGAGCTCGCCCGAAAACGAGATTCTGTAAAGGAACGCGTCGATACCGCCTGAGATCCTTAGGGCGGCGACACCCATGTAGGGCACGGCCGCGTTCGACACGTCGAAGGCGCGGTCGACAAGTTTCCGCACGACATCGCGGGAATGGGGGCCGGCAATAGAGAACTGTGCCCAGTGGTCGGTGACCGACGAGAATTGCACGTCGAGATCAGGCCACAAAACCTGTACGCAGAACTCCATATGCTGCATGACCTTGACCGCGTTGGCGGTCGTGGTCGTGATCAGGTAGCGGTTCGGCTCGAGCCGGGCGACGGTGCCGTCATCGAGCACAAAACCATCTTCGCGCAGCATGAGGCCATAGCGGACGCGGCCGACCGCGAGCGTCGACATGGTGTTCGTATAGAGCCGGTCCAGGAACAGGGCAGCATCGCGCCCCTGCAGATCGATCTTGCCGAGCGTCGACACATCGCAAAAGCCAACCTGCTCGCGAACGGCCTTGGCTTCGCGGGTGGCGGCCGGCAACCAGCCCTCGTTGCCACGCGGGAAGTATTGGGCCCGGAGCCACGCGCCGGCCTCCACAAAAACGGCACCGGACTTTTCCGCAAAAGCATGACTTGGGGTGTAGCGCGTCGGCAAGTAGTGACGACCACGCACGTCGCCAGCAAGGGCGCCAATCGCGACGGCCGTGAAGGGTGGGCGGAACGTGGTCGGGCTGGCACTTCCGATGTCTGCGCCCGTAATCTCGGCCATCAATGCCAAGCCTGTGACGTTGGCCGTCTTGCCTTGGTCGGTCGCCATGCCCAAGGTCGTGTAGCGCTTGAGATGCTCGATGGCGCGGAAACCCTCGCGTTCCGCCAGTTCGACGTCATCCGTCGTCACGTCGTTCTGGAAGTCGACGAAGCTCTTGGCCTTGGCGGTTTTGACGCGCCATAGCGGCGTACCGGACGTGTTTTCCGACGCGACCTCGGGAATATCAGGCCGCCGCGCGCTGAAGCCTGTCGCAGTGGCCGCGTCCAATCCGGCAGCAGCGCCGGTCGCCATTGCGTCGGCCAACGAGAAACGCCCAGCAGCGGCACCCGCAACCTGCATACCCTCGGGCAACCGGTCGGGAACGAAAGCGGAAATCTGCGGGTTCCAAACGGGCTTGTGCCCCAAGTGCGATGTCAGATGCAGTGTCGGATTCCAGCCGCCCGACATGGCAACGAGATCGCAGGCGATTGTTTGCGTGCCCTTGGGGCCTGAGATCTCGACCGCGCGCACGCCGCCTGCCCCGCCCAAAGCGCGCTGGATAACTGACCCGGCATAAAGCGGTGCTGACACCGCGCGGGCCTCACTCTGCATGACAGCCGAGGTATCGGGCCGGGGATCGACGATGGCGGCGACGGTGACACCTGATCGCGCCAGATCCCGCGCCGTCACGGCCGCATCGTCATTGGTGGCGAACAGAACGGCTTTCGTACCTGGGATCGCGCCGTAGCGATTGAGGTAGGTGCGGACCGCGCCGGCCAGCATGATGCCGGGGCAGTCGTTGTTGCCGAAAACGAGATGCCGCTCGAAGCTTCCCGTCGCAACGACGGCGCGCTTGGCGAAGATGCGCCACATCCGTTGGCGTGGCTGGTATGGGTGCGGCTCAGCCAAGTGATCGCTGACCTGCTCGACCGCCGCGAATGCCTTCTGATCGTAGCTCGCAAAAACGCTTGTGCGCGCCAAGATGTGCACGTCGGGCAGGCTCTCGAGTTCGGCGCTGATGCCCGCGAGCCAGTTCTGCGCGCTGGCGCCATCCAACTGATACGCTTCGCCGAGCAAGCGGCCGCCGAGGCGGAAATCCTGCTCGACCAGCAGCACGCGCGCGCCGGCGCGGCCAGCCGTCAACGCCGCCATCAATCCGGCCGGCCCCGAACCGACGACCAGCACGTCGCAATGGTGGTTGGCCTTCTCGTAGACATCCGGATCGGCGACGCCTGAAGCGCGGCCAAGCCCGGCAGCCCGGCGAATGAGTGGCTCGTAGACCTTCTCCCAAAAGGCGGCCGGCCACATGAACGTCTTGTAGTAGAAGCCTGCCGACAGTAGCGGACCGGCCAAGCCGTTGACGGCCATCACGTCCAGCGCCAATGACGGCCAGCGGTTCTGGCTGGTGGCGACGAGACCGTCATAGAGCTCGATTTGCGTGGCCCGCGTGTTGGGTTCGCGCCGCGCCCCCTGCCGCAATTCGACCAGTGCATTCGGCTCTTCGGGGCCGGCGGATAAAATTCCGCGCGGACGGTGGTACTTGAACGATCGTCCGACCAGCCGCACGCCGTTGGCGATGAGCGCGGAGGCTAGCGTGTCGTCGGGATGTCCCGTGAAAGGTTTGCCGTCGAACGTGAATTGGAGCTGCTGGCTCCGGTCGATGAGCCCACCGTTCGGTGTTCGGAAGCGTTGGCCGTGCAGGCTATCGCTGGTCATGCCGCGACGTCCGGCTTGGCCAATGCGGCCTCGGCGACCGCCACGATCGCGTGCGTTCGTGTGTCACGCGTCACCTGCAGCCAGGTCCGGCACCCCGCGGCGTGAAAAAACCACTCCCGATGCTGGCCAGCCGGGTTGTCGCGCAGATACACGTAAGTTACCCAATCCTGTGGATTGTCCGATCCTTCCGGCCGCCGGACTTCGGCTGATCCGGCGGAGACGAATTCATCGGCTGTCCGCTCGCCGCACGTAGGGCAGGTGATCCGCATCTCGGTTGTCCCGGTCTCTTTCAGGGTCGGTGTGTCAATGCAGGTTCGGCATCGCGCCCGAACCTTTTTCGTCGATGAGATGGCCCGAGGCGAAACGATCCAGGCGGAACGCGGCACTCAACGGGTGGCGCTGGTTTTGCGCAATGGTGTGCGCGAAGCACCAGCCCGAAGCCGGCGTCGCCTTGAACCCGCCGTAGCACCAGCCGGCGTTGAGATAGAGGCCTTCGATCGGCGTCACGTCGATGATCGGCGAACCGTCCATCGACATGTCCATGACGCCGCCCCAGCTCCTGAGCATCCGCAGCCGTCCGAGCATCGGCATCAAGGCCATGCCTTCTTCCATCACCTGCTCGACCAGTGGCAGCGATCCGCGCTGGGCATAGGAATTGTAGCCGTCGATGTCGCCACCGAAGACCAATCCGCCTTTGTCGGACTGGCTGATATAGAAGTGCCCTGCCCCGAACGTGATCACCTGATGGACGAGCGGTTTGATGCCCTCGCTGACGAAGGCCTGCAGCACGTGGCTTTCGATCGGCAGCCTAAGCCCGGCCATGGCCGCGACCCGCGACGAGTGGCCGGCCGCCGCGAGCGCAACTTTACGCGCCCTAACGAAGCCCTTCGTCGTTTCGACACCAGCAACGCGGCCATTCTCGACGCGGATGCCGGTCACTTCGCAATTCTGGCAGATATCGACACCGCGCTGGTCGGCAGCACGGGCATAGCCCCAAGCAACGGCGTCGTGGCGCACGGTGCCGCCGCGCTTCTGCAGCAAGCCGCCCTTGACTGGAAAGCGAGCGGTCTCGAAATCGAGGTAGGGCGCCATCGCCCGCACTTGATCCTGGTCGAGCAGGTCGGCATCGACACCGTTCATGCGCATGGCATTGCCGCGGCGGGCGAAGGCATCGCGCTGCGCATCCGAATGAAAAAGGTTCAGGACGCCGCGCTGGCTGATCATCGCGTTGTAGTTGATGTCCTGCTCGAGCTTTTCCCAGAGCTTCATTGACCATTCGTAGAAGGCCGTATTGCCCGGCAGCAGGTAGTTGGACCGGATGATGGTCGTGTTGCGACCAACATTCCCCGAGCCGATGGTGCTTTTCTCCAAGACACCGACGTTGGTGATGCCGTGCTCCTTGGCTAGGTAGTGCGCCGTTGCCAAGCCGTGGCCGCCGCCGCCGACGATGACGACGTCATAGGCCTCCTTTGGGCTTGCGTCGCGCCAAACCGGCTTCCAGTTGCGGTTGCCGGTCAGTGCGTTTTTGACGAGAGACAGTGCCGAATATCGCATCTAAGGCCGATCGGGTGACGAGGTGCGCCAGTTTTCGTGCGCCAGTTTTCGTGTACAGCTTTTCGCGTGCCGGTTTTCGGACCGCGAGGCTTACTTTGACGGGCCCAATCTAGTGGCATCGCAGTGCATGGCAAGCCGTGTCTGGCGACGCTGCGAATTGCCTGACATCCCATCGGATGACCGCCCCGGCGCCGTCCGCTAATCCCGCTTCGCCGCCCCGGCTTCGTCGCTGAGGCAGATGCAATTCGGCCTGATGGAGCGGGTCTCAATCAAAAATTAACCGGCTTGGTGAAGGTTAACGGCAAGGCCCGGTTGAGCGTATCCGTGGCGATACTCGTTCACGTTTGGCCATGGCCAAGCCGCGGGGACGCCCGTTTTGCGCGACGCTGCGGCAGAGTTTCAGGACCAGCCAGTGGAACAGTTTGGTGCACATCGCAACGTTTCTGGGCAGGCGACAGGCCGGTCGCCGGCGTTGCGCGTGCGTGCACCCTTGCCAGCCAGCAGCCACGCCGACACGGTCCAACAGTCCCATCTGGGTTTGTCCGTCGATGACGATGTTTATGCCCGGCCGCGAGCGAAGCCGGCATCGCGGAGGCGGCCAATACTGATCCTCGCCTGCGTGACAGGTCTTGGCGCTGCACTTTTTGCTGCATCTGGCGGCTTTCATCGCGCCACCATGTCCGTGGAACCCCTGCCGGTTCAATTCGACCACGCCTTGGTTGCCGCCGGCCTCGGGATCAACGAGGTCATGCTCAGCGGGCTTCGCAATACGAAGGATAGCGAAATCTATGGCGCTCTCGGGCTCGAGCGCGCCGGCTCGCTGTTACGTTTCGATGTCAACGCCGCGCGTCGCAATGTCGAGAGGCTGCCGTGGGTCCGAACGGCTGATATCGTGCGTGTTCTGCCGGATAAGCTGAAAATTCATATTGAAGAGCGCCGCCCAGCCGCGATTTGGGAGCAGGACGGGCGCAGCATGCTCGTCGATTTCACCGGCCGGGTGCTGGCCAATTTGGCGCCGGAAAATACATCGTCGCTGGGTTTGACGCGAATCTCGGGCGCCGGCGCGCCGCGAGCCCTGTCGAGGCTCATGGCAGCTCTCGAGCCGCACACCGAGATCCACTCCCGCCTGGAAAGCGCCCGCCGGACCGGGGAGCGGCGTTGGACGCTCGAGCTTGCTGGCGGCATGTCGGTGCATCTGCCAGCGGATCGTGAAGGCGAGGCGCTACTGCGTCTGGCCCGCCAGCATGAAGGCAGTGGACTGCTCGATCTGGGCGCCCAGATCATCGACCTGCGCCAGGACGGTGTGATTGCCATCCGCCCGAATGCAGTTACGGCCCCCGCGGCCCGCGCTCCCAGCCGGCGATCGTTGTTGTAGTGTCAGGAGAACAGCATGCGCCATGGGGAGCGAAGCCGCACGGTTCAGGGCATGGTTGGTGTTGTCGACTTGGGCACGGCGAAAATCTGTTGCCTGATCGCGGCTCCCGATGCAGCGGGCGGCCAGACGATGCTCGGGCTTGGGCATCAGCGTTCGAAAGGCATCAAATCCGGCATGGTCGTCGATGCCGACGAGGCCGAGCAGGCCGTGCGGGCAGCCGTTAGCCAGGCCGAACGGATGGCGGGCGTCACGCTCGATTCTGTCGTTTTGTCGATCGCTTGCGGCCGATTGAAATCGTTCGGTTTCGTGGCCAGGGCCCTCGTCGAGGGGGGCACGGTCAGAGCAACGGATATCGATCGGGTCATTGCGGGTGGCGAGGCTTACGTCGAGCGCGGCAACGGCCGGAGCTTGATCCAGCTCACACGATCCGATTGGCAACTGGATGGGCTCAAAGGCGTGCGTGATCCCCGCGGTCTTGCAGGCCGGGACCTCAGCGTCGAACTGACGGCGGTGACAGCCGACGAGCCGCCCGTGCGCAATCTGCTGGGTGTGATCGAGCGGTGTCATCTCGCCGTGAATGGCCTGGTTGCCACGCCCTACGCCAGTGCGATTGCAGTTGCAACGGCGGAAGAACGGCACACCGGTGTCGCCGTCGTCGATATCGGTGCCGGGGTTACATCTGTGGCCGTGTTCGCGGGCGGGCGCATCGTGCATGCCGACGCTATTCCGGTCGGCGGGCTGCATGTCACCTACGATATCGCACGGGCGCTATCGACACCCGTTGCGGAAGCCGAGCGAATCAAAACGCTTTATGGCACACTGGTCAAGGCGGCGTCCGACCAGGCCGAGTACTTTTCATTTCCAGGCGTCGGCGACGATGAGCAAGGTGCGTTCCAATCGTCGAAGGCACGGCTGCGCGAAATCATTGAGCCGCGCATCCAGCACGTGTTCGGTCTTGTCGAAGAGCGTCTGACCGGAGCGGGTCTTATCGCGTTTGCATCCGGCAGGGTCATTCTGACGGGGGGCGCCAGCCAGCTTCTCGGGCTTGATCAAGTCTGGATGCGCCGGTTTGGCGGCTCCGCGCGGATCGGCCGGCCGATGCCGTTAGGGCGGATGCCGTCGAATATGTGCAGTCCAGCGTTTGCGACGGCCATCGGGTTGGTCGTCGGAGAAGTTGCCCAGGGTGCCGTGCAGGGGGCGATCAGGCGGATGCCGGTCGGCTCCGCCGGTTATCTCGGGCGCATGCGGCAGTGGATCGGCGAAAGTTTCTAGCATGCGGCGACATGAATGCGATGGGCAAAATTTGAGGCGCGATAGAGCCTTGCTCGCTGAGCGGTGGGCCACCGCATCGCTGCGCGCAATGCCGTCGCTGGCCGCGCGGTATGGACGTCGAACGGTTGCCGGACTGGCTAAACGTATGGCTACAAGCTCTCTCTCGGAGGCGAAGTCGCAATGAGCATCAATCTTCAGCCGCCGAAACTGGCCGACTTGAAACCACGCATTGTCGTCATTGGCGTCGGTGGCGCCGGCGGCAACGCCGTCAATAATATGATCGCGTCAGGTCTTGCCGGCGTCGAATACATCGTCGCCAACACGGACGCACAGGCGCTGGCGCTATCGAATGCAGAACGCCGGATACAACTTGGCGTCAACGTAACCGAAGGCTTGGGCGCAGGGTCCAAGCCCGAGATCGGCGAGGCAGCCGCCGAAGAGGCGATCGAGGATATTCGCAGCCAGGTCGCCGGCGCCCACATGGTCTTCATCGCAGCCGGTATGGGTGGCGGCACCGGTACGGGTGCCGCGGCCGTGATTGCGCGCGCTGCCCGCGAGTTGGGCGTGCTGACCGTCGCCATCGTGACGAAGCCCTTTCAGTTCGAGGGCGCGCGGCGCATGCGCATCGCCGAGGCCGGCATTGGCGAATTGCGCAAGCATTCCGATACCCTGATCGTCATTCCAAACCAGAATCTCTTCCGTGTCGCCAACGAGAAGACGACGTTTGCCGAGGCCTTCATTCTCGCCGACCAGGTGCTCTATTCCGGCATTGCGTGTGTCGTCGACCTGATCGTCAAGGAAGGCCTGATCAACCTCGATTTTGCCGACGTGCGCACCGTGATGAGCGGCATGGGCAGCGCCATGATGGGAACGGGCGAGGCGACGGGGGACCGGCGCGCCATCCGTGCCGCCGAAGAAGCGATCGCCAATCCGTTGCTCGACGAGATTTCTCTCAAGGGTGCCAAAGGCTTGCTGCTGTCGATTATCGGTGGCCACGACATGACGCTGTTCGAGGTCGACGAGGCCGCGACCAGGGTGCGCCAGGAGGTCGATGCTGAAGCGAACATCATTGTTGGTGCCACCTTCGACGACAGCATGGGCGATCGCATTCGCGTCGCAATCGTTGCGTCTGGCCTTGCTTCGGCGCCGGTTGCCAATCTTCAGAACCTGTCGCGGCTGCAGCAAACTGCCAGGTCGGCGCCAATGGCTCCGCCAGCCCTACCGGCCGGTTCGTCGCCATCCAGTCAGTCGCCTGCGAGCCATGCGATGCATCCTCCTACCGGCTCGATGTCGGCGCCGTCTCAAGGCCCGATGCACGATTTTCAGACGACCGCCGCGCCGGCACAGAGGCGCCCGGCAGCGCGCGAGGTCTGGCATGGCCCGGGCGATGTCATGATCGAGGAAGGTTTGCCGCCGATTGCGCAAGGACCAGCGCGTACACAGCCGCCGCCGCTCGAGATGGCGCCGCCGGTGAATACATTCGCCCCCGCTCCCCCCGAAGACTTCCAGCGGCCGCAGCGGCGCATGCCTGATGTTGACGATTTTCCGGCCGTTGGGCAGCGGGAATACCGCGCAAAATCAAATCAGTACGGCGTGCCGAGCTTGTCTGCGACCTCACCGCCGCCGCCGGTGAATTCCGGCCCGAGGATATTTGATGACCGAGCCGAATCGCCTCAGGAGAAACGGCCGGGTGGATTGTTCCAGCGCTTGGTCGGCGTCGGCAGTGGCCGGAGTGATCAAAGGGATCGTTCCGGTGGCAGCAAAAAGTGACGAACCGGAAATTGGTGTTTTGAATCAATCGCCTCGGCGTTGTGTTCGTGGCTCGTAACAGTGAGTAAGAAAGCGTGATTTGTGGTTACCGCAGTCATCGCGCTATCGTTAATGTACATCGGCGTTACCGAATCGCTTCGCCTGGACCAAAAAGAACCAAGTCAGTGGTCCGCATAACAAAGAAGCGCGGGAATGTCAGGGGGACTCAGGCAATCGATTTGATTCGACCTGGGTCGTTTGGGGATTAGGGACGGCGCATCAATGTCGAAGCGATTTATCGGCGCTCGCCAGACGACGCTTGCGCGTGAGATTGAGGTCACGGGGACCGGTGTTCATAGTGGAGCACCAGCGTCGGTGGTCCTTCAGCCAGCTCCCGCGGATACCGGGTTGAAGTTCCTGGTTACGAAACGCGGCAAAGTTGTGGCTCAAATTCCCGCCGACGTTTCGGCGGTGAAGAACCTGACGCTCTGCACCGTTATCGGTGATGACCGAGGGGTTACAGTCGGTACTGTCGAGCACCTCCTGTCGGCTTTGCGTGGGCTCACCGTCGACAATTGCTTCATCGAAATCGATAGCCGCGAAGTCCCGATTATGGATGGCAGCGCATCCGCGTTTGTCCGCGCCATCGACGAAGCAGGCATCCGCGAACTGGCGGTGCCGCGGAAGTTCATCAAGGTCTTGAAGCCCGTCCGGGTCGAAGACGGTAATGCCTGGGGTGAGTTGCTCCCCCATTCCGGATTTCATCTCGATGTCGAAATTGATTTTTCAAGCGCCATCATCGGTCGCCAGCGGATGGCAGTAGACCTGAACCCAGGGATCTATCGCAACGAGATTTCCCGCGCCCGAACCTTCGGTTTTATGCGTGACGTGGAAACGCTTTGGAAATCTGGTCTGGCGCTTGGTGCTTCCCTCGACAATACCGTCGCTATTGGCGATGAGCGAATCATGAACCCTGAGGGGCTCCGCTACCCACAAGAATTCGTTCGCCACAAAATGCTTGATGCGATTGGTGATTTGGCCTTGGCAGGCGCACCGTTGCTTGGCGCCTACCGTTCGGTTCGCGGCGGTCATCGCATGAATGCCCGCGTTCTGCAGGCACTTCTCGCCGACAATGAGAATTGGACTTTCGTCGAGGCGCCGAGACAGCGCGACGGCCTTCCCGTCGAGGTTGCATTCGGCATGCCAACGCTTAGCTACGCATCAGAGCGTCCCTGACGCCGGTGTGCGATCGAAGTCACGCGTATTCAGGTTCAGGCTTGCCATAGCAAAGGGCAACACACTTGAAGCAGGTATGTGTGAAAAGTCATTAAGCGCTTTGTGACTGTCGGTGGCAACGACCTACGGTAGCTCAGGGCAGGTCTGCGGCTTGGCGTTTCAGGACGTATGGCGCTTAAAAAGGCACGGTCTTTTGAGCGATCGCCACGCGAACGTACGGCACAAAACACCGATACGACATGATGCACAGCCGTATTGGGAAAAAGCGTTGAAAGAGCGCGCGATCGTGCTACATCTTGTTCGTGCTATGGTTAGGGAATGTCGTCGTTTTTTCGAATTTGGCGCCTCAGTTGACGAAGGCGGAATTTTCTGGAAAATCGCGACCGGCAATACGAACAACGGACTAGCCGAACAACGGAGAAGCGGCCGGAAGAGCTGGCTCCAGGCAGGGATAGACGGATGTCTTTTCGCAAAATGATGCAACGGCACAGGGGCGCAATCGTAGCCACCATGTTGGCGTTTGCGTGCTCTGCTCTGGCTGGTTGCGCATCTCAGGATGCGGCTCGCGCGCTCAATCCTGACCCGCCGGCCAAGATGTACGCGGACGCGAACTTGCTGCTCCAAAAAGGCCGTTTCGATGAGGCCGGTAAGAAATTCGAGGATCTCGATCGCGATCACCCCTACGCTGCAGAATCCCGGCGCGGCATGGTGATGGCTGCCTATTCTTACTACAAAGGCGAGAAATACCCTGAGGCGATTGCTGCGGCTCGCCGCTATACCACGCTTCATCCAGGCACCAAGGATGCAGCGCTCGCCCATCACGTAATCGCCTCGTCCTATTTCGCTGAGATCAAGGATCCAGGCCACGACCAGACAGCCGCGCGCCGGGCGTTGACGGAGCTGAAAATCCTGGCGACCCGCTATCCCGAAAGCATCTACGCCCGGCAGGCGGAAAACCGCATGCGTATCTGCGAGGACAACATCGCAGCGTCGGAAATGACCGTCGGCCGCTATTATCTAAAGACTGGAAATTACGTCGCGGCGATCAACCGCTTCAAAGTGGTCGTGTCGGATTACCAGACGACGCCCCATGTCGAAGAAGCGTTGATGCGCCTGACAGAAGCCTACGTCTCGCTCGGCGTCGTCGAGGAAGCGCAAACGGCAGCGGCGGTTCTTGGTCACAACTATCCGTCGTCGAAGTGGTACCAGAGCGCCTACGCAACGCTCCAGGGCCAAGGCTTGAAACCGGCCGTCAATTCCGGTAGCTGGATCAGCCAGCAGATGAAGAAGCTCATTCCGGGGCCGGCACCGAAGGTTCCAGCGCAGGAGCAGACGCTGCCGCCGGAAATAGAGAACCCGCCGGCGCGTGTTCCCTCGCCTGATACGCCGACCGCAAGCACCAAGGTACCTGGAAAACAAATGGGCCTGACCACCGTCAATTGACGCCTGCAGGTTTTCGGTCGCGGCATTCCATGATCGGGGGTGCCTAGTGCCAATCAAAAAGAAGCGCCCACGCGGCGCTTCTTTGCGTTTAGACTTAGGGCGCGTGCCGCCCGCTCCGCCTTGGCGCGTCGTCCACGACGTCGCATCATCGCCGGGGACATGCAGGCCGTCCGGCTTGCAGCACGCGCACGCTGGTGCAAAATGTATCCATGAGCACGAACGAAAATTCGGCGACGAAACCGGTCGCGAGCCTCACGGCGGTCGAAGCGACCGCCGAGCTGCAACGGCTTGCCCGCGAGATCAAGCGCCACGATGCCTTGTACTACGCGAAGGACGCGCCCGAAGTCAGCGACGAAGACTACGATGCGCTCCGCCAGCGCAATGCCGAAATTGAGGCGCGCTTTCCCGAACTTGTTCGTGCCGACAGTCCATCGCATCGCGTAGGTTCTGCTCCAGCCGAGCGCTTCGGCAAGGTTCGCCATGCGGTGCCGATGCTCTCGCTCGGCAACGCCTTTGCAGACGAGGATGTCGTCGACTATGTCGAGCGCGTCGCGCGCTTCCTCAACCTGAAGTCGGCAGTGGGACTGGCCTTCACCGCCGAGCCGAAAATCGACGGTCTGTCGATTTCCATCCGCTACGAAAAGGGCCGCCTCGTGGAAGCCGCGACGCGCGGAGATGGCGCCGAAGGCGAGAATGTGACGGCCAACATCCGCACGATCAAGGAGATCCCGCATGCGCTGAAAGGCACAGGGATTCCTGCCACGATCGAAATTCGCGGCGAGATCTATCTCGGGCATGAGGATTTCCAGCAGCTCAATGCAGAGCAGGAAGCAGCCGGCGAGAAGATCTTCGCCAATCCCAGGAACGCGGCCGCAGGCTCGCTGCGCCAGCTCGATTCCTCGATTACCGCCAAACGCCCGTTGCGGTTTTTTGCTTATACGTGGGGGGCAGCCTCAGATCTTCCAGCCACGACTCAGTCCGGTATGATCGCGGCCTATAAGCGCTGGGGCCTGCCGGTTAATGCGCGTATGCGTGTCTGCCAAAGTGCTGCAGAGCTACTCGCCTATTACCGCGAGACGGGTGCTACCCGCGCGGCGCTCGGCTATGACATCGACGGTGTCGTCTACAAGGTCGATTCCATCGAGTTGCAGGAGCGGCTCGGGTTCGTGTCGCGAAGTCCGCGCTGGGCGATCGCGCACAAGTTTCCGGCGGAACGGGCGACGACCATTCTGCGCGCCATCGAGATCCAGGTCGGGCGCACCGGCGCGCTGACGCCCGTCGCCAAGCTCGATCCAGTCACGGTCGGCGGCGTGGTGGTCTCCAACGCATCGCTGCACAACGAGGACGAGATCGCGCGTAAAGACGTGCGCATCGGCGATACCGTCATCGTGCAGCGGGCCGGCGATGTCATCCCGCAAGTTCTGGCGGTCGTCGGGGAGAAACGTCCGAAAGACGCGCAACCTTTCGTTCTTCCACACACCTGTCCAGTCTGCGGCTCGGCAGCCATTCGCGAGATCGACGAGCAGACCGGCGAGGCCGATGTTGTCAGGCGTTGTACAGGCGGGCTCGTGTGCGCGGCCCAGGCCAAGGAGCGCCTGAAACATTTCGCGTCGCGCAATGCTTTGGATATCGAAGGTCTCGGTGACGAGAAAATAGAGTTGTTCTTCGACGAAGGCTTGATCCGGACGCCCGCCGACATCTTCACGCTGGAAGCGCGCGATAAGGCCAGCACAGCTCCCCTCAGCGCGCGCAAAGGTTTCGGCAAGCGCTCGGTGGAAAATCTTGTTGCGGCGATCAACGCGCGCCGCTCGGTGCCGCTCGACCGGTTCATTTTCGCGCTGGGCATCCGGCACGTCGGCGAGACGACGGCGCGCGATCTCGCCAAGTCGTATTCGACGTGGGACGCCGTCCGCGCCGCTGTCGATCGTGCCATCGCCGGGCAACCTGGACCACAGTGGCGGCGCTTTCTCGGCATTCCCGGTGTCGGCGCCAAGACGGCCGAAGCCGCTGTGCGCGCCATTGCGGCAAACCCCGGGCTGCTGCGCTCCGACGCTCTGTTCGCGACGCCAGTTGCCGGTCTCATCGCCCGGCATCGCATTGCTCCGGCACGGGCCGCAGCCGCCTTGGCCGACGCTTTCGGTGGCAACGCCGAAGCCTTGATCGAAGCGTCCATCGCCGCCGCCCGCGAACTGCCAGGCGACGGCTACCTCGAGATGGCAACGCTGGCAGGGATCGGCGAGGTGGTGACGGATGCGCTCGCGTCCTTCTTCCGCGAAGCCCATAACACCGCAGTCGTCGACGCCCTTTGCGCCGAAGTAAACATCGCGCCCTTCGTCCGGCTTGAATCTGCGGCATCAGCAATAACCGGAAAAACCGTCGTCTTCACCGGCACGCTGACCACGCTCGGCCGCAACGAGGCCAAGGCCCAGGCCGAACGCCTCGGCGCCAAGGTCGCAGGCTCGGTTTCGAAGAAAACCGACTATGTCGTCGCCGGCGACGATGCGGGCTCGAAACTGGCAAAGGCGCGCGAGCTCGGCGTTGCCGTGCTGACCGAGACGGAGTGGCAGGCGTTGATATCTGGCTGAGCAATTCCGATGACTTCGCACGGTCACTGGCGCGGATTGAGGCGACAAGTAGGCACTTTTTAAGCTTCTCGCGGCACACTGCGCCGAACCACACATTCGTCGCAAAACGTCACTAGGCGAGAATGCGCGGATGATCGTTCTGTCGTGTCAGTCCTGTTGTGTATGAAAGCAGCGTCATGGCTTTGGTGCCGGTCTCGTTCAAGTCGTGCTTGATTTCAGCTCTCGCAGCGTTCCCGCTGGTGTCCAGTGTGGTCGGCGGCATGGCCTCCAAGGCGCAGGCGGCGGAACCGTGGCCCGCCGAAGTACAAGCCATCTACCGCGTCGAGTTCAACGGCTTCGATGTCGGCAGTTTTGAATTCAATTCAAATGTGGCTGGTCCGAATTACACGCTGACTGGTGACGCCCAGCTTTCGGCGCTGCTCGGCGCCTTCCGCTGGCAGGCTCGAACGCGCTCGGCCGGTATGATTGCCGCTGATGTGCCGAAGCCAGCCGGCTACACTTTCGATTTCGCCGGTACCGGCAAAAGCGGCACTGTGAAAATGGGTTTCAACGGCGACGGCATCACGAGCCTCTCGCACGTACCGCCGAGCAGCCCGGCTGCCGGCACGGTTGCCGTGCGTGACCAGCATCTGAGGGGCGTTCTCGACCCGTTGAGTGCCGTCATGGCGCTCTCGCGCAGTGAGGGTGCCAATCCCTGCGCTCGCCGCCTGTCGATTTTCGACGGCAAGCAGCGCTTCGATCTGGCGTTGTCTTTCAAGCGCCAGGAACGGATCGCCGAGACGCGGCCAACCGGCCAGCCGAGTGTCGCCTACGTCTGCAAGGTTCACTACGTACCGATCGCCGGCCATCGAGCGACCGAAGAGACGCGCGCCATGGCGATGTCAGACAACATCGAGATTTCGCTGCGGCCGGTCCCGAGCGCCAACCTCTTTATCCCACATGAGATCAACATACCGACCGGCGCCGGGACCGCACGCCTGATCGCCCAATCGGTTCGGATCACCACACGCGGCGAGCAGATCGCGCTCGGCCATTGAGGCCGAACGCGATTGTACCGTTTCGAGACGATTGATTACGCAAGGGCGCAGCCTTCAATCGTAATGCGGTGCATCAATCGGCGCTCGCCATGGTAGTCGTTGGTGGCATAGTGCCACGTGGCGCGGTTGTCCCAAAACGCCATCGAGCCAACATGCCATTGGAAGCGATATTGAAATTCCGGCCGCTTCGCGTGGGCATAGAGCATATCGAGAAACGGTTTGCTCTCGTCCACCGTCCAACCCTCGATTTGTGTCGTGAAACCGGCGTTGACGTAAAGCGTTTTGCGCCCGGTCTCGGGATGCCGGATGACGACCGGGTGCACGGCGTCCTGTGTCGCCAGCTCCGGGTTGACGATCCGTCCAGCCCGGTCGGCCGCCGATGGCGACTTGGTGCCGAAAACGTGGCGGCTGGAGTGAACGGCGCGCAATGTTTCGAGCGTTGCCTTCAATCCCGGCGACAGCGCATCGTAGGCAAGTGCCATGCTTGCAAATAATGTATCGCCGCCGCGTGGTGGCACCTCCCGCGCCAGCAACACTGACCCCAGGGCCGGGATCTGGTCGTAGCTGTGGTCGGTATGCCAACCACCGCCAATATTGGTTTTCTGCTCCGGCTCTTTCCGCACTTCCGCGATTTCAGGATAGCCAGGGGCGGCTTTGAAAAACCGATTGACGTTGATCGGACCGAAGCGTTCCGCGAAGGCGATGTGCTGTTCCGGCGATAGCTTTTGCTCGCGAATGAAAATTACACCGTGCTCGTTGAGAGCCGCGCGAATTGCGTCGACTGCGCCAGCGTCGAGCGGCCGGGCGAGATCGACACCTGATATCATGGCACCAACGGCACCCGAGGTCGGTGTTACCTCTATGTGAGAATTGCGCATGCGTCGCCTCCGATTGCTGCCGTTCAATGACGAATGTTGTTCGCTATTTTTTGCCCATGCTGGTCACCGCGCCGCCGGTTGCCGTGCGGCCGCCATCGATCACATATTGCGCGCCAGTGATGCCGGATGCGTAGTCGGAGCACAGGAACATCACGGTATTGGCGATCTCGTCGGGCGTGCAGAAGCGGCCGAGCGGGATGGCGGCTGCATAACGCTTGGCGACGGCTGCCGCTTCGGCTGGATCGATTTGTGCCGTCACCGAATGGATCATGCGCGTATCGACAGGGCCGGGACACACCGCGTTGATGCGGATGCCGTGCGGCGCGACTTCGCCTGACACCGTTTTCGTGATGCCGATCACCGCGTGCTTTGAAGCAACGTAGGGCGCCATGTTCGGCGAGCCGACCAACCCCGCGATCGACGCCGTATTGACGATAGCGCCGGATTTCTGCCGGATCATATGCGGGATGACGTGCTTCAGCCCGAGGAAAACGCCTTTGACGTTGACGGCCATGAGCTGGTCGAATTCGGCTTCGTCGTACTCGTGCAGCGGCTTTACTTTGCCTTCGACGCCGGCGTTATTGTAGAAACAATCGATGCGCCCAAATTTGTCGATGGCGGCTTTCACGTAGGCGGCGACGTCGGCATTTTTGGTGACATCGGCGGTGACGGCCAGGGCTTTGCCGCCCTTCTGTTCGATTGCGCCAGCCGCGGCCCTGGCGCCGGCCGCGTCACGATCGACCAGCACGACCGAGGCGCCGTGCGCAGCAAAGCCGAGGGCTGCGGCGCGGCCGATACCATTGCCCGCGCCGGTGATGACGGCAACCTTGCCCTTGAAGTCCATGGCGTTCCTCCTGATTGTTTGTGTGTGTTGCCCCCAGCATGCGACAGGCGGCCGGGACCGACAAGCAGGAATGGAGTTTAGAGGCGACTCGATTGGATGTGGTGGAAAAGTCACCAAAACTCGTAGGGCGCAATACGCCCAAAGAGGGGTATAGCGCCCTACGAACTGCGGACTCCGCGCGGCCATGATGCTGACGGGTGAATTTACCGCACGATCTTCGCCGCCTTCAGGCCCGCGATCGCCGTCGCATCCATTCCGATTTCGGCTAGCACTTCGGCGGTGTGGGCGCCAAGCTCTGGCGCCGGGTAGCGCACGATACAGGGCGTGTTGGAAAGCTTCACCGGGAAGCCGGTCATCCGCACGGCGCCCTGCTGCGGGTGCTCGATATCGATCACCATCTCCTGCGCCTTGATCTGCGGATCGTCGAAGAGTTCCGGAATCGAGAACACCTTGCCCGCGGGAATGCCCGCGGCGTTGAGCTTCTCGATCCAGTAGTCCTGTGTATTGGATTTCAAACGCGCGTCGACCAGCGCATTCAGCTCGGCGCGTTTTGTCCGCCGCTGTTCCGTCGTCTGGTACTCAGGATTGGCAGGCACGTCGGGCGCGCCGATGACCGTGAACAATTTCTGCATGATCTCGGAGGTCGCAGGCGCCACGGCAATATCGCCGTTGCTGGTCTTGAAGAGGCCGTAGGGCGATGCGATCGGGTGGTCGTTGCCGGTGCGGTCTGGCGCTTTGCCGGTCGAGAAATATTCCGACGCGAGATAGGCGAGCATGCTCACCATGCCGTTGACCATCGCCGCTTCGACGTGCTGGCCGCGCCCGGTCTGATCGCGCGCTCGCAAGGCATTGACGATGCCGAACGCGCAATATAGCCCGGCGACCAGATCCGTGATCGGCGGGCCGGCCCGCATCGGTGCGCCGCTGGGCTCGCCTGTCGTCGCCATGAAGCCGCTCATGGCCTGGGCGATAAAATCGAACGCGGGCCGGTCGGCATAGGGGCCCGTCGAGCCGTAGCCGTTGATGGTGCCGACGATGAGCCGCGGGTTGAGCGCGTCGAGCCGCGCTTGATCAAAGCCCATTTCCGCCAGCACGCCCGGCCGGAAATTCTCCACCAGCACATCGGCGCCAGTAATCAGTTTGGCCAAGACGTCCTTGCCCTCGGGCTTGCGCAGGTCGATGACCACGGAGCGCTTGTTGCGATTGAACGCGGCGAAATACCAGCTCATGCCGCGCGACGTATCACCCTGGGCGCGAACGGTATCGCCTTGGCCCGTCTCGATCTTGACGACGTCGGCGCCCATGTCAGCCAGCAGCATCGTGCAGAAGGGGCCGGAGAGCACGCGCGTCAGATCGACCACGCGAATGCCTGTTAGTGGTTGGGTCATGCGAGTGTGCCTTGGTATGCCGGAGGGCTGGTTCATTGGCCTTGCTGATAGCAGCGGCGTCCGCGCGTGGCCAGTCTGCCGGGGTTGCCGCCGCCGCGGGTGGCTTGACGGTGACCGCTGCGGCATGGCTTAAGCGCTGAAGGCACCCAAGAAAGGATGCGGCATGCGATCCGAGCCGTCCGCGAACCTCCCCGCAACACCCAAAGACATCCTGGGCAAGCTCGTGTCGTTCGATACGACCAGCTCCAAGACCAACCTGCCGATGGCCGAGTGGGTGCGGGACTTCTTGGCGGCGCACGGCATCGAGAGCCAGTTCGTGCGCGCCGACAACGGCATCCACACCAGCCTTTTCGCCACGCTCGGTCCTGCCTCTGGAACCCCAGGGACGGCCGGGATCGGGCTATCAGCCCATATGGACGTGGTGCCGACGACGGGCCAGCCGTGGGATACCGATCCCTATACGCTCGTCGAAAAGGACGGCCGCCTATACGGTCGCGGCACCTGCGACATGAAGGGTTACATCGCCTGCGTGCTGGCCCTGGTGCCCGAACTGAAGGCGCGTCCGCTCAAAACGCCCGTGCACATTGTGCTCTCCTATGACGAGGAAGTGGGCTGCACCGGCGTCAAGCCGATGATCGAGACGTTCGGCAAGACACTGCCGAAACCGCGCCTCGTCTTCGTCGGCGAGCCGACCAACATGACCGTGGTCGACGCGCACAAGGGCGGCTACCGGTTTCGCACCGACGTGACGGGCAAGGACGCTCATTCCGCCAAGCCGCACCTGGGCGTCGGCGCCATCAGGATCGCCGCCGAATTGATCGCCGAGCTTGGTCGAATCGAGGCGCGCCTGAAGGCCACGCACATCAATCCGCGCTTCGATCCGCCCTATGCGTCGATCACCGTCAGCGGGATCGAGGGCGGCATCGCGCACAACATCCTGCCACCGAAATGCGCGTTCACGTGGGGCGTGCGCGCCATGCCGGGAACCGACGCAATAGGTATCGCCCGCGAACTCCAGGCTTACGCCGAACGCACATTGCTGCCGGACATGCGCGCGGTTTCACCCGAGTGTGCCATCGAAACGACGACGCTCGGTGTTTTGCCGCCGTTTTTTTCCGGCGAAGGTTCGGAAGCCACGTCGCTCGCCTTGAAACTCGCAGGCCAGAACGAGACCTTCGCGGTGTCCTATGGCACGGAAGCCAGCCACTTCCAGGTCGCTGGTTGCTCGACGGTCGTGTGCGGCCCGGGCAGCATCGATCAGGCGCACAAGCCGAACGAATTCGTCGAGACAGCCGAGCTGGATAAATGCATGGTGTTTCTGCGCAAGGTTGCGGACTGGGCGGCCGCCTGAGTGTGGATATCCCCGCGCGCCGAATTTACTTCGGCAAAAGCGTGTCGGCGATGATGCGGATAATTTCAACGTAGCTCAGTAGCAGCCCGAAAACGATGAGGCCGAGCCCAACGCCAACCGGCAATAGCAGCCAGCTCCAGCCGCAGAAAACCATGAGCAGTGCGCCCAACGGCAAGAGCGCGGCAAGGCCGGCAGCCAGCGGTTTGCCATAAGCCAGGATGATGCTGACGACGGGGTAGTTTTCCAAGGGCTCTCCTCTCCCGGTCGCAGCCAGATTGATTTGAGTATTTTCACGGTTTTGAAATCAGAAATTAGATCATGCTGTCTCGGCCGCCACGTGCTCTGCGGCAAGTAGTCCCTGCACGCCAGCCTTGGTCAGCCCGCCGACATAGGACGATTGTTCGCCGCCCTCGAGGCCACCTGTAGTGGAACCGGCCGCATAAAGGCCCGGGATCGGCGTGCCGTCGGGCTTCAAAACGCGGGTACTGCCATCGATGCGCACGCCGCCCATGGTGTAAGTGATGCCGGCGCAGAGTGGGATTGCCATGAAGGGTGCTGTGGCGACTGGCAGCGCCGGAAAGCGTCCGGTGCTGCGCGGGATTGAGAGGGATGCGGTTCGTTGCGCGCCGACGGCTGAATTGTAGCCCGCGACGGTTGCAGACAAGCCTGCCGCATCCAGTCCAGCCGAAGCGGCGAGCGCCACCAATGTTGGCGCGCGATGAATGGTGCCTCCAGCGGTCGCGAGCGTCGGATTGGCCGGAATGCGCGCCGAACGTCCGGGTCCCTCCCAAATGGCGGCATCGAAAACGACGGTCACGGACAGCGGATCGGGCAGGCGTGCGATAGCATTGGCGAGCGCCACACCGCCGATACCTTCGTCGACGAACCGGCGGCCATCGGGGCCGACCAGAATGCCCGCGGTCGCCAGCGCATCGAGCTCAGGATAGGGCCAGACCTTGTCGCTGGTCATCGCATCGCGGCACAGCAGGTGGCCATAGAATCGATCGAGCGCGCTGGTCGCCGCACCGGCTTCCAACGCCATTCGCAAGCCGTCGCCGGCGCCGGTTGCAGCACCCCGTTGCTTCACGCCCGCGGGACTTTTGGCGATGTGCTTGCCAAGCAGCTCCAGGTTGGCCTGAAAACCGCCGTCGGCCAGCAACACGGCATGCGCGGGAAACCTGCGGACTTGACCGCCAGTGTCTCCGGCCGCGACCGCCTCGACGCCGATGCAGCGGCCGTTTTCCATGATCAGCGATTGCGCTCGCGTTCCGCGTTCGATCTTTCCGCCGCGTGCTTCGATTTTTTCCACGAGACGGCGCAGCAGCACATCGGGTCCGCGTCCGCGCCATTCCTGACCGGCGACGATGGGACGCGGCGGCGCCAGGATGTGGCTTTGCCAAGCCACCTGCGTGCGGATGAACTGCGCACCGTGCGTCTTGAGCCAGTCCACGAGCCGGCCGGCGTTTGCGGCCAAGGCTTCAGCCTGTGCAGCCTCCGCTTGACCCTGCGTCTGGCGATCGATCGCGGCGCGCAGAACCTCAGGCGAGGATTTGATTTCGGTGAATGCGATGTGAAAGACGCCGCCGGAAAAGCGCGCGTTGCAGACGTAGCGCTCGTCCGTGCCGGCCTCAAGTACGGTCACGGAGCGGCCAAGCTCGCTCGCCCGCGCCGCCGCAACCAATCCCGCCAAACCGCCGCCGACGACGACCAGATCCACGCTCATTCTCCGAACCCTCAACGCACACCTTGCTGCGCCACGAACCTACGCCGCGATAGCTGGCGCCAGCAAGCCGGTCGTCGCGCCACTGAAGTCGCAAATTGACGTCGATGTCGACTGGGCTGCCTGAACCGTGCGATGCTCGGCGTGGGTCAGGGGCGAGTGGAGGACAACGGCCCGCTGCCCACTCGTCTGTTTCGCGACAGTCACCATTTCAAGGCCCGTAGCCCACTGACCGCCCCACGATCAACCACGGGCACACCGGCGCGGCGCGCCACGTCGGCCGCGAAATCGACGATCCACTGGTGATCATCCGGCGCGCTCATGGCAAAGGTCGTGCGCAGCTGGTTGTTCTGCACAAGGCAGACGGAGGTGCTGACAAACTTCCCAAGCACCCGTCGAGTTTCAACGCCGCGAATGGCCGCATACGGCAACGCCCCCCGACGCATCCGGAACGGATGCAACATGAAGGCCAGCGCTGTCACCTCCGGCAGACAGTATTGAACGGCATCCGGACCGCAAGTGAGTAGGGATCGCATTGATGCATTTAAACCCGCCAGTACGATCACTGACATCAGCCCGGCGAAAGCCGCGCAAATGGCCAGCGGCATCGTATGGAGCATCAGCAATAGCAGGCCGACGGTCGCCACTGCCAACAGCGCAATCGGCCATACATTTGCTTTCGAGTTCGGGCGATAGGTGGTGGGCGTCATGGGCGCACTTTACCGTTCAAAATTGTTGTGCAGCAACGGCTATCGCTTAATCCGGGCCGGAAGAACTGAGCAGTCCCGGGTTCCGCCAAGTATGGGTCAGTTACAAGTTTCGCGATCGTCGATCCTCCGCGGTCGGTCGACACCGAGAAGCAGCCCATGGCACGGACACTCGTCTTGGCCATTCGTTCCGGACCAGTCGTTCCTGGCCAGTCTTTGCAGATGCGGCCGCTGCCGGCCACCTTGCCAAGTCCCGCGACCTTCGTGATAGTCGCACCAGCCACACGGACACACGCGAGACCTCCCATGTTCACCACCTTCTTCCACGAGCTCAAGGCCGCCAAGATTCCAGTGACGCTGAAGGAATACCTGTTGTTGATGGAAGCGCTGAAAGCGGGCCTCGGCGACTATCAGGTGGAGAATTTCTACTACCTCTCCCGCGCGAGCCTGGTGAAGGACGAGAAGCATCTCGATAAGTTCGACCAGGTCTTCGGCCACGTCTTCAAGGGCCTCGAATTGATGAGCGACGCCGCCGAGGTCGAAATCCCGGAGGAGTGGCTTCGCGCCGTCTCCTCGCTCTACCTGTCGGAGGAAGAGAAGGCCAAGATCGAGGCCCTGGGCGGCTGGGACAAGATCATGGAGGAGCTGAAAAAGCGCCTCGCCGAGCAGAAGGGCCGGCATCAGGGCGGCAAGAAATGGATCGGCACGGGCGGCACCTCGCCCTTTGGCGCCGAGGGCTACAATCCGGCCGGCGTCCGCATCGGCCAGAAGGAAAACAAGAATTTCCGCGCCGTGAAGGTCTGGGACAAGCGTGAGTTCAAGGATCTCGACGACACGGTCGAGCTGGGCACCCGCAACATCAAGGTGGCGCTGCGGCGCTTGCGAAAATTCGCGCGCGAAGGGGCCGCCGAAGAGCTGGATCTCGACGGCACCATCAAGGGCACCGCGCACAAGGGCTATCTCGATATCCACATGCGGCCGGAGCGGCGCAATACTGTTAAAGTGCTGATGTTCTTCGACATCGGCGGTTCCATGGACTGGCATATCAAGATGGCGGAAGAGCTGTTCTCGGCATCGAAGTCCGAGTTCAAG
>JANXRM010000501.1 GCA_025353015.1 Hyphomicrobiales bacterium
TGCGTCAGCATCGCCCCTTTCGGCGTGCCGGTCGTCCCGCCCGTGTATTGCAGGACCGCCAAATCAGTCTGGGGGGCGATCGCCGGTTTGATGACCTTTCCATCATTGGCGATGAGATTGGCGTCGAAGAGGAGCTTCGAGGCAACGGGCGACGCGTGCGGCCGTGCCAGGTCGCCACTCTTGAACAACTTGAAAAGCAACGATTTACTGCTCGGCAGCAAAGCCGGAAACGACGCGATGATGGCGCGCGGCAACGTACCGGCCTGGAGCAGCGCCTCGACTTTGGTGAAGAGCAGCTTGAGATCGAGCGTGACCATGAATTCGGTCTCGCTGTCGCGGACCTGACTGGCCAGTTCCTCGACAGTGTAGAGCGGGTTGTAGTTCACCACCGTGCCGCCAGCTTTGAGGATGGCAAAATAGTAAATCACGAAGGTCGGCGAGTTCGGCAGGAAGAGGCCGACTTTGGTCCCCTTGCCGACACCGAGCAGCTGCAAGCCTTTTGCTGTCCGGTCGGCAAGCTCCCGAATTTCACCGTAAGTCTTTTTAGAGCCGAGAAAATTTGTACATGGTGCCGCGGGATGATGCGCGGCTGCCCTGTCGAGCAACTCGCCGAGCGGAAAGGCAGCGAAGCTCTGGTTCCAGTCGATACCTTTGGGATAGGCCTTGATCCAGGGATACGTCAGGGCGGTACCGTCAGTCTCTATCGACGACCGTCCGAACTCCGCCTTGCCTGGTATGGCCTGAATATTGCTCGCCATTTTCCCTGGTTCCTCCTCAAATGGGCCAACCGCACCCGTCTCGCGCGCGTGTTTCAAGCTGAACCTGCCACCAGTTCATTCAACACACAATTTGTTGTGTACGCCAGCCGCAGCCCTTCCATCGCGGCTCTCGTTTGGGCTCTCGGCGTTGGCCTGGTGAACTCGGCCAGGGCCGGAAATTGGCTTTTTCACCAGGATTCCTGTGCGGGAGGGACAACGGTGGCAATGGATTTGCTCGCTGTCGGCACGGGATTTGCTATTGTTGCAACAGTCGAGAGTCGCACAGTGAGAGTCGCGGCTGGACGGAACCTGTGTTTCCGTTTATCAGACGTGTGGCTTGCCCTTCAGAGTGGGTGGGAAGTGCTGGCTGTTAGGCGGGCGGCCGATCCACTCAAATCAGCTCCGTGTTCGCAGGTGCGTGGAGCAGGAGAACAAAATGGACGATACCACGACCAAGATCATCGAGATTCTCAAGAAGCATATGAAGGAGCCGCGCGACGATATCACGCCTGTAACGGCCCTGGCGGACCTGAAAATCGAATCGATCGATCTCGCCATGATCGTTTTCGAGCTTGAGGATACCTTCGGCATCGAGATTCCATACAACGCCAACGATACCGAGGAAGCGGCGGCCTTCAAGTCCGTCGGGTCGGTTGTCGAGCGCGTGAAACAGGTGATCGCTGGCAGCCCCAAGAAGGCAGCGGCAAAGGCTTGATCTGACGTCCGCGCTCCGGCACCGGTTATACCGGTGCCCGAGGCGCAACTCGACCGGTGAGGTGCGACCGGAACCGGAAAAAGGAATTCGGACTTGACTGACAAATCAGCGGCTCCGCGCCGTGTGGTCGTAACGGGCGTTGGGGCCGTTACTCCAATCGGTCTCGACGTCAATGAGTACTGGGCGTCGTTGAAGGCAGGACGGTCCGGCATCAGCCGCATCGAGAACTGGCCGCTTGAGGATTTGTACATCCACATTGCGGGCGAGATCAAAGGTTTCGATCCGGCCAAGCACGTCAAGAGTCGGCGAACCCAATACGGCGATCGCTATTCCTGGTTTGCCGGACGTGCCGCCGACGAGGCATGGGCTCAGTCCGGGCTCGCGATACCGGCTGCAAACCCTTACCGTGTCGCAGCCATCATCGGGTCCGGCGCCGGCGGCATGTCGACGACCGAGAGCGCCTACCGCGACTTGTTCATTCTGAACAAGAAGGCGACCAACCCACTGACATTGCTGCGCATCATCGGCTCGTCCGCGGCGGCCCACGTCGGCATCGAACTTGGCATCAAAGGTCCGACGTTCGCCACCTGTTCGGCCTGTTCGACGGCGACGCACGCCATTGGCCTTGGCATCGATTACATCCGGCACGGTCAAGTGGACGTGGCGGTCACTGGCGCCAGCGAAGCAGTGCTGACCTATGGTGGCTTGCGCGTCTGGCAAGCCATGCGCGTATTGTCGCCGGAAGGCTGCTTTCCGTTCTCGAAAAAGCGCAACGGCACGGTTCTTGGCGAGGGCGCTGGCATTCTGGTGCTCGAAGAACTGGAGCACGCCAAGAAGCGCGGCGCCAAGATCCTGGCCGAGGTGTTGGGCTACGGCCTTTCGTCCGACAGCAAGGACATGGTCAACCCGGATGTCGACGGTCCGCGCATCGCCATGCAAACAGCGCTGGCTGATGCCGGCCTCCAGCCCAGCGATATCGATTATCTCAACGCACACGGCACCGCGACGACGCTCAACGACGCCAATGAAACAAATGCCATCAAGATGGTGTTCGGCGACTTGGCTGCGAAGCTCTCGATCTCATCGACGAAGTCCATGACCGGGCATTTGCTCGGTGCGGGCGGCGCCGTGGAGGCCATTGCCTGCATCAAGGCGATCGAGGAGGGCTTCGTTCCGCCGACGATCAATCTCCACGAGCCCGATCCGAAGTGCGACCTGGACTACACGCCGAACGTCGGCAAGGCCAAGAAGATCAAATACGCGCTGTCGAACTCGTTCGCCTTCGGCGGCCTGAACGCGGTGCTGGCCTTCGGCCCACCACCAGCCTGAGGCGCCGGCAGCCTGAGGAGCCGGCAGCCTGAGGCCCAATTGCTTCTCGGCGATGCATCCAAGAGCATCCGATCAAGACATCAAACCAATAATGGGAAACGATTAACGGGCTGAACGCGAGTTCAGCCCGTTTCTATTGTACTCGTTACTTCATTGTGACTTGAACTAAAAAACAGATCAGCGCGCGCCACCAGCCGTTTTCAAAGCGGCAAGGCGTTCAGCGACACGGACATTGCGCGAAACTTTGTCCAGTTCGCCAAGCTTCTGAGCCACGTCACGGTCGGTCTTCGTCAGGCCCGGCATGCCTGAAACATGGCCCATCGCGCGGTCGAACGCGTGTTGCGCATTTTCGACGCGGCGCTCGGCCGACATCCGGCGTCCCTGGTCGCAGGGCGCCGAGCCGCTCATCTCGGCAGCCGCTTGACGGGCTGCCAGGAACGACGCCAGTTCCGTTTCCATCTCACGTTTGCGCTCGGTCAGTTGGGCGACCAGACCTTCGAGCTTGTTTTGATTTTCTGCGGCTTCGGCCATCGCGGTTTCGAACTGCGGCACCAGACCTTCCAGCTCGAGCTGGCGGGAAAGAGCCGCCTCGGCCAGGTCATCCCGGTTCTGGGTCAGGGCAAACTTCGCCTTCTCGGTCAACTCGTCTTGCTTGGCCTTGGACAACACGATCCGGCGGTTGGCATGATGGCGGGCGGCAATGACCTGGCCAAGCTCATGGCGGACTTCGTCGATGGTGCGATCGACCTCGCGGATGGCTTCGCGCATCACGTTTTCGGACGACGCCTTCTCCATGGCATCGACGAGGCCATGCACGCTTCCCGACATCAACCGCTTCACACGCAGCACCAAGCTCTCAGCCATCGTTCTCTCTCCCTGAACCGACGCTCGCATCGTGCCCCGCATCCCGTGAAATTTCGTTTAATCCGAGCACACTTTTTCATGTTGGACGGCGATCCCGAATTGGCACAAACACACACCAATTATTGTCCGTTTTCGTTGAGCGGGTCTTCACCAGCCGCCGTTACCTTCCGTTCGCATCGTATGTGCCATCTGGGGGGATCGGGATGGAATCGTCACTCGTCATTGGTTTGCTGGTGTTTGCAGTCGTACTTCTCTATTTCGTCATGGCCAACAACCGGTTGGTGGCCTTGCGGCGGCGTTGCGATCAGGCCTTCGCCGATATCGACGTGCAAATGAAGCAGCGGCATGATCTCGTTCCCAATCTCGTCGCGACGGTGAAAGGCTACACGGCGCACGAGCGTGCCAGCCTCGATGCCGTCGTGCAGGCACGGATGGCAGCCCTCAAGGCGGCCTCGCCGGCCGAACAGCTGCAGGCAGAAACCAGGCTCGGCCGGCAGCTCGGCCAGGTTCTGGCGCTGGCCGAATCCTATCCCGATCTGAAAGCGTCAGCCCATTTCGCAGCACTTCGCGACGAAATCGGCGACATCGAGAATAAGATCGCGGCCGCGCGCCGCTTCCTCAACCTGGCGGTCGCTGAATACAATACCTCGCTCGAGCAGTTTCCGGGCAACGTCGTCGGCCCGATGTTCGGTGCCAGCACACGCGCGGGCTTCGATCTCGGCGTCGAGCGTGTGTTCATTGAGGAAGCGCCCGTGGTCAAGTTCTGACCCTGCCCCCTCGACAGCACGTCACCGAGCTTGCGCCATGATGCAGAGCACCGGCCTCTACGGCCACATCCGCAACAACAACCTGAAGTCGTTCGGGCTGTTCCTGGCCTTTGCGGCAACGCTGGTGCTGATCTGGATGGTGTTGTTCCAGACCGTTTTCTGGCTGACCGTACCGATACGCCAGACTCCTGCGAGCTGGCTTGCCGAATGGCGCACGCATGGCCTTTTCTGGATGACGCTGACGCGTCTGCATTATCCTGTCGCCGCTGCGATCGTCTGGAGCGTGAGCGCGTTCTTTTTTCACGCCCAGATCATTCGCTCCGCCACCGGCGCCAAAAGTCTGCGGCGAACGGAAGCGCCCAAGCTCTACAATCTGGTCGAGAACCTTGCGATCACGGCCGGCATCCCCATGCCGCGCATCGAGGTGATGGAGACGGCCGCGCTCAACGCCTACGCGTCAGGCTTGAGCCCCAGCGATGCCACGATCGCGGTCACACGCGGCCTTTTGAACACGCTGGACGATCGCGAGCTGGAGGCCGTTCTCGCGCACGAGATCACCCATATCCGCAACTACGACACGCGGATGATGGTGATTGCGGCCGTATTGTCGGGCGCCTTGTGCATGGCAGCCGAGTTGGCCTGGCGCCACATCTGCCGCCAGAAGATGCCACTGGCGCGCCTGTTCGAGGGCGATGTTTCGACGGCGGGGCTCCTGTTTGGAAATGCGGGGGACCGACCGGCTTTCGGTCTGAAAACTCCCGCACGGGTCATCCTCGCCATCATCTGTTGCATGATGCTTCCGATGGTTGGCGTTCCAGCGCTGGTGATTTACTTTGCGATCCGTTCGCGCCAGCGCCAGGCCAAGGCGGCGCAGGCCGTTTCGAACAAAGCGATTTCCTTCGTGCCGTCGCGGATCCTATTGTTTCCGCCGTTTTGGCCGGTCTGGGCCGTGTTGCTGGCGGGCGGATTTTTTCTGATTATCGCCTACGTCATTGCAGCCGTGGCGCGCAGTGCCATTTCCCGCTCGAGGGAGTTCATGGCTGACGCCGGCGCTATCGAATTGACCAAGAACCCGCGCGCCCTCGTCTCCGCGCTGGTCAAGCTGCGCAACCGCGACGAGATCGAATCGCTCGATGCCAGCGTCATGGCGATGATGATCTCGTCGTCACAGGTTGCCGGTTGGCTCGCAACGCATCCCTCGCACGAGGAGCGGATCGCAGCGTTGCAAATGTTTGCCGGCGCGCCGCGGACGACGACCTGGCGGCGGCGCAACGGCACGGAAATCATGACGCTCGGCCAGCCGTCGCTCGATGAAATGGCCCAGGCGTCGGTGCCTTTGGCGCCAACGTTCGGCCGGCGCGGCCAGATCGCGCCAGCGACATTTCCGGGGGCAGTCGGCGGGGCGCCGATGCCAAGTCCCGGCGTTCAGGGTTTCGCTGCGGCACCCCGTTTCGGCAAACGAACTGCAAAACCTCTCGGCACGGCTCAAGCTTGAGCGAACAGGTCCGGCAGTCGTTCCGACAATTGCTGGGCAAGCCGGTCGAGGTGGTTTTCCGTGAGCGGCTTGATGTCGCCGAGAGCGGCAACGAACACGGCGGGCGCCAAGGCATCCAGGCTCAAGAACCGGCACCAGCCCTGATCGCGCATAAAGTCGCGATACTCGCGTTCATCGGTCTTGAATCCGTGAGCCCGGGGGGCGACGCCAACCACTGGCAACCGGGCGCAGACCGCCTCGGAAATCATAGTGCTCGAGTCCTCGGTGCACAGGATCGCCTCGACGGCGCTAAAGAGATGCGGCAGCGTGCCCGGTCCGGCGGTGCGGAAATCGATGAATTCGGCGATGGGGCCATCGGAGACCGCCGCCAGTGCTTGGATCGCATGGCCAACCGTGGCGGAGGTGCGCCGCGACGTCGACACCACCCAGCGGATGCCGTGTTCGCTATGACTGGCGCTTAAAAACGCGATCAGACGCTGCCACTCCGCGTCCGTGTAATGGAAGAGGCCCGAGTCGCCGCCGACCAGCAGCCCGGCAACTTTGGGTGCCTGTCCCGGCAACAGTGATGCTTTGCGCCGTCCGAGCGAATCGGGGTCGATACCGTTTGGTTTCAGTGCCACGAGATGCCGGGGCAGGCCGGCATGTCCGGCGTAGGAGGAAACGATCAGTGAGAATGCGTCGGCGCGCATCCGGCGCAGCGTGCCGCAGAATATGTTGCGGGCTCCGAGCAGCCGTGCCGCCGCCGCGTTCGCCGCCAGCGTTTCTCCGCCGGCCGAAAGCACGAGATCCGCCCTCGCCGGCAAGGCACTGGCATCGAGCCCATAGCCGAGGCTCAGAATCACCCGCGCGGGCGTACCCCGATCCACCAAGGCCCCGAGCAGGCGCCCCGGCGCGATCCGCCGTCGCGCCACAGCCACCCGCGTCACGGTCACCGGACGGCGGCGAGCGATGGCAGCCGCAACCCCGTCCGCGAGGTGGTAATGGCCCGGCCGGCCATCGGAGAGGAGGAGGATCGCCAAGGATTGCATCCAGCCGCGATACCGGGTCATGGGGCTGCTTGCAACGGACGGGGCGTCGCGGGGCACCGAAAGTGCCGGTTTTCAGCCGTAGCCTGCTTCCAGCCATTGACCGTCGCGCGGCCTGTCCTTATTTGACAGGCACATGACGATACTCCCGATCATCACCCTCCCGGATCCGGTCCTGCGCAAGAAGGCTATACCTGTCGAGCAGGTGGACGAGGCGCTGCGCCGGTTGGCCGACGACATGCTGGCGACCATGTACGATGCCCCAGGCATCGGCCTGGCGGCGCCGCAGGTCGGCATCTCCCGGCGTCTGGTCGTGCTGGATGCAGCCGGCGACGAGGAGGCCAAGCAACCGTTGGTTCTGATCAATCCCGAGATATTGAAACTGGGTCCGGAAAAACGCGTCTACGAGGAGGGCTGTCTTTCGATCCCCGACGTCAAGGTGGAGATCGAACGGCCGTCGACGTTGACAGTGCGTTTTCTCGACCGTGATGGAAAGCGCCAGGAGCTGGCTGCCGAAGGCTTGCTGGCAACCGCGATCCAGCACGAGGTCGATCACTTGGATGGGCGGCTGATCATCGATTTCCTGTCGCGGTTGAAGCGGGACATCATCGTTCGTCGCTTTCGCAAGCAGATCAAGCCTGGCAACAGCGATTGAGGCGAGTGCCTGAACCGCCGCGTGAGCGTAGACTTGTGTTGCACCTGCCTTGCACCTCGTCCGGCCCCAACGGAGTTCCTACATGCTGCGCGTCGTCTTCATGGGCACGCCCGATTTCGCGGTGGCGACGCTGGCCGAAATCGTCAACGCCGGCCATCAGGTCATCGCCGTCTATACGCGCGCGCCGAAGGTCGCTGGGCGGGGGCTGGCGGAGCGGAAATCGCCGGTGCACGTCTTTGCCGAGGCCACGGGCATTCCCGTCCACACGCCCCGGACATTGCGGGATGCCGCCGAGCAGGAAAAGTTTGCAGCACTCGGGGCCGATGTCGCGGTCGTCGTCGCCTACGGTCTCATCCTGGCGAAGCCCGTTCTCGATGCCCCGCGCGAGGGCTGTTTCAACCTGCACGGTAGCGCGCTCCCGCGCTGGCGGGGAGCGGCCCCCGTTCAGCGCGCCATCATGGCAGGCGACACCGCGACCGCGGTCATGGTCATGCGCATGGACGAGGGGCTCGACACCGGGCCGGTCTGCCTCGCCGAACATATCCCGATTGGACCCGCTATGCGCGCGGACGAGCTGCACGACGCCATGGCGGCAACGGGTGCGGGTCTGATGGTCCGGGCGCTCGCGGCTCTCGAACGCGGCAGTCTGACCGCGACCCCGCAACCGGCTGAGGGTGTCACCTACGCGGCCAAGATCGAGAAAGCGGAATCGCGGATCGATTTCACCCGCCCTGCGGCGGAGGTGCACAACCGGATCCGTGGCTTGTCACCTTTTCCCGGCGCGTGGTTCGAGACGAGCGCCGCCGGCAAACCCGAACGAATTAAGGTCGTGCAGTCGAAGCTGGCTGACGGTTCAGGGGCATCTGGCACCGTGCTCGATGGACACCTGACCATTGCCTGCGGCGACGGCGCGATCCACTTCGAAATCGTGCAGCGTGCCGGCAAGAAACCCATGGTGGCGGACGAGTTCCTGCGCGGTTTCGATTTGCCGATCGGCCGCCGGCTTTGAACGGAGCGTCCCTACTCTGACATTGCCGTCAAACAGGCCAACGGTGCGCCGTTGTTGCGCAAGGTTGCCGTTTTGATGACCGATGGTGGCTCTAACACCTATCGCGGTTGGAAGGGGCAGGACCAGCAGACGGTCTCGAACTACGCGATCCAGGTGTGTACGAACATGAAAGCGCAAGGCATCGAAGTCTATACTGTCGGCTTTGCGCTCGATCAGTTGAGTGCGAAGGAAGCGAGGATTGCGCGGGCGACGCTACAAGCGTGCGGCACGGACGTCTCGCATTTCTACGAAACGCTGACCGTGCCGCAGCTGCAGGCGGCGTTCCAGGACATCGCGCTGCAAATGTCGTCACTCTACTTGGCGCAATAGGTCGAGGTCGGCGGATGTTCACGCCGATTTATTGTCGCCAGCTTCGGCCTCAGCCAGCTTGCGGCGCCAATCGCGGCGGGCGGTGAGAAGCGTCGAGATCGAATGCGCGAGCAGCAGCGCTGCAAGCACCAGCAAAACAGCCGAAATCGGGCGCCGCACGAAGATCGAGAAATCACCGCCCGACATCGTCAGCGCTTGGCGGAACGACAGCTCCAGCGTCGGCGCGATGACGAGGCCCAGGACCAGCGGCGCTGGGTCAAGATCGCACTTGCGCAAGAGATAGCCGACGACGCCCATAATCAGCATGATCCAGACGTCGACGATGGAGTGGCTGACCTCATAGACGCCGAGCACGCAGAACATCAGGATCAGTGGATAGAGGTAGGCGTAGGGGATACGCAACACCATCACGAAAAGGCCGACCAGCGGCAGGTTCAAGGCCAGCAGCATGAGGTTGCCGACATACATCGACGCGATGAAGCCCCAGAACACCTGTGGGTGATCGGTCACGAGCGTCGGTCCTGGCGGCACGCCATGGATCAGCAGCGCCGCCATCAGCACGGCGGTTACGGGGCCGGTTGGCAAGCCGAGCGCCAGCATCGGCACGAAAGCGCCGGTCGAGGCGGCATTGTTGGCTGACTCAGGTCCAGCGACGCCGGCAACTGCGCCGTGGCCGAACTGCTCGGGGTGTTTCGACAGCCGCTTTTCCAAGGCGTAGGAGATGAAGCTCGAGATGATATGGGCCGAGCCCGGGACGATGCCGACAAGGAAGCCCAGCACCGAGCCGCGCAGGATCGGCGGTGTGGCCTCGCGCCACTCGGCGCGCGTCGGCATCAGGTCGGCGAGCCGCGGGCTGATGATCTTGGCATCCATGCTGCGCGCCGGCGTCGATAGGATTTCGCCGAGGCCGAACAACCCTACGGCCACCGGCACGATGCCGATACCGTCGGCCAGCTCCTTGATGTCGAACGCGTACCGGAACTGGCCGCTCATGGTGTCGATGCCGATGCAGCCAAGCAGCAGGCCGATCGACGCCATCAACAGCGTGCGCGGCAGCGACGTCGTGGACATGTAGGCGAGGAAGACCAAGCCCAGCAGCAGCAGCGCGGTATATTCGGGCGGGCCGAATTTCAGCGCGAACGCGGCCAAAGGCGGCGCAACGAGCGTCAGCGCCAGTACCGACAGCGTTCCCGCGACGAACGAGCCGACCGCGGCAATGGCCAACGCCGCGCCGGCACGCCCTTTCTGCGCCATCGCGAAGCCGTCGATGCACGTCATGACGGACGAGGCTTCGCCTGGAATGCGCATCAGGATCGACGTGGTGGAGCCGCCGTACTGGGAGCCATAGTAGATGCCGGCCAGCATGACGATGGCCTTCGTCGCATCGAGCCCGAAGGTGGCGGGCAGCAAGATCGAGATGCCCGCCAACGGTCCGACGCCCGGCAGCACACCGACGAGTGTGCCGACGAGACAGCCGATGAAGGCATAGAACAGCACGTCCGGTTGAAACGCGACGGAAAAGCCGAGCATCAGACTGTTGAAGGTATCCAAATCCCAGTCCTCGTTTTTACCCGATGCGAGCGACGCAGGGGGTGGCATCAAAATCCGAACGGGCCCTGTGGCAGCGGACTTTTCAGAAGCGTCGTCAGCAGCAGTTTGGTGCCGAACGTGATCGCGAGGGCATAGACGGCCGCGCGCCATGGCGCCACCCGCTCGATCAGCGCCAGCACACCTGATATCAGCGCCAGCATGGTGATTAGAAATCCGAGTGGCTCGTAAAGCGCGATCGCCAACACCGCCGCAACCGTGACGCTGACGGCGTGCGGCAGATCCGACCAGTCCGTCTCGGCAAACGGCGGGCTCTCGCGCGCGGAGACCAACAGCGCCGATGCAAACAGCGCGATGGCCGCAAGCGCGATATAGGGCAGCATGCCAGGTCCCGGCGAGCCGAGCGTGCCCGCCGGCAGATCGCCGCTCGCCAAATAGGTCAGCACCGCCACGGCCAGCAGCACCCCACCGACGACGTGGTCTCGGCGCAGGATCATCGCATCACCCCAGAAAGGTTTCGGAGCACCGCTCAAATCTTGCCGATGACGCGGACGGCTTCCTCGACGCGTTTGGAGTCGAGATCCCAGAACGTCTTGAACTCCGGCTGGTCGAGGTAGGCGATCTCCTCGCCGATGTTCGTCATGGCGGCGACGAAAGCCGGCGCCTGGACGGCGGTCTTAGTCTCGGTGCGCCAGCGGTCGATGATCGGTTGCGGCGTTCCCTTCGGCGCGAAGAGGCCGCACCAGATATAGAACTCCACGTCGTAGCCAAGTTCCTTCAGCGTCGGCACGTCGGGCTGGCTCGCCATGCGCTGCCCGGAAAAGCAAGCGAGGATGCGGGCCTTGCCCGCCTTCACCTGCGCCGCTGCCGAGGCCATCGACGACACCGCCATCTGGGCGTTGTTGCCGATCAGCGCGATCAGCGAGGGGCCGCCGCCTTGCGTCGGCAGGTGCTTCATGGTGAGCCCGGCCGCCTTCAGGAACAGCGCCGCCGGCAGATGCAGCGCACCATGGAGGCCGGACGAGGCAAAGATCAGCTCGTTCGGCTTCTTCCTGGCGTCGTCGACAAGGTCCTTGACCGTCTTGTAGGGCTGCTGGTCGTTGACGAGCAGAACCATCGGTCCCGCCGTGAAGCGGGCGATGGGAATGAAATCGTCGCGCGTGAATTTGACTTGGCGGCCATAGACGCGGTCGACCTCGGGAAAGCCAGCCAGCGACACCATGTGCACCAGCAGCGTATAGCCGTCCGGCTTGGCGCTGGCGGCCACCTGCGCGCCCACCTGGCCCGCGGCCCCAGCCTTGGTCTCGATGATGACGGGCTGTTTCATCAAGGGTTCGACGACGGCGGCAAGCGGGCGGCCGACTACGTCGGCGGTGCCACCCGGCGGAAAGGGGTTGATCAGCGTCACCGGCCGCGAAGGGTAGGCATCCTGCGCGTGTCCGCTTGTGTTCCAGTGGCCGGCCCAAAGGCCGGCGGATGCTGCGCCGATTGCCCTGACGACTGTGCGACGGTCCATTGTTCCCTCCGATTGCCAGCAACGGCGTTGCTCGCCGTTTTCCTTGTTGTGGCGACAGTCGTAGCGTGGCAGCCGGGCAGCGGCAAGGCTCCAGCGCGACGGGCTCGACCACGGCATGTGCCGAGAGGCCCCAGATGATGGAACGGCTGACGCACAGACAGGCTCAGCTCGTCTGGCGTCGTGTAATTGCCGACCAGAAAACGCGGCTGTTTCTAGCTCGCACGCCGCAACGCTTTGATTTCGTCCGCGGTGAAGCCGGCTGCGGCCAGGACACTTTCGGTGTGCTCGCCAAGACGCGGCGCCATCGGGCCAGCCTTGGTTGCGGATGCCGACATGCGGAACGGCGGGTTGAGCGCTCTGAAACTGCCGCTGGCATCGGCCACCTCGGCGAAGGCTTGGCGATGCGCCAGTTGCGGATCGGCCATCGTCTCCTTCACTGTCCGGTACTCGGCCGAGGGCACGGACTGGCGCGCCAGCGCATCCAGGCACTCCCGTGTCGGCCGCGCCTTCGACCAGACCTCGAATTCATCCATCAAGGCGCCCCAGTTGGTCCGCCGGTCGAGATATTTCTCGAACCGCGGATCTTTGATCCAGTCAAGACGGCCAGCCACCGCGGCCAGGCCCTGAAACGTCCGCTCGCTCGCCACCGCGATGCTGATGAAGCCGTCCTTGGTCGCCACAGGCCCGAAGAGCGGACGCGCCGGCGGCGGCGGTATCTCGAATTGCGCGGCCTGCATTTCCACCAGCGTCAGGGACAGCATGCCTTCCAGCATGGACACGTCGAGATGCTGGCCGCGGCCGCTGGCATGTCGCTGATGCAGCGCCGCGCCGATGGCACCGAACGCGTAGGTGCCAGCGAGGACATCGGCGACATAGACGCCGCAGTTGTCCGGCCGCTCGCGGCCTGGCTGATGCGCCAGGTTGGCGCGATCGAAGCCCGACGCCGCGTGGATGACTGGCGCGTAGGCTGCCAGATCCGACGACGGTCCGGTCTGGCCGAAACCGGAGATCGAGCAATAGATGAGCCTGGGATTGAGCTTGGCGATCGCCTGAAAATCAAGCCCCAGCCGCTGCATGACGCCCGGCCGGTAGTTCTCAACCAGGACATCGGCCTTGGCCGCCAGCCGGCGCACGGCCGCGACCGCCGCCTTGTCCTTGAGATCGAGCACGATGCTGCGTTTGCCAGCATTCAACTGGCCGAAACTGGTGCTGGCGCCCTTCCGGATCGGCGGGCGCGTGCGCATCATGTCGCCATCGGGTGCCTCGATTTTGATCACCTCCGCGCCGAGGTCGGCGAGCAGCCGCGTGCAGTGCGGCCCCGAAATAGTGGTCGTGAAGTCCAGTACGCGGAGGCCGCCGAATGCCGTCGTCATCACCCATCCCTCAGTCGTTGCCAAATCACAGTCCGCAAGCTTCAAGCCTTTCCGCCGCCGTTGCAAGCGGCGGGTGGGGCGGGAGAGTGGCAGGCCGGCTGGGGGGACGGGGAGAACGAACCAGCATTGACATCCAGTCCGCCCCAGCACGATGAGTGGAGGCCAAGGTGAGCTGACGCACACTCCGGGCCGCAACCGACTGTGAACGGACGACCGTTTGGACCACATCCTTTAGTCTGCAATCTGCTTTTTGACTTATTGCGGGCCTTCGTCGGTCGGCTAAGCCGGATCGCCATCTCCTCGCGGGACATCAGCGGCGCGTGATGTTATGAGCGCGGCAATCACCCATCGTCGTGCAACTCTTGCGTGCAACTCATTGAGGAGGCTTCTATGTCGGCAGCGGGCGCTTTCGGCGACGTCGCGCATCTCGGCCATGTCGAGATGTTCACCAACAAGTTCGAGGAGAGCCTCGATTTCTTTACCAGGGTTCTCGGCTTGAAATTGTCTGGGCAGGACGCGAGCAGCGCCTATCTCCGCGCCTGGGAGGACTACGAGTTCCACTCGCTGAAATTGACGCGCAGCCACACTACTGGCGTGGGGCATGTCGCCTATCGCGTTTCGTCGCGAGAGGCCCTTGGACGGCGGATCAGTGCCATCGAAGCAAGCCGCTACAAGACGATCGGCTGGGTCGAAGGCGATGCGGGTCATGGACGCGCCTACCGATTCGAGGATCCGTTCGGGCACGTGTTTGAACTCTACTGGGACACTCGGAAATATGTCGCGGAAGCCGGGGACAAGCCGGCTCTAAAAAATATGGCGAGCCGCTTTCACGCGCAGGGTGCCTGTCCCCGCCGCATCGATCACTTGAACCTGTTGGCGGAGGATGTGGGCGAATTTCGAGACTTCATGGTGACATGCCTCGGCTCGCGCGTGACCGAACAGATCCGCCTCGACAACGGTCGCCTCGGTGGCTGCTGGTTCACGATCAACAACAAGTCTTACGACCTCGCCTGCACCGAAGAGCATGGCCGGGGCGGCGGCCGCCTGCATCACGTGACCTATGCGGCGGACCAGCGCGAGGATATTCTGCGCGCCGCCGACATCTTCCTCGAGAACGGCGTGCACATCGAGACGGGGCCGCACAAGCACGCCATCCAGGGAACCTTCTTCCTCTACGTTTGGGAACCTGCGGGCAATCGCATCGAAATCGCCAATGCTGGTGCGCGCCTGATCCTGGCACCGGACTGGGAGACGGTGACGTGGACGGAGAACGATCGCAAAAAGGGCCAAGCCTGGGGATTGAAGACCATCGAAACGTTCCACACGCATGGAACACCGCCAGTGACAAAGGTCTGACGCTCGTCGCAGGTCGGCCGGATGCGCCGAAAAATATCGATGTGGCGCAGCGCCGGAGTTTGCTTATGGAAGCCAACATCACCGTAAATTCGTCGATGGCGACGAAGCACATCCTTGCCGAACTGACCGGGCTCGGAGCACCGTGGAGCGACGCCAGGAGATCCCGAAATGAAGCAGACGTTCGCACGAGCACTGAGCTTGGTTGTGGCCATCGCACTGGCCGGACCGGCCGTGGCGCAGGACACGATCAAGATCCCGAACATCATCGAGTTGTCGGGCGGTGGCGCAACCGTCGGAACCAACTGGAAGAACGGCTCTTCGATGGCCGTTGAAGAGATCAACGCGGCCGGTGGTATCCTCGGCAAGAAGATCGAGCTTATGTTTGTCGACACTGCGACCGACCCGGGCAAGGCTCGCGCTGGAATCCAACGCGCCATCGACGACAAGCCGATCGCCATCTTCGGCCCGATCTACTCTGGGAGCGTCAGCGCGACGCTGCAGATGACCAACGAGGCTGGTATCCCGCAGATCATCGGCGGCGAGGCCGGCAACCTGACCACGCAGGGCTCCAAGTATCTGTTCCGCACCTCTTTCGGCCAGAACGTTTCGATGCCGAAGATCGCCAACTACATCCGTGACGGCGTCAAGGCAAAGACTGTGTCGGTCATCTACGTCAACAATGACGTCGGCAAAGGCGGCCGCAATGCCATCACCAAAGAGTTCGAAAGCCGCGGCATCAAGCTTGGCGCCGATCTTTCGACCGAGGCCGGCCAAGCCGACTTCGCCGCCGACGTCGTCAAGCTCAAGGCTGCCAACGCCGACGCCGTGTTCGTCTACCTTAACGAGGAAGAGAGCGCGCGCTTCGTGATCGAGGCGAAGAAGCAGGGCCTCGACAAGCCGCTGATCGGCGAGACCACGTTGCTCGGCCAGAAAGTGATCGACCTCGCCAAGGAAGCCGCAAACGGTGTCAAGGGTCACGTCGGCCTCACCGTCGACGCGCCGATCCCCGCCGTCGCCGAGTTCGCGAAGAAGTTCCAGGCCAAGTATAACTACGCCTCCGATCACAACGGCATCAAGGGTTACATCGCGCCCTACATGATAAAGGCGGCCGCGGAGAAGGCCGGCAAGCTTGACGCCAAGGCGATCGTGGAAGCGCTGCACGGTCTCACGATCTCACCCGACAAGACGCCGGGCATCCTGATCGAGGCGACCTGGGACGAGACCGGTGAGATCGACCGCATCTCATTCCTGGCCGAGGTCAGGGGCGGCAAGCAGGTCATCACCGAGACCCTGCCGAAGCTGAAGAAGTAAGCTTTTCCACTGGTGATCCCCCGCCGCTGTAGACGGCGGGGGCCGTTCAGGGAGTTGCTGCCATGTCCGACTTTCTTCAACTGGTGATCGCCGGTCTAGCAACTGGTGCGATCTACGCCCTGACCGCTGTCGGCTTCACGCTGCTCTGGCAGGCATCGAAGACGATCAACTTCGCCCAGGGCGAGTTCGTCATGCTGCCGGCGTTCTTCGCGCTCGTTGCGATGAACTGGCTCGGCGTGCAGTTCTGGCTCGCGGCCTTGATCGCGATCGCCGTGTCGATGGCGTTGCTCGGTGTCGCCTTCAAGCTCGCGATCGTCGACCCATTGATCAACCATGGGCCGATGCCGCTCGTCATCTCGACGATTGCCGTCGCCATCCTGCTGAAGGACGGCGTCAAAGAGTTCTATTCGGCCGAGGCGCAGCCTTTCCCATCGCTGCTGCCCGATGCGCTCGTCCAGATCGCCGGCGTCAAGATCTCGATCGCCCAGATCGGCGTGTTCGTGGTCGCCATGGCGACAATCCTTGCGCTGCAGTATTTTTTGTCGTCGACACGCACCGGCCGCCAGATGCAGGCAACCGCGCAGAACCCGACGGTTGCGCGCATCCTCGGTGTGCCGGTCGAGCGCATGATCCTCTACACCTTCCTCATCAATGCCGGGCTGGCGGCGGTCGCCTCGCTGCTGATTTCACCGATCTACTTCGCCAAGTTCTCGAGCGGTGAGCCGCTCGGCCTTGCCGCCTTCGTCGCCGCCATCGTCGGCGGTTTCAACCAGGTGCGTGGCGCCATCGCCGGCGGCCTGATCGTCGGCGGCGTCGACAATCTCGCGGCCGGCTATCTCGACCGCATCGGCATCGCCTCGTCGTACCGGCAAGCCAGCCCCCGCTGCTGCTCGTGCTCGTCATCCTGTTCCGTCCGCAAGGCCTGCTTGGGCGTAAAGAGGAGCGCTCGGTATGACCTGGTCCCGCCTGCAGGTGCCGGTCCTCGTGGTGACGGTGCTGCTTTTGATCCTCTTGCCCGTCGACATGACCGGGATCGAGATACCGTGGCCTGGCCTCAGATCCTACGGCTCGCTCAACCTGACGCGGTGGCTCGTCATCGCCGTCGCAGCGATGGGGGTCAACTTGATCGTCGGCTACGCCGGCCAGGAAACCTTAGCTCAGGCTGCATTCTTCGGTATCGGCGCGTACCTGACCGCGATCGCGACCAAGGCCGGCATACCGTTCGGCCTGGCATTCCTGGGGTCAGCGGGTCTAACCTTTGTCATAGGCATTGTGCTGGGTTTCCCGGCGCTGCGCGTACAGAAGCACTATCTGGCGTTCGTGACGCTGGCGTTCACGATCTTCGTCTGGCTTGTCTTCCGCAACGAGGAGTGGCTGACCGGCGGCGTTTCCGGCATCCAGGGCATCACGCGGCCGTCGCTGCTGGGCTTGAGCCTGCGGCCACCGCTCTATTTCTATTGGTTCACGCTCGCGATCACCGCAGTGCTTATGTGCCTGATGTGGTGGCTGATCCGCAGCCCTTGGGGCCGCGCGTTCACGGCCTTACGCGAGAACGCGATCCGCGCCGAGAGCCTCGGCATCGACGTTCGCGGCTATAAGCTGCTCGCCTTCGCAATCGGCTCGGCCTACGGCGGCATGGCGGGAGCACTCTACGCGCCGCTGGTCGGCTTCATCGATCCGTCGCCCTTCGCGCTCGCGCCGTCGCTGCTGTTCATGCTGATGGTCGTGGTCGGCGGCTCCGGCACGCTGATGGGCCCCGTCATCGGCGCCGGCATCGCCGTGCTGCTGCCCGAGTGGCTGGAAGTTGCGAGCAGCAAGATCACGAGCCCGGTCCTGCAGCACCTGTTCAGCTATCTGCTGGTCTATGCCCTCATCGTCATGGTCATGATGGCGTTCTGTCCGACCGGCATCGTCGGGCTCGTGCAACGGATCTTCACGCCGAAGCGGCGCCCGCATGCCGACGACAAGGGGCCAACGATCGGCACGGCAACGATACCCGCGCGAGGCAAGCCATGACGACCGTGCTCGAGGTCCGCGATGTCGCCAAGTCGTTCGGCGGTGTACATGCCGTGCGCGGCGTCACGTTCGATGTCCAGCAGGGCGAGATCCTTGGACTGATCGGACCCAATGGTTCAGGCAAAACGACGCTTTTCAATTGCATCCTCGGCCAACTCACGCCAAGCCGCGGTGATGTGCGCGTCGGCGGACGAAGCGTCACGGGGTTGCGTCCGTCAGAGCTCAACCGGCTCGGCATCGGTCGCACATTCCAGCTGCTGCAAGTGTTCCCTGAGCTGACGGTGCGCGAAAATCTCATCCTCGCCGGCCAGGAGCACAAAGGCTCGCGCCTCTCGCGGCTGTTTGGACCGCGTGACGCCGAACTGACGGGCGACGCTGAACGCATGATCGCATTTTTCCGCCTTGAGCATCTCGCCGACGAAAAGGCCGGCGGACTTTCCTATGGTCAGCAGAAGTTGCTCGACTGTGCGATGGCATTCATGGCGGGGCCGCGCCTCGTGCTCCTCGATGAGCCGGCGGGCGGGGTGAACTTGACTATGCTGGCGAACCTGAAAGAGCGCCTGCAGGCGATCAACAAGGAGACCGGCGCCACCTTCGTCGTGATCGAGCACAACATGGAATTCGTGATGTCGCTATGCACGCGCATTCTGGTGCTGGCCGAAGGCGAGATCATCGCCGAAGGGTCGCCCGACACCGTGCGCCGGAACCCGAAGGTCATCGAGCCTATCTCGGACATTGAGGCCGCCATGACGCAATCACAAGCCGGCAGCGCGCCGATACTCACCCTAGATAACGTCGTCGCTGGCTATGGCATGATGACGATCTTGAACGGCATCACGGCTGCCATTCGCCGCGCCAAGATTACGACGGTGATCGGTCCCAATGGCGCCGGCAAGTCGACCATGTTCAAGACTGTGTTCGGGCTACTCGGCGTGCGGGCCGGCACGATCGCGTTCGACGGCCGCACCGTCACCAACTGGTCGCCGCGCCAAATGCTCGACGCCGGCGTTTCGTTTGTGCCGCAGGGCCGCAACATTTTTTCCGAACTCAGCGTCCGCCATAATCTGGAACTTGGCGGCGTCGCACTCTCCGACCAGTCGGGCTTGACCGGTCGCATCGAAACGATGATGCAGCGCTTCCCGATACTCGCCGAAAAGTCCAATGCTCAGGCGGGGACGCTTTCCGGCGGTCAGCAGAAACTGCTCGAAGTCGCGCGCGGTTTGCTTCTCGAGCCGAAGCTGATGCTGATCGACGAGCCTTCGATCGGCCTCTCACCGATTATGGTCCAGGAGGTGTTTTCGATCCTCAAGGGGCTACGCGACAGTGGCGTATCGATCCTGCTGATCGAGCAGAACGCCATGCAGGCATTGCAGATGTCGGACTACGGCCTCGTCCTCGAACAGGGCCAAACTCGGATCGAGGATACCGCCGCCCATATCCTGGCCGACCCGCGGATTGCCCAGCTGTTCCTTGGCGGCGGCCTCGCGCCCGCGTAAAGCACGGCGAGAGCTGGCGACATGATCCCAATGGAGGTGCGACAAGGAAATGTCTGAGATCATCAAGCCACGCGACTGGTCGAGCCAGCCGTCCTACATCGACCCGGCCTACCGCTCGACGGCCTTGCGCGGGCCGACGAAGCCGCTCATCCCGCTGCGCCAATCACTCTCGGAGCTGACCGGCCCGGTCTACGGCCACGATTGCCTCGGCCCGCTCGACGCGGACTTGACCAAGAACGGCCGCAAGACTGCCGATCCCCTCGGGGAGCGGATTGTCGTCACCGGCCGCGTACTCGACGAGGATGGCCGGCCGCTGCCGAACACCCTGCTCGAGATCTGGCAGGCCAACGCCGCCGGCCGCTTTGTTCACGTAGTCGACCAGCATGAGGCGCCCCTCGACCCGAACTTCTTCGGCGGCGGGCGTTGTGTGACCGACGCCGCGGGCCGCTACCGTTTCACGACGATAAAACCCGGCGCCTATCCGTGGGGCAATCACCATAACGCCTGGCGGCCAAACCACATCCATTTCTCACTGTTCGGGCCATCGTTCGTCACCCGCCTCGTCACGCAGATGTACTTCCCCGGCGATCCCTTGCTCGAGCTCGATCCGATCTACAAGAGTTCCGCTGTCGGCGCACGCGAGCGGATGGTGGCCAGATTCTCGATCGAGGTGACGGAGCCTGGTTTCGCGCTCGGCTACGAATGGGACATCGTGCTGCGCGGGCGCAACGAAACCCCGATGGGGAGCCACTGATGGCGAAGCTCACGCAAACACCGTCGCAGACGCTCGGGCCTTATTTCGCTTACGGCTTGACGCCCGAGCAATACAGCTACGGCTTCCTCACGAGTATCGCCGGCGCGGCGGTCGCCGCTACGGACACGACGGGCACGCGCATCCGGATCGAGGGCCGTGTTCTCGACGGCGCCGGGGTGCCCATCAACGATGCGATGATCGAAATCTGGCAGGCCGACGACCAGGGACGATACGCGCATCCGGCGGATCCGCGGCCGTTGAACGCCGGATTTCGTGGCTTTGGACGTTGCGGTACCGGGACCGACGCCCAGTGCCGTTTCTACTTCGATAGCATCAAACCGGCTTCGGTCGACGGTGTGCAGGCGCCACACATCAACGTCGTTGTCATGATGCGCGGGATGTTGCTCCACGCCTTCACGCGGATCTATTTTTCCGACGAAGCTGCAGCCAATGCACATGACCCTGTACTGGCGACAATGCCCGAGGTGCGGCGCGGGACCCTGATAGGGCAGCTCGACGAAAGCCGGCCGGGCAAGGTTTATCGCTTCGACATTCACATGCAGGGCGCCGACGAGACGGTGTTCTTTGATGCGTAATAGTTGCAATACAGACGCTGGCTGCATTCCAAGCGATCAAGAGCGCTGTTCAACAAGACCAGCAGGCAAGGGCCATTGAGCTATGATCAGCGGCACGACCAAACTCATCGCGCACATCGGCTTCCCAACCGAAACATTCAAATCGCCGATGATTTACAATCCTTACTTCGAGAAGCACGGCATCGACGCCGTGGTCATCCCGATGGGCTGCAAGCCGGAGCACTACCCGGAATTCCTGCGGCTCGTCTTCAAGTTGTCAAATTCGCTCGGCGCGCTCGTCACCATGCCGCACAAGGTCACAACGGTGGCGTTGCTGGACGACGCCACGGCAACGGTAAAAGTTGCTGGCTCTTGCAACGCTGTGCGCCTGGGTCCCAGCGGGAAGCTCGAAGGCGAGATGTTCGACGGCGAAGGCTTTGTTCAGGGTGCGCTGCGCAAAGGACGAAAACTCCAAGGTGCGCGTGCTCTCGTGGTCGGCTGCGGCGGCGTCGGCTCTGCTATCGCCGCATCGCTTGCCAAAGCCGGGGTTGGTGAGCTCGCCCTCTATGACGCGTCGACGCCGATGATGCAGGCCCTGGCCGGCCGGCTGCAAACGCACTACCCGGCACTGACGGTCGCGGTCGGTTCGAACGACCCGACCGGGTTCGACGTCGTCGTCAATGCGACACCGCTCGGCATGCACGATGGCGACCCGTTGCCTTTCGATGTGTCACGCCTCGAACAGCGGGCGTTTGTCGGCGAAGTGGTCTTGAAGCAGGAGATCACGCCGCTCCTGGCAGCGGTACGGGCACGCGGCTGCGAGTTTCAAGTCGGGACCGATATGTTGTTCGAACAGATTCCATCATACCTTGAGTACTTCGGTTTGCGGTCGACAACCGCGGACGAACTGCGGGCCGTTGCCAGGCTCGAGTAAGCGCGACTGAAGGAAGCCAGCCATGCAAACCGCCATCGCTACCGTCTGCCTCAGCGGCATGCTGAACGAAAAACTCGAGGCCATTGCGGCGGCCGGCTTCAAAGGTGTCGAACTGTTCGAAAACGACCTCCTTTCGTTCAGTGGCACGCCGAGCGATGTCCGTCGAATTGCCGATGACCTCGGGTTGAAGATCGTCACATTCCAGCCGTTTCGCGATTTCGAGGGCATGCCGCCGGAGCGCCGGGAGCGTGTGTTCCAGCGCGCCGAGCGCAAACTCGATGTGATGGCCGAACTCGGCTGCGATCTGCTCATGATCTGCTCGAACGTGTCACCTGAAAGCCTCGGTGGCATCGATCGCGCGGCAGCCGACCTCAATGAGCTCGGACGACGCGCCGCGGCGCGCGGCTTGCGCGTCGGCTTCGAAGCCTTGGCGTGGGGGCGCCACATCAACGACTACCGGGATGCCTGGGAGGCGGTGCGCCGAGCAGACCATCCCGCGATCGGGCTCGTACTCGACAGCTTCCACACTCTCGTGCGCAAGACCGATCTCGGTGCGATGCGCAGCATCCCGCGTGACCGCATTTTCCTGGTCCAGATGGCCGATGCACCGCTGCTCGATATGGACTTTCTCAATTGGAGCCGGAATTACCGGAATTTTCCTGGACAGGGCGATCTCGACATCGATGCGTTCATGGATGCGCTGCAGGCGACCGGCTATGGCGGGCTGCTCTCGCTTGAAATATTTAACGACCAGTTCCGTGCCGGTTCGGCGCGCAATGTGGCCGTGGATGGCCACCGCTCTCTGATCTACATGCTCGACCGTTTACAGTCGCGCTGTGGCCAACAAGCGGTCCTGCCACAACCGTTGCCTCCACGCTCGAAATGCCAGGGAACAGAATTCATAGAGTTCGCCATTGACGAGACGTCGCAACAGGCGTTCGCGGCGCTGCTTTCAGGCCTTGGATTTCGCAAGGCCGGCCAGCACATTTCCAAGTCGGTAACGCGTTGGACGCAAGGCCACATCAATATCGTCACCAACTCGGAAAAAGATGGCTTTGCTCACTCGTTCAACATCATGCACGGCACCGGCGTCTGTGCGATTGGCCTCAGAGTCGAAAACGCGACGGCGACGCTGGATCGCGCGCAACGTCTGCTCGACGCTCCTTTCCGTCAGGCGGTCGGGCCGGGTGAACTCGAAATTCCGGCTGTTCGCGGACTTGGCGGCAGCCTCGTCTACTTCACCGATACCGCAAGCCAGCTAGGCCAGGTCTGGGACATCGAGTTCTCTCCCCTCGACGCGGACCAGTCGCACAACGATGCAGGCCTCGGCTTTGTCGACCATATCTCGCAGTCGATGCAGTATGAGGAAATGCTGACATGGCAACTTTTCTACGGTGCCTTGCTTGACCTCTCCAAAACGCCGGAGCAGGACGTGCTCGATCCCGGCGGCATCGTCAAGAGCCAGGTGCTGCAGACGATGAAAGGTGAGTTGCGCCTCGTGCTCAACGCTTCGCAGTCAAGCCGCACACTATCATCGCGTTTCCTGTCGGAAGCGTTCGGCTCGGGCGTGCAGCATATCGCGTTTGCAACGGGCGACATCTTCGCGACGACAACGGCTCTCAAGGCAAATGGCATAACCTTGCTCGCCATCCCCGAGAATTACTATGACGACCTCGAGGCTAAGACCGACCTTTCTGGCGATGCTATCGACCGCCTGAAGGCGAACAACATCCTTTATGAGCGCGACGGCACCGGCGAATACTTGCAAGTCTACACACGCACGTTTGACGAACGCTTCTTCTTCGAGATTGTCGAGCGGCGGGGCGGCTATAAGGGCTTCGGGGCAAGTAACGCTCAGGTCCGCCTATCTGCCCAGGCCCGTGATGCGCGGCGCCCGGACATCCCCAGGCGGTAATGACAGCTGCTGTCGCGGCAATTCCGCGTTCAATTCGAACGCGCGTGCCAGCGTGTTGGCATCGGCGCCAGCAATGCGGCAGGCAATTTCGATGAGGCCGCTATGCAGCCCGTTGTATGAACTAGAACAGGCTACAACGGGCTCATGTTCTGATGCGCTTCTATTTTTACGTGACGTCCGGTATTGAACGAGCAGCGACCACCAACTTCGCGCCACTTTTCTCCGTCCAACCGGTAGGACCGGGTCAAATCCATCGCCATTCGCGGCCTCATTGCTTGACTGCTGTCCCCCCGGCAACTGACGGTCGCTTGTGCCGATTTGCGTGAACGGTCGCACGAACGGTTGAAGGTGGCGGGCGAAACGCTTAGGTTCCGCGCTCGCATGGGCCCATGCCGGCTGCCAGCCGGCCACCGGGCTGCCAGCTGGCCGCAAGTCCGGCCTGCATCGAGTCCGGCCTTCATCGAGCCCAACCGGCACCACGCCCAACCTGCCCAAGCCAGGAAAGACGCATCGCATGACACTTGAAACCGAAGCCCTGCTGGATCGCCGCCGGTTGCGCCGGTCGTTGTCCCTCTGGCGCGTGCTGGCGGTCATTGCGGGCGTCGCGGCGCTCGGCGCGCTCGCCGTCAAGGGCGGCGCGGGCAGTGCGGCGTTCGGTGAAAAGAAGCACATCGCGCGCATGACGATCGAAGGCGTGATTACTGAGAACCGCGATCAATTGCGCCTGCTGGACAAGCTTGCGCGGTCCAAGAGCGTCGATGCCGTGATCCTCTACATCAACAGCCCCGGCGGCACGACCGCGGGCGGCGAGGCGCTTTACGAGGCCATTCGGGCCGTATCCGCCAAAAAGCCGGTCGTGGCGCAGTTCGGCACAATCGCGACGTCGGCTGCCTATATCTGTGGCCTCGCGACCGACCAGATCGTGGCCCGCGGCAACACCATCACGGGGTCCGTCGGCGTCATCTTCCAATGGGCGGAGGTCAGCGAGCTCCTGGCCAAGGTCGGCGTCAAGATGAACGAAATCAAGAGCGGCAATCTCAAGGCTGTTCCCTCGATGTTCGCGCCGCTCGATCAAGCCGGCCGCGAGACCACCGAACGTATGGTACGGGAGTCCATGGGCTGGTTCCGTGGCCTCGTCGCCGACCGCCGCAAGCTCGATACAGCGGCCGTTCCAGGCCTGGAGCAAGGCCGGGTGTTTTCCGGCCGCGAAGCATTGACGTTGAAGCTGGTCGATCAGATCGGCGGCGAGGCGGAAGCGCAGCGCTGGCTCGAAACCGAAAAGAAGATTACAGCCGGTCTCAAAATCGTCGATTGGAAGCCGAAGGCGGAGGAAAACTGGGGCGTGCTTGGCATGCTGGGCCGGATTGCCGGCGCCCTGCTCGGCTTGAACGATGGTGCCGTCAAATTTCTCAACGATGATCCGCGACTTTCGGCACTTCTCATTGACGGTATGGTTTCGGTTTGGCAACCTGCCGAAAAATGAGTAAATACAAAAGGCTCAAGCCAAGTCGTCGTAAGTTTAGAGGGCCAGTAAGAGGGACTACCACATGATCAAGTCGGAGCTGATCGGCAAGATTGCCGCCTCCAACCCGCATCTTTTCCATCGCGATATCGAGCGGATCGTCAACGTCATCTTCGACGAGATCGTCGATGCGCTTTCCCGCGGCGACCGGGTGGAATTGCGCGGTTTCGGCGCCTTTACGGTCAAGCATCGCCCACCGCGTTCGGGCCGCAATCCGCGCACCGGCACAGCGGTCAAGGTCGACGAGAAGTTCGTGCCGTTTTTCAAGACCGGCAAGGAATTGCGCGAGCGCCTGAACGCTTGAATAGACCGCCGTTTCATCCGATTTTGTCGTTCTACAGCGTAAAAAGTGAGGCCGCACGTGTTAAAACGGATTGTCGGGCTGTTGGTCGCCTTTCCGGCCTTCCTGCTGCTCGTTACACTCGCCGTGACGAACAAGCACAGTGTGCCGTTGCGACTCAATCCGTTCCGGCCCGAGGACTCGATGCTGACCTTTGAGGTGCCGTTCTTCTTTTTTCTGCTGGGGTCCTTGATCCTCGGTGTGCTGCTCGGCGGTTTTGCCACCTGGCTGACGCAGAGCCATTACCGGCAATCGGCACGGTCGCGGGCCGACGACGCGGCGCGGTGGCGAAGCGAAGCCGATCGTCTGGCCCGCGAGCGGGATGCCGGGATCGATCGCAGTCAGGCATCCGGGCTCAACAAGGCCTTGGCTGTCATTCGGAAGTAGTTTCCACGCCCAGATCGCTGCCCTTTCCCCATGGACGAGCAGACATGGGGAAAGGCGGAAAGCGTCACATGCCGGCACGCGTCAAAATCTGCGGACTGAAGACGGCGGATGCCATGGCCGACGCCTTGTCGGCGCGCGCCGATCTCGTCGGCCTCGTATTCTTTCCGCCGAGCCCGCGCAACGTGACCATCGCCGAAGCCGTACCGCTGGCCGATTTTGCCCGTGGATTTGCAGCCATTGTCGCCCTCACCGTCGATGCCGACGATGCCCAGATCGAGGCCATCATGCGCCAGGTCAATCCCGACATGCTGCAGCTGCACGGCGCCGAGACGCCGGAACGGGTCCGCGATCTCCGCGCCCGCTGGGGCAAGCCCGTCATGAAGGCGATCAAAGTGGAAACGCGAGACGACGCGGGCCGAGCCCTCGCCTACAAGGGGATTGCCGACCTGATTCTGTTCGACGCCAAGGCACCGAAAGGCGCAGTTCTGCCCGGCGGCAATGGCTTAGCGTTCGACTGGCGTGTGCTCGACGACGTGCGCCGCCAGGTTCCGTTCATGCTCGCGGGGGGGCTGACGCCCGCCAACGTCGATACTGCGATCCAGGCGACTGGGGCAACGGTCGTCGATGTTTCGTCAGGCGTCGAAAGCGCGCCCGGTGTCAAAAGCGCCGACCTCATCCGTCAATTCATCCGTGCGGCGCACAGCAGCGTCAGCACGGACCTCAACCGACAACCGCGCACGAAGGACGAGCCCACCGATGGCTGAAAAGATGGCCGAAAAAGCCGCAAGCAAAGCAAAGGCAAAAAAGAGCGCCGGTTCGGCTTCGGGTTCGGCAAAAGCTCCGAACAGCTATCGCACCGGGCCTGATGAGAAAGGCTTCTTCGGTCTATACGGCGGCCGTTTTGTTGCCGAGACGCTGATGCCGCTCATTCTCGAGCTGGAGAAAGCCTATACGGCGGCGAAAAACGATCCGAAATTCCACGCCGAACTTAGCTGGCTCCACACGCACTATTCCGGCCGACCGTCGCCGCTTTACTTTGCCGAGCGCATCACCAAGGAACTGGGCGGTGCAAAAATCTATTTCAAGCGCGACGAACTGAACCACACGGGCAGCCACAAGATCAACAATTGCTTAGGCCAGATCCTGCTCGCCCGGCGGATGGGCAAGACGCGCATTATTGCCGAGACGGGCGCCGGCCAGCACGGCGTGGCGGTGGCGACGGTCTGCGCCAAGTTCGATATGCCGTGCGAGGTCTACATGGGCGCGACCGACGTCGAGCGGCAGGCGCCGAACGTGGCGCGCATGCGGCTGCTCGGCGCCAAGCTCAATCCGGTCACGTCGGGAGCTGGCACGCTGAAGGACGCCATGAACGAGGCGTTGCGCGATTGGGTGACCAACGTCCATGACACGTATTACATCATCGGCACGGCAGCGGGTCCGCATCCCTATCCGGAGATGGTGCGAGATTTCCAGTCGATCATCGGCCGCGAAACCCGAGAACAGATGCTGGCTGCAGAAGGGCGCATCCCCGATACACTCGTCGCCTGCATCGGCGGCGGTTCCAACGCCATCGGCTTGTTCCACCCATTTCTCGACGACAAGGGCGTCGCCATCTACGGCGTCGAGGCGGCGGGTCATGGCCTCGAGGTGCCGAATGGCCATGCCGCCTCCATGAACGGCGGCCGTCCCGGCGTTCTCCACGGCAACCGCACGTATCTGCTGCAGGACGACGACGGCCAGATCCTCGAAGGCCATTCGATCTCCGCCGGCCTTGATTATCCGGGCGTCGGCCCCGAGCATTCGTGGCTGAAGGATACCGGCCGCGTGACTTACGCGTCGGCGACCGACAAGGAAGCACTCACCGCCTTGCAGTTTTGCACTAAAATGGAGGGCATCATTCCAGCGCTCGAACCCGCGCACGCGCTCTCATTCGTCATGAAACTGGCGCCGAAGCTCAAGAAAAACAACCTGCTGGTGATGAACCTCTGCGGCCGCGGCGACAAAGACCTGTTCACGGTGGCGAAGGCCTTGGGCATGAAGGTTTGAGGGCTCTGGCAGCAGGTCGCGGCGATCCGGTGTTGACGCCGGATGCTAGCGACTTTAGACGTTTATAGCAGAATTTACCTCTAAAAGGATAAACTCGCTATGGATCCCGTCAGGAACCCCTATGCTCCTGGCGCCGGCAACCCACCCCCGGAGCTTGCCGGCCGCAAGGACATCCTGGAAATTGCGACGACTGCCGTGCAACGGATCGGGTCCGGCCGCCCGACGCAAAGCATCATCCTCGTCGGCCTTCGCGGCGTCGGCAAGACCGTGCTGCTCAACAGGATCGAGCAACTCGCCAGCGACGAGAAATTCATTACGATATTCATCGAGGCCCACGAGGGAAAATCCCTTCCGGAGCTTCTCATTCCAGGCCTGCGCAGTGCCCTTTTCAAATTGAGCGCCGTACATACGGCAAAGGAGACGGCGCGGCGCGGGCTGCGGGTCCTTAAAAGCTTTCTCGGCGGCCTCAAAATTTCCGTCGAAGGCATCGACGTCGGGATTGATCCAGAAACGGGCTCAGCCGACTCCGGCGACATCGAGGCAGACCTGCCGGAACTCGTACTCAGCGTGGCAAATGCGGCAAAAAATGCCAAGAAAGCAATCATCGTCCTTGTCGATGAACTACAGTATCTGAGTGAAAAAGAACTCAGCGCGCTCATCATGTCGGTGCATCGGACCAATCAAAAAAACCTCCCCCTGTTGATCGTGGGCGCTGGCTTACCGCAAATCATAGGACTGGCTGGCAATTCCAAGTCCTATGCCGAACGCCTGTTCAAATATCCCCGCGTCGGCGCCCTGGAGAAAATCGATGCTATATCCGCGATCGTTTCGCCGGCTGCAGCAGAAGGTGTAAACTTCTCCGAAGAGGCCGTGGAACGCATCCTCGCGCTGACGCAGCGCTATCCCTACTTCATTCAGCAATGGGCATATGAATCCTGGAACGTTGCAGCGGATGAGAATATCGATCGAGCCACCGTGGAAACTGCGACGGGACTGGCGGTCGAAGAACTTGATCGAAGTTTTTTCAAAGTCCGGTTCGACCGTTGCACGCCATCGGAGAAGAACTACATGCGCGCGTTGGCGGAGTTTGGTCCCGGCAATCAGCGATCGGGCGAGATTGCAGAGTTGCTTGGTGTCAAGTCGACATCAGTAGCGCCGACGCGAAGCGCCTTGATCAAAAAGGGCATGATATACTCGCCCTCGCACGGCGATACCGCATTTACGGTGCCTCTCTTCGACGAATACATGAAGCGAGCGATGCCGAATTTCACGTCCAAAACCAAAAACTGAAAAACACCGCCAGGCCCCCTCATGACCGCTCCTACCCGCATCGACACCCGCTTCGCCGATCTCAAGTCCGAGGGACGCCCGGCGCTCGTCACGTTCCTGACGGCTGGCGACCCCGACGTCGAAACGTCGCGCAAAATCCTCATGGGCCTGCCAGCGGCTGGCGCGGATGTCATCGAACTCGGCATGCCGTTTTCCGATCCCATGGCCGACGGCCCGGCGATCCAGGCGTCGTCGCAGCGTGCGCTCGCGGCCGGTATGACCTTGAAGAAAACGCTCGCCCTCGTCCGCGACTTCCGGGCCAAGGACAAAAGCACGCCCATCGTGCTTATGGGCTACTACAATCCCATCTACAGCTATGGCTCCGAGCCGTTCCTGGACGATGCCAAGGCGGCCGGTGTCGATGGCCTGATCGTCGTCGACCTGCCGCCTGAAGCCGATGACGAGCTTTGCTTGCCGGCCATGGAGCGCGGCATCAATTTCATCCGCCTGGCGACGCCGACGACCGATGCCAAGCGCCTGCCCCAGGTGCTCACCAATACATCGGGCTTCCTCTATTACGTCTCGATCACGGGAATCACGGGGGGAGCCGCTCCGGTGGCATCGGATGTACACGCCCAGGTCGCGCGAATCAAAAAGTCGACGCAATTACCGGTTGCGGTGGGTTTTGGCGTCCGCACGCCAGAGCAAGCCCGTGCCATTGGCCGTGGTGCCGATGGCGTCGTCGTCGGGTCGGCGCTGGTCAATGTGATCAAGGATACCCTGGGGAATAAGGGTCAAGGCACCAATAAGACGATTTCTGGCGTACTGGAACTGGTGAAAAGCCTCGCCCAAGCATTGCGCAAGCGCTGAGCAAAGGCCATATGCTGCTGCAAGGTGGGGCCTTGGCATCGCCACAATCGAGGTCCGTGTGGTACTCAGCGGGTCAAAACGGCCAACAGCGGCCAACGGCCGCAAACTCTTGGCCAGGGTCGAGGAGCGCGCACTTGAACTGGATCAACAACGTCGTCCGCCCAAAAATCAGCCGCTTGCTCACCACGGCGCGTCGTGAGCCGCCCGACGATTTCTGGAAGAAATGCGGCGGTTGCGGCCAGATGTCGGACCGCAAGGCGCTGGAGGACAACAAATTCGTCTTCGCCTGTTGCGGCCACCACGAGAAGGTGGACGCCGTCTCCCGGCTGAAGTTGCTGTTCGACAAGGGCGAGTACACCAAAGTCGCCACGGTCGAAGTCGCTATCGACCCGCTCAAATTCCGCGACGGCAAGCGCTACACGGACCGCCTGAAGGAAGCCAAGGCCAAGACCGGCGAACCGGACGCCGTGGTCATCGGCGAGGGCCTGCTCAACGGCGCCGCCGTCGTGGCTGCCGTTCAGGACTTCCGATTCATGGCGGGGTCGCTCGGCATGGCCGCCGGCGAAGCCATCGTGACCGCCATGCTGCACGCGGTCGAGAAGAACGCGCCCTTCATCCTGTTTGCCGCCTCGGGCGGCGCTCGCATGCAGGAAGGCATCCTGTCGTTGATGCAGATGCCGCGCACGACGATTGCGGTGCAACGCCTGCGCGCGGCGCGGTTGCCTTATATTGTCGTCTTGACCGATCCGACGACCGGCGGTGTCACCGCCTCCTACGCCATGCTCGGCGACATCCAGATTGCGGAGCCCGGCGCGCTGATCTGCTTTGCCGGTCCCCGCGTCATCCAGCAAACGATTCGCGAGCAATTGCCCGAGGGCTTCCAGCGCGCGGAATACCTGTTGGCGCACGGCATGATCGACATGGTCGTGCACCGCCACAAGCTGCGCCAGACCCTGTCGGACATCGTGCGTGTCCTTATGAACGGGCGCCACGCTGGCAAGTCGACGACCGTGAAGCCGAAGCCGATCGGCTACATCAAGAGCATGAATGGCCATGCGGTCGACGGCGACATCGTCGAATCACTGGCCCGCGGATCCGGTGTGGTCGAGGCTGAACCCGTGACCGCGGACGAGCGTTTCGAAGCCCGCCGCACTGATGATGCCACGAAGGCGCGGGCCGTTGCCGCCAAAACGGTCACTACGAAGCCTACGCAAAAAGACGCACGGTAAATCCAGCGTTGGTGCCGAGCATTGGTGCCCAGCATTCGAACCATGACGGCCATGCCGGAGGGTTGAGGGCAGTCATGACAGACACTCTGGATGACCTGCTGGCGCGGCTGAAGCGCCTGCACCCCTTGATGATCGACCTGTCGCTTGGCCGGCTGCAAAATTTGCTGGCCAAGCTCGGCCATCCCGAGCACCGCCTCGCCCCGGTTATTCATATCGCTGGTACCAATGGCAAGGGCTCGACCACGGCCTATCTCAAAGCCATGTACGAAGCGGCGGGAAAGCGCGTCCACGTTTATACATCGCCGCATCTCGTCCGGTTCAACGAGCGTATCGCCGTGCCCGGACCTGATGGCATGGCGGGTCCGATCGCCGAGGATCGGCTGAAGCAATATCTCGAGCGCGTCGAACTGGTGAATTCGGGCGATGCCATCACGTTCTTCGAAGTGACAACGGCCGCGGCCTTTCTAGCCTTCGCCGAGATCCCAGCTGATGCCGTTATTCTCGAGGTCGGCCTCGGCGGCGATTTCGACGCAACCAACGTGATTGCCAAGCCGGCGCTGACGATCATCACGCCCGTCGCCATGGATCATGCCGAAAAGCTTGGCGACACACTGCCCAAGATCGCGCGCGTGAAAGCCGGCATCCTGAAACCGGGCGTTCCCGGCATCATCTCGTTGCAGGAACCGGCAGCGTTGGAGACCATCGTCGCACGGGCCGCCGAGATCCGCGCACCGCTGAGCCTATGGGGCCAGGATTTCGAAGCATTCGCGCAACGCGGGCGCCTTGTTTATCAAAACGAGACCGAGGTGCTTGATCTGCCGCTGCCGGCGCTAATCGGCCGTCATCAAGTGGTCAATGCTGGGGCGGCCATCGCCGCCGTCCGGCATCTGCGATCCTCGGGTATCGGCACGAAAGCCATCGAGCGCGGGTTGACCCAGGTCCAATGGCCCGCGCGCATGCAGCGCTTGGCCCTGGCGGGACGCCTTGGCGCGCGCCTGCCGGCAGAATCGGAACTCTGGCTCGACGGCGGCCACAACCCGCATTGCGGACAGGCGATTGCCCAAACGCTCGCCGATATCGAGGAGCGCGCGCCGAAGCCGCTCTACATGGTCGTCGGTATGATGGGCCAGAAGGACGCCGCCGGCTTCCTGGCGCACTTCCGTGGACTTGCCCGGCGTATCATCACCGTGCCCATTCCCGGCGCGCACGAGGCCCCGCTTGCTCCAGAAGCACTGGCGCATGTGGCCTTAAAACTCGGTTTCACGGTCGAGACGGCTTCGGGTGTTCCCGCCGCGCTAGATCGCATCCGGGCTGCGGAAGGCCGGCCGATGCGCGTGCTCATTTGCGGGTCGCTCTATCTGGCCGGTCAGGTTCTGGCGCTGCAGGACGGGTTGCAGACGCAAACGAACTGAGGGCCCCCGCACTGCTGCGGAAGCCCTCAGTTCGTTGAGCCCGTGCCGGTTTAC
>JANXRM010000509.1 GCA_025353015.1 Hyphomicrobiales bacterium
GCCACGGTGGCTCATGGCATGGAACTGGAAGTCCCCGAACGCGATCTGCTCCATCTCGCGATAGGCCGGGTGATACTCGATCCAGTCCTCGTCGCGCCCGAACTTGTCGCGGGCGCGGAGTACCGGCCCGTTGCGGTCGGCGATGCGCGCGATCTCGTCGAGCCGTCCGCCCGCAAGCTTGCCGAGGCGCTGGAAATGCGGCTCAAGTTTGGTACGGATAACTGGATCGACATGCAAGCGGACGAGATCCTGCAGGCCCCGATCGATGGCCCAGAAGTCCTGGCCGGCGCAGTCCAGGCCCAGCGGGGACGGGGCAGCAGTTGGCAGGGCATCGGCGGTCGGGAAAGGCGTGTGGTCGTTCATGCGAGGTCTCGTGATCCGATGTTCGCGGCAATGCCGATGGCGCGCAATGAGATTGCCCCATGGCGGCGGCGTTGGCGAGACCCATGACGCCAGTCGGTCGCGCCCGCGCGATCGGTTATTGTTTGCCGGGGGCCGCAGACGGCGTCGGTGTGGGTTCGGCCGCGTCCGACTTGGGGATCGCCGGCAGATTGCATTGCCAGCCCGTCGGCTGACAGGCGATGCCGGGCAGCGAGCAGCGGGCCATTTCACCATTGGCGCGAACACAGATCTGGCACCCGTCGCTGATCTCGCGGCATTCGCGATTGGCACCGAGGTAGGCTGCGAGCGAGTCGGGAGCGATGGGGCGATGCTCGTCGACGGGCGGCATCGCCGGCATTTGCGCCAGCACCGGAGCCACGCCCGACGCCGCCAACGGCAGCAGCGCGAGGCAGAGCAGAGCGATGTTTGCGAGCGTGTGTTTCATGCCCACTTCGACGGCACCGATGATGGAATCCTTGGGTTCAGGCTTTCTTGTCGGCAGGCGGGGCCAGGGCCGCGTCGCGGGCGGCGGCGCGTTTGGCGGCCGGGCGCTCGTCGAGACGGGCGATGTAGCGCTTGAATTCGGGCCTGTCCGGGCAGAGGCCGAACATCGTCGTCCAGCGGAGGGCCGAGCCGAAATAAACGTCGAGCGCCGTGAAGCGATCGCCCAGGAACCACGGCCCATTGGCGACGGCTTTGGCCACCACGTCGATGGTGGTGTCGAAATCGCCGTAGGGCGACATTGCCTGAGCGCCGGGCTCGCGCTTCATGGCCTTGTCGATGATGGCGGGCTCAAAGCAATTCCCCTGGAAGAACATCCATCTGAGATAAGCCCCACGGTGCGGATCGCCGATCGCGGGCGCGAGGCCAGCCTTCGGGAACGCATCCGCCAGATAGAGGCAAATGGCGCCAACCTCTGTCACAACCTGGCCGTCATGCTCGAGCGCCGGGACTTTGCCCATCGGGTTGATGGCGAGAAAGGCCGGCTGCCGGTTCTGGCCCTCCATCAAGTTCAGGACGTTGAGGTCATAGGGCTCGCCGATCTCTTCCAGCATCCAGAGCACCGTCGATGACCGGCTGGGCGCGGCGTGATGCAATCGAAGGGATGCCTTGGGTGTGGGCATGCTTTGCTCCTATTTGTCGAACGCGCCGCAGATTCCGGTTTGTGGGCGAACTTTACAGCATTTCGCGCGCCGCAACGTCTAGTCCGGATGAGCGCTTAAGAATCCGGCGGAATGACGTGCAACTTCGAAATGACGAACCGCGCAAATCGGTCTATCAGATATGTCCGGACATAGGCACCAGTTCAGCCCTTTCAATTGCCAAGCCGTTCGCGAGGATCCGTAGTCCCATGGCCAAGTCGAAACGCGAGATGATCCTTGTCGGCTTCTTGCAAGCGCAGAACTGCTCGAACTACGTCGGCTCCTGGCGGCACCCGCAGTCCGCGACCGACTTCCTGGGCCCCGAATATTTCCAGCGCATCGCCCGCACGCTGGAGTACGGCAAGTTCCACCTTGGCTTTTTCGATGACCGGTTGGCAATGCCGGACATCCTGGGCAACGATCACCGGGAGGCTGTGCGAAACGGCGTCCGCGTCGTCAAGATGGACCCGGTCACGATCCTCACCTGCATGGGCATGGCGACCCGGCATCTGGGGCTTGGCTCCACCTACTCGACGACCTATTACGAGCCTTTCCACGTTGCCCGCGTCTTCTCGACCCTCGATCTGATGACCAGCGGCCGCGCCGCCTGGAACGTGGTCACGTCGCTCAACAACTCCGAAGCC
>JANXRM010000057.1 GCA_025353015.1 Hyphomicrobiales bacterium
TTGCTCCGCATCGACCTCCGACCATCGCAGCCCCGTGACTTCACTGCGGCGCTGCGCCGTGAGGATCAACAACTTGACGATGGCCGTATAGGGATAGCCGGTGGCCTCGGCGGCCTTCCAGACGGCTGCCAATTCCGCATCCGTGAGGACACGTTCCCGGTCGACGGTCGCCGATGGAGCGCCGATGCCGGTGCACGGGTTGGCTTCGACGATGCCGCGCTGTACGCACCAGCTGAACAGTTTGCGGATGGCCGCGAAGGCGTGGTTGGCAGCGCTTGGCTTCCCCTCCTCCACGATGCCGTCAATGATCTTGAGCACATCGTGCTTCTTGATCTCCCGGATATCCCGAGCCGCCCATGCCTTGAGGAAGCGGGCACGCAACAGGCGCTCGGTCTCCCGGGCGGTTCGTTCGCGGTTCTGGCGGTTGCAATAGATGCGCACGAAATCCTTGAGCGTCTCGTCGAAGCGGGGGAAGGTGCGCGCCTCCTCCTTTTCCGCCTGCGGATTACTGCCCTGGCTGATCTTGTACAGGACCTCCGTGGCATGCTTGCGGGCGTCGCCGAGCGACATCAGCGGATAGCGCCCGAGCGTCATGCGTTTGGGCTGACCTTTGAGGCGGTAGAGCAGGACGAACGACTTGGTTCCGCTCGGTGAGACGCGGACGCCCAAGCCCGCGATCTTGTCGTCCCACACCTCGATGCGCTCGCCGTCGCGAGCTTTCAGATGACGGATGGTGATATCGGTGAACGGTGGTTTGCTACCCAAGATCGGCCTCCTGCCCGTTGTGCACCAGTTTCCGCACCTGAATGAAATCAGGGGGTTGCGAGGGTGCGTCTGATGCTCTTTGGGTAGCATTTGGGTAGCAAAATGTCACGTGCTGTGGCAAGGCATCATTTGTCACCGTGAGACAGGTTGACGGCGTAAACAGCTGAAATAAGTTGATTTTACCTTGGCGCCATGTTACATCATGATAACGGATGAGCGGAGAGATCGTCGGACTGGGGGACTGGGGGTCGGAGGTTCAAATCCTCTCGCTCCGACCAAATTTTCTACGAAATATCAGAGACTTACGAAGGCGCCGCCGAAAGGTTTTGGCGCCAAATTTTTTCCGGGGTCGTCGTGGGGTCGCCGAGGCGCCTGCCTGACTTGGCCGAAGCTGCCCAACCCCTTGAATATCAGCGCCGTCCCCCCTCCGTCCGCCACAGCTCGTGGCCCAAGTCGGCTCATTCGCGTCAAGTCAGGGCTCCGTGCCGCGCGTCTGGGTCTCGCTGGTGGTTTCTGATGTATGCAACCTATAATTGCAACCCTGGCGAGCTATTGTCGCTGGGGTCGCCGTGGGGTCGCCTGTTAAGGATGGAGCAAGGTGGCGCGACCGCGTCGGCTGGCCAGCGTGCCTGGAATCGGGCGAAACTGCCTGCACCAGTGGCGAAGCTGGAATTGAAGTCGGGGCTCACCCACCATGCAGGATGATGAATTCGAGTGGGACGACGACAAGGCCCGCGTCAACCTTGCCGACCACGGGATCGACTTCATGGACGTCCGCCCGATCTTCGCAGACCCGGCCGCCATTGATGAGCTCGACGATCGCGAGGACTACGGCGAAGAGCGGATCTTGCGCCTCGGCTTGGTCAATGGTCGCGTCCTCGCCGTGTGCTATACTGAACGCGGCGACCGCATCCGCATCATATCCGCCAGAAAGGCAGAAAAACGTGAGCAAGTCAGGTACTTCCGGGAACGCGGGCGGTGACGGCAAGCCTTCGGGAAAGACCGACTGGGCCGCTCTCGACGCCATGACGGATGCTGAGATCGAGGCAGCCGCTCTCGCCGATCCCGACAATCCGCCGTGGACCGACGAGCAGTTGGCAGGGGCCAAGCGCGTCGCCTTCGTCAAGCATCTACGTCTCAAGCTCCACCTCAGGCGGTCGAGCTTTGCTTCCCGTTTTCATATCGATGAAGCCCTCATCACGGCTTGGGAACGTCACGAAAGCGAGCCCGACGCCATGGCGATGGCCTATCTGCGCGTGATCGCCGCCGACCCGGACGGTGTCGTAAAGACGCTGGAGTCCGCCACTTCCGCCCAAGCTGCCGAGTGAACGACAACAAGGCTCGCCGCAATCTCTCTCACCATGCGTCAGGGTCGCATCCGGATCATCTCGGCCCGCGATGCCACCCGCAGGGAGAGCCGAGACTATGTCAGACAAAACCCGCCCCAATGACGCTCAGACTGTCAACACGGGCAAGACCAACTGGGCCGCGCTCGATGCCATGACGGACGACGAGATCGAGGCCGCTGCCTTAGCAGACCCAGACAGCCCGCCACTCACGGGCGACCGGCTACTGCGGCACATGTCGGCGCCGAAGCGCGTGCGCTTTCAATTGCGACTGAGCCGACAAGAGTTCGCCGATCGCTATCATATTCCTCTTGCCACCCTGAAGGCATGGGAGCGCCACGAGTTGCTGCCGGACGCCGTCGCGACCGCATTTCTCGATGCCATCGCCGCCGACCCCGATGGGATGGCCAAGGCGCTGCTGAAGTCGAGCGAGAACGCCCAG
>JANXRM010000126.1 GCA_025353015.1 Hyphomicrobiales bacterium
CGGCCGATGCGGCTCAGGTGGCTGCAGCAATCAAGCCCGCGGGGTCTGCGATTGCGCCACCGATCCTGGAGATGGCCGTCGCCGGCACAAGTCCGGCCAATCCGGTTGCTCCGGTACAACCGGCGCGCATCATGCCGGCTGGCTCCGGGGCATCGGCGGTCGCGCCAGCTATCGTCGCCATGGACACGGCACCCGTATCACCCGGACGCCTGGCATCGCTCCAGGCGACCAATCGCGACCTGAAGCAGACGCTAGCCGCGTCGATCATCACCTACGATGGATTGCAGCCTGTAACCGCCGCAGCCCTGGAGGCGGAGAACAAGCTGCTCTCCGAGCGTATCGCCTGGTTCGCGGCCGAGACCACCCGATTAAGCCGCAGGTAGCCAAGACATCGGTTCGAGCAAACCATCGCTCGACCACAGCCCAAAGCAAAACGGCCACCGGGTTTCCCTGGCGGCCGTTTTCATATTCGACGTCTTGTTCCGCTTGTTCCGCTTGTTCCGCTTGTTCCGCGCCTTGCGGGCTTTCCTTTGCCCGTTTCGGTTCAACCGCCCGTTTCGGTTCAACCGCCCGTTCGGTGAGCGGTGTCTTTAGTGAGCGGTGACTTCAGTGAGCGGTGTCTGGCCCCTTTTTCCGGAAGATCAGCCCGAGCAGGATGACCAGACCAGCGCCGAGAATCTGCATTCCCAGATCATACGTCGCACCCGACAGCACCTTAGTTTCACCAATGTGCGGCAGCCACAACGGGAACTTGAGATCGAGCTTGGCCGGCAGGCCGAGCATCCCCACGACCTGCTGCAGATAGGGCGCCACGACAGGATCCGACGCGATGAGATCGCCTGCGATCCAACCGAGCAGGGCGGCACCCGCCCAGACCAGGATCGGGAAGCGATGCAGGATGCTGGTGAGGATCGTGGCACCGCCGATGATCATCGGGATCGAAATGATGAGGCCGAGAATGATCAGCGGGTTATTGCCCTTGGCCGCCGCCGCGATGGCCAGGACGTTATCGAGGCTCATCACCACGTCTGCGATCGCGATCGTACGAACGGCGCCCCACAGGCTTTCGCTGGCGGCAACGCCGTCCTCGCCTGCTTCCTCCTGCGTCAGCAGCTTGTAGGCGACCCACAGCAGCAAAACGCCGCCGATGACTTTGAGATAGGGCCACTCGAGAAGTTTCTGCACGAAGACCGTGAAGATGATGCGCAAGACGATGGCCGCCAGCGCGCCAAGCATGATGCCCATAGCACGCTTTTTCGCCGGGAGGCCCCGGCAGGCCAGCGCGATGACGATCGCGTTGTCGCCGGAGAGAAGGACGTTGATCCAGATGATCTGGCCGAGCGCAAGCCAGAATTCCTTCGTCATTTCGATACCAAGTAAACTCAGATCCATCGTCGATCCCCCCGGGGATGGTGTTACTGCCGCCAGATATAGGCTGAGCGCGCGGGCTCTGTACACCGCCAAGCCGGGTTAAATCACCGTCTCGCTGTGCGGCGCAACATCCTCATGCTCCGGCGGGACCTCTGCCACGGCCACCGCAGAGCAACACACCTGCCTCGTTGCCGCACTCGACCGTATGGGGGATGCTCGACAGCGCAAGTCCGTTTGGCATATGGTATGCCAAACGGACCAACGGTTCGATGTCACCGACAGAAACCGCGCGGCCAGTGGAAAAAACAAGATCCCGGAAGGGAATGCCTTCATGGGACCGGAATGGGGAGATCTATCGTGAGCGATCAGCCAGGCGGTGCACCTGCCAAAGGCCAACGAGCCAACCATCCCGGTGCCGGCCGACGCAAGGCTCCGAACTTTCCCAAAGGACGTGTCTTGCAGGCGAGAGACGTCGACGCCGTCGCGGCGTTGATCGGGGAGCCACCCTACCAGCGTCCCCTGCTGATCGAATACCTGCACAAGATCCAGGACGCCGAGGGCTGCCTGCCCGCCTCGCACCTGCATGGGCTTGCCGAATTGATGCGGCTGCCCATGGCCGAAGTCTACGAAGTAGCCACGTTCTACGCGCATTTCGATGTCGTTGCCGATGGCGAGCCCCGGCCGCCCGCAGTCACGGTGCGCGTTTGCGACAGCCTGTCGTGCATGCTGGCCGGTGCCGAGCGCCTGATTGAGGAACTGGAAGCCGAAAACATGACCGGCGTCCGCATCGTGCGCGCGCCGTGCATCGGTTCCTGCCACACCGCACCCGCTTGCGAGGTGGGCCACCGCCACGTCGACCACGCCTCGTTTCTGACGGTGCAGGACCTGGCGCTGGCCGGTGATACGCATGCCGTCCTTCCCGAGCATCGCAATTTCGCAGACTACATGGCAGCTGGCGGCTATGGCGTGTTGCGCGCCTGTCTCGCTGGCGCTCGCGGGACCGACCAGGTCATCAAAACGCTGTCGGAAGGCGGCTTGCGTGGCATGGGCGGCGCAGGCTTTCCCACGGGCCGCAAGTGGGGCCTCGTGCGCGATGCGGCCGGCCCCCGCCTGATGGCTGTCAACGGCGACGAGGGCGAGCCCGGCACCTTCAAGGACCGGCACTATCTCGAGTCGAACCCGCATCAATTTCTCGAGGGCATGCTGATCGCGGCCTGGGCGGTGGAAGCACAGGAAGTGTTCGTCTACATCCGTGACGAGTACCCGGCCGCGATCGAGATCCTGCGTGATGCCTTGGATCGGGTCAGCGAGGCTGGCCTCGCCAAGCATACCAAGGTTACGATCCGGCGCGGCGCGGGCGCCTACATCTGCGGCGAAGAATCCGCGATGATCGAGTCGATCGAAGGCAAACGTGGGCTGCCCCGGCATCGCCCGCCCTACGTGGCGCAATCAGGCATTTTCAATCGCCCAACGCTCGTCAACAACATCGAGACGCTCTATTGGGTGCCGCAGATCCTCGAGAAGGGCGCCGACTGGTTTGCCTCGCAAGGCAAGAACGGCTCGAAGGGCCTGCGCTCCTACTCGGTTTCCGGACGAGTAAAAACACCGGGCGTCGTGCTGGCGCCAGCCGGATCGACCGCGAACGATCTCATCGCCCACTGCGGCGGCATGATCGACGGCCACGCCTTCAAGGGCTATTTGCCGGGCGGCGCATCGGGCGGCATTCTGCCCGCGTCCATGGCGGATATCCCGCTCGATTTCGGCCAGCTTGAAAAATATGGCTGCTTTGTCGGCAGCCACGCCGTCGTCATTCTGTCGGACCAGGACGACATGAAGGACGTAGCCCTGAACCTGATGAAGTTCTTCGAGGACGAAAGCTGCGGCCAGTGCACCCCTTGCCGGAATGGCACGGAAAAGGCCGTGGCGCTCATGAAGAGCGGCACCTGGGACAAGGCGCTGCTCGGCGATCTCGCGCAAGTCATGGCGGATGCCTCGATCTGCGGCCTCGGCCAGGCCGCACCCAACCCGCTCAAGAGCGTCATCAAGTACTTCCCGGAAGATCTGGCGTGAGGGCAGCGGCAGGACGCCGGCCGGGAGGTGGCGGTGGCGGACGAGGACTTCGAGTGGGAGGACTGGAAAGCGGCATCCAATTTCGCCAAGCACGACGTCACATTCGAGACGGCGCGCCCTGCTTTCGATGATCCAAACTGGGTTGAAAGCGATGATGCCGACCCGAACGAGGCCCGAAACAAGCGGATCTGCATGCACGAAGGCCGCGTCTACGTGGTAATATACATCGAACGAGGCACCCGAATTCGCATCATCATAGCTCGACGAGCAAACAACTATGAGCAAAATCTCTACTTCGGATAGGCAACGTGACCAGTACGGGATGTCTCCTGGAGACTGGAAGCGTCAAGATGCCTTGTCGGATGAGGAAATCACAACGCGGGCGTTGGCTGATCCCGATGCTCAACCAATTACGCCGGAGCAGGCTGAGGCCATGAGACGGCCGCGGCCACTCAGCAAGATGGTCCGCAACAAGCGTCGCATGCCACGCCAGACCTTCGGCCAAACGTACGGCATCCCGGATGAAACGTTGCGTGCCTGGGAGCGTCACGAGGCCGAACCGACGTCCGTCGAGATTGCCTATCTCCGTCTGATCGAGCGGGAACCAGAGCGGGCGAAGCTGGTGCCGACGGCCTAGAGAATTGACAGTGACGATTGCGTCGCATCACGAGACTTGATGGAGAAGTGTTTTGGGACGCTATCTGACTGCCGCCGTATTGAGCGCAACGATCGTGATGGGCGGAGCTGCGTTCGCCCAACATGCGGGGCACGGACCGGCCCACGGACTTGGCGCAACCGCTACGCCCTACGTTGGCCAAGACAAGCGCGGCGTGGCGTCACTCTCCGACGGCGATGTGGCAGCACTACTCGATGGCAAAGGCATGGGTTTTGCGCGGCCGGCTGAGCTCAATGGCTATCCAGGTCCGATGCATATTCTCGAGCTGGCCAAAGAGCTTGATCTTTCAACCACTCAACGGGCCGAAATCGAAGTTCTTTTCCAGCAGATGAAGACCCGCGCACGCGCTGCTGGCGAAGCCTACGTTGCAGCGGAGATGGCACTTGATGCTGCGTTCAAGACGCGAAATGCTGATACGCAATCCGTCGCGCAGCTGACGCGCGACGCCGACCAGAAGCGCGCCGAGATGCGGCTTTCACACCTCGACGCGCATATCGAGGCTCGACGCATCCTGACCGAAACGCAACGCCAGCGCTATGCCACGCTCCGCGGATACGGGACCAAGTGACAATGACCGACAAAATCACCTTCATTCTCGACGGCCGCGAAGTTGCAGCCGAACCCGGCGAGACCATCTGGCAGGTCGCGCAACGGCAGGGCACGACGATCCCGCATCTGTGCTGGCATCCGGCTCCCGGCTATCGCGCCGACGGCAATTGCCGGGCCTGCGTCGTCGAGGTCGAGGGCGAGCGCGTGCTGGCGGCATCGTGCCAGCGCAAGCCGAGCCCGGGCATGAAGGTGAAGACCGCCTCCGAGCGCGCCAAGAAATCCCAGGAGATGGTGCTCGAACTGCTGGCCGCCGATCAGCCGCCGCGCGCCGACAGCCATGATCCCAACTCCAAGTTCTGGGGTTGGATCGACGCCATGGGCGTGCAGCCGGTCAGCCGCTATCCGAAAGGCGAGCGACCGGCCTCCGACACGACGCACGCGGCCATTTCCGTCAATCTCGATGCCTGCATTAATTGTGGCTTGTGCGTGCGTGCCTGCCGCGAAGTCCAGCACAACGACGTCATCGGCATGGCCTATCGCGGCCACGGTTCGAAAGTCGTGTTCGACTTCGACAAGGACATGGGCGCCTCCACCTGCGTTGCTTGCGGTGAATGCGTGCAGGTCTGTCCGACCGGCGCGCTGATGGAAGCGAACCTGCTCGACAAGGCGACACAAAAACGCGTGCAGTTCGAAACGAAAAGCGTCGATACGCTCTGCCCCTATTGCGGTGTCGGTTGCCAGACGACCGTGCACGTCGCCAAGGACAAGAATGGGGACGACAAGATCCTCTATGTCGATGGCCGCGACGGCCCGGCCAACAACAACCGGCTCTGCGTCAAAGGCCGCTTCGGCTTTGATTACATCCACCATCCGGACCGGCTGACGAAACCGCTGATCCGCCGCGACGGCGTCGCGAAGGACGCGAACATGCAGATCCGGCGCGAGGAGGTGCTGACGTATTTCCGCGAGGCGACGTGGGAGGAAGCGCTGGACCGCGCCGCTGGTGGCCTCAAAACTATTCACGCCACGCACGGCGGCAAAGGGTTGGCCGGCTTCGGCTCGGCTAAAGGCTCCAACGAGGAAGCCTACCTCTTCCAGAAATTCATCCGCCAGGGCTTCGGCACAAATAACGTCGACCATTGCACCCGGCTTTGCCACGCGTCGTCGGTGGCCGCGCTGATGGAGGGCTTGAATTCGGGCGCAGTCACAGCACCGTTCACGGCAGCAAAAGACTCCGACTGCATCATCGTCATCGGCGCGCGGCCGGCCGAAAACCATCCCGTTGCCGCCACGTACCTGAAGAATGCCGCCAAGCGCGGCGCCAAGCTGATCGTCATGGACCCGCGCGGCCAAAACCAGGGCATCGCGCGTTATGCGAGCCACGTGCTGCAATTCAAGCCCGGCCGCGACGTCGCGCTGCTGAACGCCATGCTGCACACCATCATCGAGGAAGGCCTCGTCGATGTCCAGTACATCCAGGCCATGACCGAGGGCTACGAGGCGCTGAAGGCCAAAATCAAGGACTTCCCGCCGGAGAAGATGCAGGACGTCTGCGGCATCCCGGCAGCGACCATTCGCGAGGTCGCCCGCCTCTACGCCCGCTCGGAACGCTCGATCATCTTCTGGGGCATGGGCATCTCGCAGCACACGCACGGCACCGACAACGCGCGCTGCCTGATCTCGCTCGCCCTCGTCACCGGCCAGACCGGGCGTCCCGGCACAGGCCTGCATCCGCTGCGTGGCCAGAACAACGTGCAGGGCGCCTCCGACGCCGGCCTGATCCCCATGGTGTTTTCGGATTATCGCAGCGTCGAGGACCCGAAGATCCACGCGGAATACGAGGCCTTCTGGGGCACGAAGCTCGACGCCAAGCGGGGCCTGACCGTCGTCGAGATCATGCACGCCATCAAGGACGGCGTGATCCGCGGCATGTACGTCATGGGCGAAAATCCGGCCATGTCCGACCCGGACGTGCAGCATGCGCGCGAGGCGCTGGCACACCTGGAACATCTCGTGGTGCAGGATATCTTCCTCACCGAAACCGCGTGGCATGCCGACGTCATCCTGCCCGCCTCCGCGCACGCCGAGAAGTGGGGCACGTTCACGAATACCAACCGGCAGGTGCAGATCGCCCGGCCCGTGGTGAACATGCCTGGCGAGGCGCGGCAGGATTGGCAACTGCTGCAGGGGTTGGCGCAACGCATCGGCTTGCCCTGGGCCTACACCGACGTGTCCGAGGTCTTTACCGAGATGGCTTCGGTGATGCCGTCGTTGAACAACATCACCTGGGCGCGGTTGCTCAAGGAGGACTTCGTCACCTATCCGTGCGCCGGCCCCGATGTTCCCGGCACCGAGATCATGTTTGCGCAGTCCTACCCGACCGCGTCCGGCCGCGCCAAGATCGTGCCAACCGAGCTGCGCGCGCCCGACGAACTGCCCGATGCCGAATACCCGATGGTGCTGACGACAGGCCGCATGCTCGAGCACTGGCACACCGGCAGCATGACCCGGCGCTCGGCCACATTGGATCACCTCGAGCCCGAGGCCATCGCCGGCCTCAATCCGCGCGAGATGGAAAAAATGGGCATCGCGCCGGGCAGCCTCGTGCGCGTGACGACACGGCGCGGCGTGCTGACGTTGAAGGCGCGCGCCGACCGCGACATCGCCGAGGGCATGGTGTTCATCCCATTCGCGTTCGCGGAAGCACCGGCCAACATGCTCACCAACCCGCAACTCGATCCCATGGGCAAGATCCCCGAGTTCAAGTTCTCGGCCGCACGGGTGGAGAAGGCGGAGGTTGCCGAGGCGGCGGAGTGACGTGTCAACCCGGTGCTTGTCACCGGGACCCATTGGTCGGCATTCGCCGGGCCCCGAGGCAACGCAAGCCCTTCACCGCGCAGGAATCGGATAAGCTCTGGCCATCGTCACCTAAGGGGGCCTTGCGATGCTGATGACCATGCTTGCCGCGACCGTCAACAATCACGTCTTGAGCGGTGTCATCGCCATGGGCTTCGGCGCCTATATGGTGCTGGTCGGCTATGGCCTCATCGATCCCGGCCACGGCTCGCGCACCTCGCAAGCTGGCCGCGCCCGCTGGATGAAGCACGCCAAGCTCGGCGGCCCCATCCTGTTCCTGATCGGCATCGGATTGACGGTCCGGGCGTTGTTTTGGGGGTGAGGCTAACTCCCTCATTTGCACTCCGTCGCCATCCGTCGCATCATTACGAAGGCTCAGGCATTCCGGGGACGCTCATGACAGGCCTGCTCGACGGCAAGACGGCGTTGATATCGGGGGCTGCGCGCGGCATTGGGCGTGCCACGGCGCTTTTATTCGCCAAGGAAGGTGCCCGCGTTGCCGTGGCCGATCTCGACATCGATGGCGCCCGCGAAACGGCCGGTCTAATCGAAAAGGTTGGCGGAAAAGTCATCGCGATCACAGTCGAAATCACCAAGGCCGATCAGGTCGCGGCCATGGTGGCGCGCACGGTCGATGCCTTTGGCCGGCTGGACTGTGCCTTCAACAATGCCGGGATCGCGGCCTATCAGGTCGGCGCGTTGGGTCAGAAAACCGCCGATTGGAGCGAGGACGCCTTCGACCGCATGATCGCCGTCAACCTCAAGGGCGTGTGGCTGGCGATGCGATCGGAACTCGAGGTCATGGCCAAGCAGGGCGGCGGTTCGATCGTCAACACCGCCTCGATTGCCGGGCTTGTGGGACTACCGACGTCCTCGGCCTACGTCGCGGCCAAGCACGGCGTCATCGGCCTGACCAAGACGGCGGCCATTGAATATGCGCCAGCCAAGATCCGCGTCAATTCCGTCTGCCCCGGCTACATCGAAACGGACATGACCCGGGACGCGATGGCCCAGCGCGGCCCCGAGATCATGGCGACGACACCCTTCCGGCGCATGGGCACGGCCGCGGAGATTGCTGAAATGGTGTGCTGGCTGGCCTCTGACCGCGCCTCCTATGTGACGGGGGCGTCCTATAACGTCGATGGCGGGTATGTGGCCGGCTGAGACGGGTGAGTGGTGCCGTCACACGGCTGTCACGCGATTGTGCGGGGGGCCATGGAGTCGCGAACATGCGATCCTGCGTTGTTGTAACCGATAGGAGGCGCCCATGACCGTTGGACTGTTCGTCGTCCGGGCAACGATTACGAAGGACAAGGAAGCAGCCTTCAACACGTGGTACAATGAAGAGCACGTGCCGCAAGTGCTGCGCTACGACGGCGCCATATCCGCCAAGCGCTACAAAAAGCTCATGGGCGACGACAAATACCAGTACATGGCCGTCTATGAGTTCCGCAGCGAAGCCGTGCTGCAGGCGTTCCTGAAATCGGAGGCCCTCGACGATCTCCGCCGCGAATACGACAAGCACTTCGGCCAGGTGTCCGAACGCGTCGCGCAAGGCTGGGTGCAGGTGCTCCCCTGACGCCCGCGCGCGGTCTCACGCGGCGCCGCGCTTCTTTAGCAGATACCGCTGCAGGCCCTCCATCACGAGTTCATCGCGCTGATTGAGAACGGTGGACGCGAGCGTCAGGATACCCGTGGTCCGCTGTGGTTTGAGTTCAGCGACTTTCAGGCTCGGGTAAAGCGTATCGCCGGCATACACAGGCTTCAGAAAGCGTGACGACTGCTCGATGAAGCCCATCAGGCTATCCTCGACGAGATAGGGGAAAATCCCCGCGCCGGCCGCCGTCTGGATGACAACCTGATAGCCGTGCGCCAACAAATCCCGATGCCCGTGCGCCTTGCAGAACGCGCGGTCGTAGTGGATCGGATGATTGTCGCCTGACGCCGCCTGGAACGCCAGGAAGTGAGCGTCCGTCACGGTACGCGAGGGAATGTAGAACGTCTCGCCCAGCTTAAAGTCGTCGAACGTGCGCTGCGGGCCGTGGATGGAGCGATTCTTGTATTCAGGCATGGTGCTCCCTCTCAGGCTGGTTTCGGGCAACGGACGACGCCCGATGCAATCAACGCTTCGATGTCACCACGCGCGAGGCCCAACTCCGCCAGCACCTCGCGCGAGTGTTCGCCGATCCCAGGCACGGGGGCCGTATTGGGCGGTTGCCCCGGCAGATGCGGAATGCGCGCCGTCTCCCCTGTTGCGAACGTATAGGCCGGCGCCGAACCGACGGCCTTGGCATGTTCGTCCGCCAGCCAGTCGCCGTAGGTCGAGATGGCGCTGGCGAGGGCACCCGCTTTCTCGAAGGCTGGGATCCATTCCGTCGTCGTCCGTGTGGCGAGCGCCGCGTCGACGATGGCGCGCAGTTCAGCGAGGTTCGTCTTGCGCGCGGCCATCGTCGCGAACCTGGCATCGGTCGCGATTTCGGGTTGGCCGATGGCTTGGAAGATGCCTTTGAACTGGGCTTCGGTGACGGTCGTCAAAACAAGGAAACCGTCCTTGGTGCGATAGTTGCCGGCCGGCGGGTTGAGCACGCCCGGCGCCTTGCCGACGTAATCCCATTCAAGGATGTTCGGGGCCTGGATGTGCGCCGCCGCCTGCATCAGCGAGATGTCGATGTGGCGGGCTTCGCTGCCCGGTTGCCGCCCCCACAGCGCCATGGACGCAGCTTGGAAGGCGTAGAGCCCCGTGATCGCATCGATCAGCGTGGCGTCCATCTTGACCGGCGCGCCTTCGCGGCTGCGCATGACGCTCATCAAGCCCGACTTGGCCTGCGCGAGCGCGTCGACCAGCGGGGCTTCCCGGTTGGGGCCGGTCTGGCCGAAGCCTGAGATCGAGACGTAGATGATGTCGGGCCGCACGGCTTTCAACGCTTGAAACCCGAGACCGAGGCGCTCCATGACGCCGGGCCTGGCGCTTTCGATGGCCACATGCGACTTGGCCGCGAGCTGCAAGGCAATGTCGCGCCCCTGCGATGACTTGAGGTCGATGGCGAGGCTCTGCTTGCCGCGGTTGTAGGTGACGGCCTGCGGCGAGGTGCCCGCGACCCGCGACCCCAGCGGGCGCATCCAATCACCTTCGGGTGGCTCGATCTTGACCACGTCAGCCCCGAATTCGGCGAAGTGCCCCGCACAGGACGGCCCAGCAATGCCCTGGCTCATGTCGAGGATCCGAAGGCTCGCCAGTGGCCCGGCCGATGGTTTTGACATTAGGACGTTCTCCGTTGGGTCCAGGACGCTGTCCGAAACGCGGGCATCGCAGCGCGGGGGCATCGCAACACTTGCAATCGCAGGCCAACGATCCGACGATCCCCGAGATTGGATTCCAGCATAAGCCGGGGAACGGATGACTGACCAGAGACGTGACGACTTGAAACCTGTCGATTTGAAGCCCGTGGATTCGAAGCCTATCGATTTAACCAGCCGGGCCGCCTACCAGTTGTTCACGCCGGTCACCATCCGCTTCAGCGACACCGATAAGCTCGGGCACGTTAACAACGTGGCCATCGCCGCCTACTTCGAAGCGGCACGCTGCGAGTTGTATTACAAGCTGATGCAGGAGACCGGCGTCGGCGGCAACATCGACTTCGTGCTCGCCCGCGTCGCCATCGATTTCAAGCGCGAGTTCTTCTATCCCGGTACGGTCGAGGTGGGATCACGGTTCGTCCGGCTTGGCAACCGCTCGGTCACCAGCGGCTATGGCTTGTTTCTGGGCTCCACCTGCCACGCTACGGCGGAAGCCGTGAACGTGTTTTTCGATCTCGAAACGCGCAAACCGATCGCGCCGCCACCGCGGCTTAGGCAACAGCTCGAGCAGCAATTGAACACGTGATAGCAACCGCCAATTCGCACTGCAGCAATTGGATTGCGATCGTGACGGCAGACAGCGTCGCAACGCCGTTCTGGCGATTTGATTTTAGTGTGTTTGAACGATGTACTCACTCGCCTGTGGATAAATCAACATCGTCGTCTTTGCGTAAGGGTTGCAAATTACAAAATCAAATTTTTCTGTTTAACTTCATATAGTTACTACAATTTTAATTCGTTTTTTTTGACATAGGTGCCGCAAATTTTCGACACATTTTTTTACTTGACGGCTCGCTTGCCCGAATGTTTTGGCGCCCTCTGCGAGACGAGGGTCGAACGTGGGTCTGGCGTCAACCAAAATCCCGGGGTTGCACTGGCTTCCGTTCGGCTTATGGTGCGCTGCAGCGATGCGCTATCACGGTGTCGGGGGACGCCGATGCGCATCGAGAAGGGGGCCCTTCGGCGCGAATTGCGGGGGCACGGTGAACGCGAGTTCACCGGGTGCCGGGGGAGCATTGCGGACCTGTACCCAAGAGGGATCCTTCGGGATGGTCCAGGTCCGTCACGTGCGGGGTGGGTGCGGCCGGTCCTTTCGGGGACCGGCCGCCTTCATATCGGACGAATTCTGGTAGGCTCGGGCTTCCCACAGGTCCATCATGCAGGCGGCCGGCGTTGCCGGACTGCAACTCTCGCCGAGAGCCCCGATGATCAAGATCCTTACCTTCACACAAGCCCGTGCCGGGACATCACCGCAGGCATTCGAGCAATACTGGCTCCAGTCGCATGTCCCGATGTGGCGCGACGTTCCCGGCATCAAAGGCTACATCGTTTCGACTGTTGTCGCCGAGCACACGCGCAGTGATGTCGCGGGCTTCGAGATGGGGCCTGTCAACGGCATCGTCGAACTCTGGTTCAAAGATGAGGCGGCGATGGCACGCTCCGCTGCTTCCCCCGGTGGACAAGCATGGCGCGCCGACAGCGCGCGCTTCATCGGTGCCATGCGCAGCTTTCTGACAATCGAGTTGCCGGTGGTGCAGTTACCCGCCGGCACAAGGCCGCCCGTGAAGGCGCTGTCCATCGTGCAGCGACCGCTGAGCCAAGGCGCCGCGGCGTTCCAGCACTATTGGAGCGACGTGCACGCGCCCATGGCCGCGTCGGTGCCCGATTTGAGGGGGTTTGTGCTCTCGCGCATCCAGCGCGAGCTGGTGCGGACCGACATTCCTCCGATCGCCATGGCCTCGCCGGACGGCTTCACGTCGAGTTTCGTCGACAGTATCGAGGCACGTAACCGCATGACCCAATCGGCTGCGGCAAAGGCGTGGTTCGCGGATGGTGCGATCTTCCTCGGCGCCGTGCGCACGTTCATTCTTGCCGAACACGTCGTGTTGCAACCGACGAACTGACGTCAGCGGCCGCGCCGGCTTCGCGTTGCCGGCTGGATTTTGACGCTTGGTTCTTCGACGCCAGGATTTCGGACGCCTGGATTTCGGACGCCTGGATTTCGGACGCCTGGATTTCGGACGCCTGGATTTTGCATGATTGCGCACCTATAACGATGCCATCCGGCAGCATTGCTGCGCCGGGAACACCGCATCCACCAACCTCCAATCCGCTTGAGAACGAACCATGGCCGGCCATTCGCAATTCAAGAACATCATGCACCGCAAGGGCAAGCAGGATGCGGCCCGGTCCAAGCTCTTCGCCAAACTCGCCCGTGAAATCACGGTCGCAGCCAAAGCCGGCCTGCCAGATCCCGACATGAATGCGCGGCTGAGGCTCGCCATCCAGAATGCGCGGGCGGAAAACATGCCGAAAGACAACGTCGAGCGCGCGATCAAGAAGGCTCAGGGAACGGATGCCGACAATTACGAAACCGTGCGCTACGAAGGCTATGCGCCCGGAGGCGTCGCCGTCATCGTCGAAGCCTTGACCGACAATCGCAACCGGACGGGCGGCGCGATCCGTTCGATCTTCACCAAGGCGAATGGCAATCTCGGCGCCACCGGCTCCGTTTCACACATGTTCCAACACTTAGGGGAGATCGCCTACCCGGCCAAAGCCGCGTCCGCCGACGCCATGCTCGAAGCGGGCATCGACGCCGGCGCCGATGACGTGACAAGCGACGAGGATGGGCACATCGTGTTGTGCGCCTTCGAAGCCATGGGCACAGTGGCCGCGGCATTGGAAAAGACGTTCGGCGCAGCGGCCCACGTCAAGACCATCTGGAAGCCCAACCTCTCCACCCAGGTCGACGAGGAGCGCGCTGCGACAATCCTGAAACTGATTGCAGCTCTCGAAGATGACGACGACGTGCAAACCGTATTCTCGAACTTCGAGGTGGACGAGGCCACACTGGCGCGGCTCACAGCAGCCTGAGCCGCTCTGGCCGAGGCCCGCGCTACCTGATCTCGACGGTGATCCCGGTCCGCATGACCGTTTCCGCCTTCGGCCTGACGTCGCTGGCGCCCGCGAGATCTCTTGGGTTGCGTTGTTTCGCCTTCGCCCGAGGATCCGGCGCCGGTGTTGCCCCGGCCGCTTTCTGCCCCTTCCGCTCCAGGTTCTCGGCGGTGGCCGCCTGCACCAGGAATGTCGCGTAGTCGCCGAGATCGGTAAAGCGCTGGCGCTCGAAATCATGCTTGATGCCGTCGATCGAGCCGCCGGAGGGACTGCAGATCGCGGTGACGTGCTCCTGCCCGCGTTCGCGCAGCCGGAAGATATAGGGCGCACTCCCGCCCGGCAGCCGCAGCACGCGCCCGGCACTGACGTAGTTGTTCTGCTCGAAATCGCTGGGAAAGATTACGGTACCACGGCCGCGCTGGTCGATGCTGACCACCGTCAGATAGCAATCTGTTGACGTCTTGACAGTCAGGCTCAGCGCCTCGCCCGGTTTGTAGAACGGCTTGTCTGCCAGCAATTCGATGGAGATTTCGGGACCACCGGCATCGTCGGCGACAACAACGGCTGGCGACGGTTTTCCGCTCGGCGCGGACCCCGCGCCCAACGCCTCGAGGATC
>JANXRM010000138.1 GCA_025353015.1 Hyphomicrobiales bacterium
CGCCGGGCAATAACCTCGGGCGGATTGGCCTTCTTCTCCTTGAACTCGCCGTAGAGCAGGTCCTCCTTGCCGAGGCCGTCGATGCTGGCGCGATAATCCGGGTCGACAAGCAATTCCTCGCCGTTCTGCGGCACCACCAGGAAGCCTGGATTGGCGGCGCGGCCACGCTCGGCGATGCGCTTGACAAAGGTGCGCATGTCGCCCCGGGCGTCGGGCCGGCCCTTGGCGATGTCCTCGATGCTCGAGTCGATCTTGTCGAGATAGACGCCGTCGAAGCCGGCCTTCTGAATGCGGTCGAGATAGCCGCCGTTCCCCAGGATGATCTGCTGCCAGTTGTCCTGCCAGTAGCGCGTCGCGTAGTTGCCGACCCAGTCGAGATTGAGCGGGCCTTTCCAGCTCGGCGCGAACAGCCAGCCGAGCAGCAGGTCGGTGTACCACTTGCCGCCCCAGATCCATTTCCAGTAGTAGCGGTAGGACTCGGCCTCGCCGATCGACATGTACGAGAGCACGATCCGGCGCGAACCATCCGGCTTTTTCTTGAGCTTCTCAAGTTCAGCTGCGGTCAGTGCCTCGTCGTCGCTGCCGTCCTTCGAGTAGTCGATGACCAAGACGTCGTAGGGTGAGGCCGCCAGCGTCGAAACCTTGGGGTTCTGCAACTGATAGCCCCAGGAGCGCGCGGCCGCGAGCGGGTTGGCCGGGCGCTGCTGCGCCTCAGCGCTCGCTGTGAGCGCAGCAAAACAGAGTGAAAGCGCGAGACTGGCAAAGATCGGCCAGCGCTTGATGTTCATGGGATAACGCTTTCGGATCGGGTTGTGACGCGCTGCAGGGTCGGCGGATCAAGGCAGGCACAGGCGCCCCGCGTCGTCGAACGGCAGATGCGGATTGTACGCGACCTCCCAGAGATGGCCATCCGGATCGGCGAAATATCCTGAATAGCCACCCCAGAATGCTTTATGCGCGGCCTTTTTCAGCGCCGCACCTTGCGCCACGGCGTCCGCGAGCACGGTATCGACCTCGGTTTCGCTGCGGCAGTTGTGAGCGAGCGTGACGCCTGAAAACGAGGAGGTGCTATCCGCGACCTGAGCATCTTCGGCGAGTGCGGCGCGGCCGTACAACGCGAGAACGACGCCGCCTGCTGTGAAGAATGCGATCGTTGGCTGGCTCGCGGTCGAGGCCTTGAAACCGAGAGCTTCGTAAAACCGCCGCGCCGTAGCGACGTCGGCAACGCCGAGTGTGATGATGGAGAGCCGCGGTTCCATGCTCAGCGTTCCATGCTCAGCGGCCCGTCCATTTCGGATCGCGCTTCTCGATGAAGGCACCGATCCCCTCTTTTGCGTCGGCGAACATCATGTTCTCGACCATGACGCGCGCTGCTTCCTTGTAGGCCCCAGCCAACGGCGCTTCGAGCTGGCGGTAGAACGTCTCTTTGCCAACGGCGATGGTGGCTGACGATTTCGCGGCAATCTGGCGGGCCATCGCCAGCGCGGCGTCAAGCGCCTGGCCCTCGGGCACGACCCGGTTGACGAGGCCATAGGCGGCAGCGTCGTCGGCGGAGAGCATGTCGCCGAGCAACAGCATTTCCATAGCGCGCTTGCGCGGCACGTTGCGGGAAAGCGCCACCATCGGCGTCGAGCAGAAGAGCCCGATGTTGACGCCGGGGGTAGCAAAACGGGCGGCCCGCCCGGCCGTGGCGAGGTCACACGTTGCGACCAACTGACAGCCGGCCGCCGTCGCCACGCCCTCGACCGCGGCGATGAATGGCTTTGGCGAACGCACGATGGCCAGCATCATGGCGGCGCAGATATCCATCATGTGCGCGTAGTACGCGCGCCCGCCGTCAGGGTCGGCGCGGCGGGCTGTTAGTTCTTTGAGATCATGTCCCGCCGAAAAGGCGGCGCCCGTCGCCGTTACGACGACGGCTCTGACGTCGGCGTCCGCCGAACAGCGGTCGATGGCTATGTTGAGCGTCCCGATCAGTCCCTCGGACAGGCTGTTGCGCTGGGCGGGCCGGTCGAGCGTGAGGATCGCCACGCCGTCATGAAACTCTTCTCGCAAGACGGCTTTGTGCAACGTGGCTTTGTGCAACGTGGCTTCGTGCAAGGCGGCTTCGCGCAATGGGGATTCTCTTGAGGGGATATTGTGAAGTGAGGGGACATGGGTCAGCGCCGTCGCTGGTTGCTCGGACGTCTTTGCGGCCTTGGCGGGCGACTTTGTTTTTGGTCCATCAGTCATCGGCGCCCGCCCCATTCTTCATCGCAATTACTGCAGAACCTTCTCGATATCAGCGCGGAACTTCTTGACCAGATCGACATTGGCCGGGAACTTCAGCGGCGGCGTATTCTTCAAGGCCTCGGCCAGTTCCTCGAGCATCTGCTTCTTGTCCTTCTCGGGGATCGTTGCGTCGGCCGTGACATCGTCGATTTCCTTTTTGATCGCCGTGATGGGATCGGTGAACTGACCCGATTGCGGGTCGAGGCCGCCCATGACCATGGAGATATTGAACGCAACGTCGTCGAAGTCGACGAAGCTCTGAAACCCATGCTTCTTGGCGATGGCTTCGAGATCGGCCTGAACCTTTGGATCGGGCTTTTCGGCCTGCTGCGCGCCACTCTTCTGCGCGAGGTCCGCCATGTCTTTTTGGGCTGAAATAAAGCCCTGGATCATCTTTTCGTCGAGCTGCACCTGCTTGAACTGGTCTTCCGCCGCCCGAACAGCTACGGGAGCCGAAACGAGAGCCACAGCAGCGCCTGTAAAGGCCGACAGGGCCAATGCAGCCACCAGAATAGTCCTTCTCAACACCACCCGCGTCATGCCATCACCTCTTCGGCTTGTCCGGGACGAAACCCGGATCTCAAATTTCACACGCCACAACTAGCAGCAGAAGTGGGACAGAATTGAGGATGTCAATCGAGACCAATCCGCGCACACCCCTGACGGTCGAGGCCGTCGATCGCCTGATCGACGAGCATTTTCCCGGGATCAACGCTGGCGGCCGCAGAATACACCTCGAAACTGTTGCCGACCGCGCCGCGCGTTGCCGGTTGAAGCCAACGGAATGCAGCATCAGGCCTGGGGGAACGATCTCTGGTCCAGCCATGTTTACGCTGGCCGATTTCACGATCTATGTGGCATTGATTGGGACACTCGGCTACCCCGGCATAGCTGGCGTCACGAGCAATCTCAACATCAATTTTCTGCGCCGGCCGGCGCCGGCCGATCTCATTGCCCATGCCCGCATTATCAGGCTCGGGCGGCGGCTGGCCTTTGCCGAGGTCGAACTCTATTCCGACGGCGAGCCTGACATGATCGCCCACGCCACTGGCAGCTATGCGATTCCCCAGGAAAAATCGTGAGGTAACCAGATACGCAGCTAGAGTCGGCACTGCGGTATCATAATACCTATTTTATAATGCATTGATCCAGAACGAAAATTTGTGGAAACAAATGACGCGTCGTCGTTGACGCCGAGCCGGCGGTCGGCTAGAACGCAATCAACTTGACGGCGGCGCGAGCTGCCAGGGCGTTCCACTGACGCCGGATTTGAAGCTCGCGCAACCCTGCCGCGCATACACTCTGCCCCCATACACCCTGCCCCCATACACCCTGCCCCATACGAGGAGCACGACGAATGAAGACCTACTCCGCCAAACCCGGCGAGGTGGAAAAGAAATGGATTGTGATCGACGCGAACGGGCTGGTTGTCGGCCGTCTTGCAACGATCATCGCCAATCGCCTCCGCGGTAAGCACAAGCCGACCTACACCCCGCACGTCGATACCGGTGACAATGTCATCGTTGTCAACGCTAAGAAGGTGGTGTTCACCGGCAAGAAATACGAAGACAAGAAATACCGTTGGCATACCGGCCATCCCGGCGGCATCAAGTCGCGCACGCCGCGCCAGATCATCGAGGGCAAGTTCCCCGAGCGCGTCGTCGAAAAGGCCGTCGAGCGCATGATTACGCGTGGGCCGATGCACCGCAAGCTGATGGGTAACCTCAAGGTTTACGGTGGCCCGGAGCACCCGCATCAGGCGCAGAACCCCGTGCCGCTCGACGTCGGTAAAATGAACAGCAAGAACGTGAAGGTCTGACCATGGCCACGGAAACCAAATCGCTCGGTGATCTGGCCCAGCTCAAAGGCGCGGACGGCGAGTCGCTCGCGACGGTCGCCAGTGCCGGACCCGTGCACGTTCAAAAGCTCGACTCGCTCGGCCGTGCCTACGCCACGGGCAAGCGGAAGAACGCCGTCGCCCGCGTCTGGATCAAGCGCGGCAACGGCAAGATCACGATCAACGCCAAGGACTTCTCGGCTTATTTTGCACGCCCCGTGCTGCAGATGATGCTGAAGCAGCCGCTGGAAAAGACGCAGCGCCTGTCGCAATACGATGTCATCGCGACGGTGAAAGGCGGCGGGCTTTCAGGCCAGGCCGGCGCCGTCCGCCACGGCATTTCGAAGGCGCTCACCTATTACGAGCCGGACCTGCGCAAAGTTCTGAAGCCGGATGGCTTCCTGACGCGCGACAGCCGTGTCGTCGAGCGTAAAAAATACGGCAAGATGAAAGCGCGCCGCAGCTTCCAGTTCTCGAAGCGTTAAAACGCGCATTGGCGCGGAAGTCCGCCTGTGTTACTTGGTGCTGCTATCGAGTGGGCATCTGCACATCGCGTTTCTGCTGCGCCGCTCAACGGAGTTTGTTGCAGGCACTGTAAGGTTACTGCACGGTCGCGGAAAGCGCTCGCTGGCTTGCCAGAGGGCGCTTTTTCGTGTGCGCCAGCTTTTTCGTTTGACAGGCATCCGCGCCAACCCGCATAGATGCTGTCATGAATTTTCACGTTCACAGCATCCGACGTCGCCGTTCGCTCAAAGTTGCGCGGGTGCGATAACGGCTGCCTGCAGTGCTGAAAGTCGCTCGAAGCCGCGCCCGCATGCGCGGCTTTTTTGTTGTCGCGCCGCCGGGTGACCATCGCAAACTCGACCCCGATCCGGATCGCCAGACACGAAGGACACTGCCGATGACTGCCCAGACCGCCACCAAATCAGCGACGAAATCTGCCACCAAGGCGCCAGCCAAGCCGGTAAGATCCAGCGCCAGCCGCACCAAGCCGGCTGTATTCATCGACGGCGAGGCCGGCACCACCGGCATCGAGATCCGCGACCGGTTGGCCAAGGTTGCCGGCATCGAGGTCCGCTCGATCGCGGTAGAAAAGCGGAAGGATCCGGGCGCGCGCAAGGCGCTGATGGCGGAGGTCGATCTCGTGGTGCTTTGCCTGCCTGACGATGCGGCGAAAGAGGCCGTCGCGCTGGCCGATGAGCTTGGCTCGGCGGCGCCGAAGATCGTCGATGCGTCAACGGTCTACCGTGTCGATCCCGGCTGGACTTATGGGTTCCCGGAAATGGACAAGGCCCAAGCCAAAGCCGTGGCCAAGGCGAAACGCGTGTCCAATCCAGGTTGTTATCCAACGGGCGGCATCGCGCTGATCCGCCCGCTGGTCGCAGCCGGGCTCATCCCCGCCGACCATCCCATCACCGTCAATGCGGTCTCCGGCTACTCCGGCGGCGGCAAGTCGATGATCGAGGCCTACGAGGCGGGCAAGGCGCCGCCATTCGAGATCTATGGGCTCGGGCTCGAGCACAAGCATGTGCCGGAGCTGCAACTCTATAGCGGCCTCTCGAGGCGGCCGATTTTCGTGCCCTCGGTCGGCAATTACCGCAAGGGCATGTTGGTTTCGATCCCGCTGCACCTCAATACGCTCCCCGGGCGGCCGAGCGCTCGCGATCTCGAATCGGCGCTGGAGAAACACTACAAGGGCGCCAAGCTTGTCCGGGTGATCAAGGCTGACGACGCTTCCGCCAAGGGTGGGCGGCTCGACGCGCTGGCGCTCAACGACACGGACCTCCTGGAACTGCGCGTGTTCGCGAACGAGAAGCACGGGCAGGCAGTGCTGGTGGCGCGGCTTGACAATCTTGGCAAGGGCGCGTCGGGCGCGGCCGTGCAGAACCTCGCCCTCATGCTCGGCGTGGAGCTTTGACGGTGACGGTCACGGTGGCGGTGGGCATCGGTGTGTGCGATGGCCACAAGTCATCACGCGTGCCGTTTAGTGGCAACCGTGTGCCGTGATGCAACGCCGATAGCGCCACGTGCTCCAGCCCCAGCGATTGGCACAGGCATGACGCCAACGCGCGCAGTAATTGCGATACTGTGCGGGCTCGACGCCATGCTCGGTGACGAGGGGGTCGAGCTTGGGCAACGCCACGGCCACGGGCGCCGCGGTCGCCAGTGTTCCGGCGACGACCAGCAGCGAGGCAACGGCGCGACGAAACTTTGTCATGTAAGGTCTCCAGTTGATGTGGAAAGACAGGAACGTACGCGAAGGTCCCAATCCAGCGCTGAATTAACAGAATACGCCTGTGGCTGAACCGTTGCTGAACCATACCGTCGAACACCCGCCTGGCGGCACAAAATCAACGAGAGATGCTTGATGGCTGAAAATGGGCCCAGACGTGCCGCCGTCGCCTTCATCCTGGTGACTGTACTGCTGGATGTGATGGCGCTCGGCCTCGTCATTCCCGTGCTGCCGAAGCTCGTCGAGCAGATGGCTGGCTCAACGCAGCGGGGCGCGCTCATTTTCGGCGTTTTCGGGACGTCCTGGGCGCTGATGCAATTCATTTTTTCGCCGATCATGGGCGCGCTTTCCGACGCCTATGGCCGCCGCCGGGTGCTGCTGCTGTCAAGCCTTGGCCTTGGGCTCGACTACATTCTGATGGCGCTGGCGCCGGACCTCATCTGGCTCTACGTCGGGCGCTTGCTCTCGGGGATTACGGCCGCAACCTTTTCGACGGCCAGCGCCTACATCGCCGATGTGACGCCGCCGGCGGAACGGGCCGGGAAATTCGGTTTGATTGGCGCAGCGTTCGGCTTGGGCTTCGTGCTGGGGCCAGCGATCGGCGGACTGCTCGGCTCCACCGACCCACGTCTGCCATTCTGGTTTGCAGCAGCCCTGAGCCTCGCCAGCACGGCCTACGGCTATTTCGTACTGCCGGAGTCGCTGCCACCGGAACGGCGCCAAGCCTTCGCCTGGAAGCGCGCCAATCCGGCCGGCTCGCTCCAACTGTTGCGGTCGAACCGCCAGCTCCTCGGCCTCTCCGCGGCGATCTTCCTCTACAACCTGTCCCATGCCGTATTTCCAGCCGTTTTCGTGCTGCATGCCGGCTATAGGTTCGGCTGGGACGCGCGCGCGGTCGGATTTTCCCTGGCAATCTTCGGCGTGTGCTCGGGGCTGGTGCAAGGCCTGCTGGTCAAGCCAGTCGTGGCGCGCTTCGGCGAGCGGGGCCCCCTGCTGTTCGGCATGGCCTGTGGCGCCATGGGGCTGTCGATCATGGCGTTGGCGCCGAACGAGCGCTGGTTCTGGCTCGGTTATCCCATCATGGCACTGTGGGGCTTCATCGGACCGGCATCGCAGGCGATCATGACGCGGCTGGTCGAACCCAACCAGCAAGGCCAGTTGCAGGGCGCCGGTTCGAGCGTGATGAGCATCGCAAGCCTTCTCGGTCCGAGCCTGTTCACCAGCAGCTTCGCGCTCGGCATCGATCCGGCGCACGGCGCGCTGTTGCCTGGCGCGCCCTACGTGCTGGCAGCCCTGCTGCTGACTGCTGGCGGCGTCGTTGCCACAATCGTGACGCGGCCGGCTCTGTCGGCCAGCACGTCCGGGCGGCGCTGATGCGGCGTCCTGACGCCACGACGCGAGGCGGGGATGGGGCATCGTAGTCCTGTCTTCCGATCAGCGCGATTCGAGGTCTGCGTGCAAACGCCTCCGCAAATTCCCGCCGACCGCACCGCTCTCGGCATTGCCTTGACGCTCGCCGCCATGTTCGGCTTCGCCGTCATGGACGCATTCAGCAAGGTGCTCGGCCAGCATCTGTCGGTGCCGCAGATCCTCTGGGTCCGCTATATCCTCTATACGCTGCTCGCGGTGGCTGTGCTGCGCCCGATGGGGTTGCGGAGGGTCTTCCACAGTCAGCGCCCGCTTCTGCAATTGGTGCGCTCGCTGCTGATCATCATCGAGAACGGCGTGTTCGTATACGCCTTCACGCTGATGCCGCTCGCCGACATGCACGCGATCGCCGCCGCCTCGCCGCTGCTGGTGATCGCGCTGTCGGTGCCGATATTAGGCGAGAGGGTCGGCTGGCGGCGCTGGCTGGCGGTCGGCGCCGGCTTCCTGGGCGTGCTGTTGATCGTCAGGCCAGGCCTGCAAACCTTGGATTGGCCTATGCTGGTGGCGCTGTCGGGCGCGCTGCTCTGGGGCGTCTATCAGGTGCTGGTGCGGCTCTGTTCCCGGACCGACTCGAGCGAAACCACCTGGCTTTGGACGGCCGTGGTCGGCTTGCTCGCCACCACGATCGTCGCGCCGGCGACCTGGGTGTGGCCTGACGCTTCGGGCTGGGCCATGCTGTTTGCGATCGCAGCGCTCGGCACGTCCTGCCATTGGGCGTTCATCAAGGCCTTGAGCGTGGCCGAAGCTGGCGCCCTGCAGCCCTACAGCTACACGCTGTTCGTGTGGGCGGCGATCATTGGTGTCATCTGGTTTGGTGACGTGCCCGATCTTTGGACGCTGGCAGGTGCGACCGTCATCATCGCCAGCGGGCTATACGCATGGCACCGCGAGCGCGTCAGGGCGCGGGCGGCGGTGGACCGGCGCGAGTGACCAGGCAGAAGTCGGCAGGATTGCGAACAAACCGCGAATTTCGTAGGTTGGGTTAGCGCGGCCACGGACATTTCGATAATGTCGCGCATTCAAATCCGCGCGTAACCCAACGCTTGGCCGACCCCATGCAATACCGTCGCGTTTTCACTCCCGGTGCTTCCTATTTTTTCACGCTGATCACGCACGAACGCAGACGGCTTTTCACAGACACCACAAACGTCGACCGATGGCACCGCGCCGTTGAGAAGGTTCGGCGAACTGGGCCGGTCGCGAGTAGGTGTTGGGTTACGCGCGTTGAATGTCAGGGCAAGTTGCGAGTTCCGAGCGCGCGCTAACCCAACCTACGTCTGGGGACCTTCAAGCTTTATCGAAACGCGCGTGATTGGGTTTTCGAAGAACAAATATTGCGGCGCCTGCACTACCGACGGCCCAGTACAACAGCTGAATCAATCCACCGAACTCGACGACTAATGAGGGCACCGATCGGAAAATCAACAGCGTCCCGGTCATGGCAAAAAACAACGCAGATGCCGTAGCTGCCAGCATTATTGCAACTCGCGACTTGCGCGACGGCGCCATCCACTGGCCTGAAACAACAAATGCTGCGCCAGCAATTAAGCCACTCATGAGGTCCGCCCACATCCTGAACAGGATCGCTTGAAGCTCGCTCATGCTGCCAAAATCGCCCCGCAGTCCCGCGATTGCGATTACCGCCATAAAACCGAGTTGGCTCGCGACAACACCGATCATCGCCATTGGCAGTACTGCCAGCCATCGGAGGAACAGAGCTGGCCGCCCCTGAAGCTGCACTTCTTCCGTCGACGCGTAACTCGCGATGCTATCGCAAGCCGTCCGAACCCCGTGAAAGTCCTTTCCTTCAGAATTTTGTCGCTTGTTCATGCCAGAACTCGGCTTAGGCACCGAATGTCCAATTTCTGGGCGACCAATCAAGTGCTCTCCGGCGATAGGCACGGGGTTAATTTCAATTCGCTTCGGTGAAGGCTCCGGCAGAGAAATGGGCGGCCAATCCATTAGAGACATCATTATTGAAAATCGCAACGATATCGAACGCAACGAGCCGTCGTCATTAGTATGAGACCGAAGTGCATTCACGGTGTCTGCGTTGCTCGCATCGCGCCTACTAAGCGCCAGTTGGCATTGGTCAGACCTCATCCCTATTGCCCACATGTCGATCAGCGCATCAAGACCTACATGAGTCAATTCGGTATCCAACGGCAACGTCGAATCGCCTTCCGAAAGATTGGGGAATTTTTCTCGAATTCTCTCCGCGCGCATTGTTTCCGGCTCTCGTGTGGCCGGCTTATGCTCGTCCCAAATCCGGCGAGCCACAAGACATACCTGGTCGTCCGAATAGTGCTCCGCCTCTGCCAATTGCAAGAGTACAGCTACCTCGCGAACGAACGCTTTCCGAGCTGGATATTCGGCTGACGTCACTTTTGTGACCGCAAAGATGTTTTGAGCAAGCGACGCATGCATCCTGCCGCCAGTCAATGTGTTGATGAAAGTCGAACTGCCGCCTCTAGGCATTGATAGCTTCCGCTTGCTTACGATTGGCTTGATCATGCTTCACAAGTGGCAAGACCAAACGGCGGCACCTCGCCGCACCCACAAAAAAAGACCGACCCAGGTTGCCCCAGGCCGGCAGGTTGCGCGCCGGGATTAGGCGACGCGGGTCAATTCAGCGTCACGAGCGGAGCCAGAGTCGCTTCGATCTGCGCATCGGCAAAGCGCTTCAGCGTTTCAGCGTCGTTGTTTCCCGCCTGAGCCATGTGGACGCCGCGCCGGTATGGCGGCCACGCTTGGCATCGCGCTCGGATTGATGCTCGTCGGCGCAGGTGCTGCGCTGGGACTGGCCACGCTGATTGCGAGTTCGCGGTTCTCCTATGAAGCCCTGCGCTGGGCGGGCGTTCTCTATCTATTTTGGCTCGCGTGGGAAGGCTGGCGCGACGCGAAGGAAGCGCCGGGCGACACGAAGGGTGAGGATGACGATGCCGGATACTTCTGGCGCGGCCTGTTGACCAATCTGCTCAATCCCAAGGCGACTGCGTTCTACGTCGTGGTCTTGCCGGCCTTCATCGATCCATCGGGACCGTTGCTCGTCCAGTCACTCATCCTGTCGGCGACCTATGTTGGGGTGGCAACGCTCATCCATGCCGTCATTGTCTTGGCTGCGGGCGCCACAGCCGGGTTCGTCGGTTCGAACCTCGGCGTCTGGATAAGGCAGGTGCTAGCCCTGGCTTTGGCGGCGCTTGCCATCTGGTTTGCCCTGGCGACAGCGCGGTAATCCAGGGGAAAGGCGACAAGCCGGGACACACGCGCTATAAGCCGCGGAAATCCTGGAACCGATCAGGCCGCTAAGCCAGTGTGAGAGCCTACTATGACAAATACCTCTCCCAAAGCCCCCGAAATCACAGCCCAACTCGTCGCGGAGCATGGCTTCAAAGGCGACGAATACGACCGGCTCTTGAAAATCCTCGGCCGTGAGCCGTCGTTCCTGGAGCTCGGCATCTTCTCGGTCATGTGGTCGGAACATTGCTCGTACAAGTCGACGCGTTTTTGGCTGAAGCAGTTGCCAACGACTGGGCCGCAGGTGATCCAGGGGCCGGGCGAGAATGCCGGCGTCGTCGATCTCGGCGACGGCGATTGCGCCGTGTTCAAGATGGAAAGCCACAACCACCCCTCTTACATTGAACCGTTTCAGGGAGCGGCCACAGGAGTTGGCGGGATTCTAAGAGATGTTTTCACCATGGGGGCCCGGCCAATTGCGGCGATGAACGCCATATACTTTGGCTCTCCCGAATTGGAAAAGACCAAGCAAGTGGTGCGCGGGGTAGTAAAAGGAATCGGTGATTACGGCAACTGTTTCGGAGTGCCCACGGTTGCCGGACAGACAC
>JANXRM010000139.1 GCA_025353015.1 Hyphomicrobiales bacterium
CCGTTTTCGACAACGTCTGGTTCACCGTCGCAAAAGGCGAGTTCGTCTGCATCATCGGCCATTCCGGTTGCGGCAAGTCGACGATCCTCAATGTGCTCGCGGGGCTCGATCAGCCGTCTGCGGGGCATATCGTCGTCAATGGCCAGCATGTCACGGGGCCGAGCCTCGATCGCGCGGTCATCTTCCAGGGACACGCGCTCATGCCCTGGATGACGGCGCTCGCGAACATCGAGCTGGCCGTCGCGTCCCGCTTCCGCGCCAAGTCGCGGGAAGAGATCCACGCGCACGCCGAGCACTATCTCGACCTTGTGCACCTGAAGGAGGCGGCGAACAAAAAACCGGCGCAGCTTTCGGGCGGCATGCGCCAGCGCGTCGGCATCGCGCGGGCGTTATCGATCGAGCCCAAAGTGATGCTCATGGACGAGCCGTTCAGCGCACTCGACGCGCTGACGCGTGGTTCACTGCAGGACGAGGTGCTCGACATCCGCGCCAAGACGCAACAGACCACATTCATGATCACGCACGACGTCGATGAGGCCATGCTGCTCGCTGACCGCATCCTGCTGATGACGAACGGCCCGCAAGCCCGCGTCGCCGAGATCGTCGAGAATACGCTGCCCCGGGAGCGGTCTCGCACCGACCTGCACAAGCACCCGAATTACTATCCACTGCGCAATCATCTGATCGATTTCCTGGTCACGCGCTCGCGCGAGCTTGCAGGCGAAGGCGGCGCGCATCTCGATCCCCGCAATCCCATCATCGTTCGCCCTGCCCTCGGAGGTACGACACATGCGCCGGCGCCCCCATCTCATCAACCGGCCGAAACGGCGCCGGCCGCGCCGCTCCGCGCAGGGGCAGCCTAAGGCGGAGAAGCGGGTTCCGCGGCTGCGCGTCCTCAATCGCGGCGGCAAGGGCGCGGCACGGTTGGCGAGCACGGACGCAGCACACCCCACGATGGCGGAACGCGCAGCGTCGACGCCGCAGCCACACATTCGTCGATCAATCCAAAAGGGAGCAGGACAAATGAAACGCGAACAACTCACCGAGAAGATCCTCGACATCAAGCGCGAGAAAGGCTGGACGTGGAAGCATATCTGCACCGAGATCGGCGGCATGGCGCCGACGCTGGTGGTCGGTGCGCTGCTCGGTCAGATGAAGCTCGTGAAGCCGCTGGCGAAGAAAGCCGCTGTCTTGTTCGGCCTCAGCGCGGCCGAAGAGGCGATGCTCAACGAGGTGCCCTATCGCGGCGGCGGCACGCCGATGCCACCGACCGACCCGCTGCTCTATCGCTTCTATGAGATGGTGATGGTCAACGGTCCGGCCTGGAAGGCGCTGATCGAGGAAGAATTCGGCGACGGCATCATGTCGGCGATCGATTTCAATTTCGACTTCGAGCGCGAGGCCAATCCCAAAGGCGATCGCGTCAAGATCACGATGTCCGGCAAGTTCCTGCCCTACAAATACTACGGCAATGAACAGGGCATTCCGGAGTACGGTATCAAGGAAGTCTGAGTTGGCATTCGAATGGTTCCCTGAACGATTTTGGGCGGCTCGCTGCGGGCCGCCCTGAGGTCGATGGAGCACAGCATGAACCAGCGCCCGCCGCTGCCGCCGTTCACTGCCGAGACCGCCGCCAAGAAAGCGCGCATGGCGGAGGATGCCTGGAACACGCGCGATCCAGAACGGGTGTCGCTCGCCTATACCGAGGACAGCACCTGGCGGAACCGCGCGGAATTCCTGGCCGGCCGGCCGGCCATTGTCGCGTTCCTGCGGAGGAAGTGGGCGCGCGAACTCGACTACCGCCTGATCAAGGAGGTCTGGGCGTTCCACGACAACCACATCGCCGCGCGCTTCGCCTACGAGTGGCACGACGACAGCAGCCAATGGTACCGCTCACACGGAAACGAGCAGTGGGCCTTCGACGCGAATGGCCTGATGCGCCGTCGCGAAGCCAGCATCAACGACGTTCCGATCCAAGAGAGCGACCGAAAATTCCGCTGGCAACCCGCCGGCCCGCGTCCCGCCGATCACCCGGGCTTGAGCGACCTGGGCTTGTAGGGACGCCCATGCCTTGATGGGTCCACGGCAAATCGCAGCCCGCGCGCAGCGCGGACAACGGACGATCACGCCGCCCACCTCGCAGAGTCCCGGCCTCTATCATCGCCGTATCGGCGATATCAGCGTGCCGGTCATCAGCGACGGCTTCCTCGAGGACAATCTGGAGATCCTGAAGACCATCGCCCAGGACGAAGTGTGGCAGCTTCTGACCGGCAAATACGCCCCGGCCGGCGCACCGGCAGTCTTCCAAGCAGCCGACACTGGATTGGACCCGGAATTTAACCAATTCGCTCTCAGACAACGGGGTTGCCCTGGGCTGCCCGTGCTCGAGGCGTCCGGGCGGCACGCGAAGTGACATATGGCGTTGCTTGTGCTGCTATGGCCGCTTGAGACTGCGGCTCAGTGACTGGGGAATGTGGCGATGCTGATGCGGGCGGCACGGCGCGAATACAGGACGTGGACCTCTGACAGCCGGCGCTGGAACCAGTATGTCCCGCGCGCCGGCGACGTGATTGTCGCGACATACCCGAAGTCCGGCACCACGTGGACACAGCAGATCGTCGGGTTGCTCATTTTCGCCTCGCCCGAGCCCCGGCCAATCGGCGACATCGCGCCCTGGCTCGACCGCCGCGGGCCACCGGTCGCCGCCATCAATCGCATGCTCGACGGCCAGACGCACCGAAGTTTCCTGAAATGCCATGTACCGTTCGACGGCATGCCGATTTTCGACGACGTCAAATACATCCACGTCGCCCGCGACGGGCGGGACGCGTGCCTCTCCTATCACAATCACTGCTCGGGTTTCAGCGAGCAGATGCTGGCCAGCGCCGACAAGAGCGGGCTCGAAGACGAGGTGCTTGCGGCGCCGTTTCCGCGGACACCTGACGATCCACGCGCTTTCTTCCAGCGCTGGATGACGGCGGGTATTGCCTCAGATCGCGACGGCCTGCCCTTTACATCGTGGTTCAATTTCGAGCGCACATACTGGGAGAACCGGAAGCTCGAAAACATGCTGCTCGTGCACTACCGCGATCTGAAAGCCGACCTCGAAGGCGAGATGCGGCGCATCGCGTCGTTCCTGGATATCGAGATACCCGACGCGCGGTGGCCGCCGCTCGTCAAAGCGGCGACGTTTGCGGAGATGAAGAAGGTCGGTGCAACGCTGCATCCGCACGTGGTGCCATTGTTCGTCGGCGGTGCCGACCGTTTCTTCCACAAGGGCGAGAACGATCGCTGGAAAGGCATTTTGACCGACGACGATCTGGCGCTATTCGAAAACACGTGCCGCGAACGTCTGGCGCCCGCCTGCGTCAACTGGCTCTACCACGGTCGGCTGGCGACAAGCGATCCGCGGAGAGCCGAGGACTGATATCGGGCATCCGCAAAAATCGCGGCTCGAGATGAAACAGGCGTCTTGTGGACGTCTGAATAACCGGCGCATCAATGTCGATGCCCTGGTGTTGTTACTCGTTCATATCATACCCCACGGTGTCATCCTCGCGCTTGTCGCGAGGACCCATCGCGCCGCACGCGTGAGGTGTGATACCTTGCTGGCAAATCACAGCAACCCGTTGTCGCGCAGGTTGCGGAACGATAGGTGGTCGGGAGTCATGTCGGAGACGTGCTACGCACTTGGGCCCGACGATGACAATTGTTGATGTTGGGGTGCTTTATGAATGAAGCAGAACACTAAGGACCGAAGCTTGACCGCATTTGTATGCCCCAGCGACCGCCGACGTTGGTCAAGGTGTACATGGAGTCATAGGCGCCGATTTCAGATCCGTCACTGCGATAGCGGACGTACGCGACCAAAAAGTGCGCCTTGTCAGTGGAGGACTGCACCATCGTTTGCCGGGTCCAAGCGCTTTTGCGCCAATCATCCTTTGCCTTGAGCCGTTCGAATAGGTCCATTGGATTTTGCCCGGCGGCTGGATAAATCGTCACCTTACCCTCGGCGTGACGAACGTGCGGGAAGTGCATGGCGGCGTCCATGCCCGCCGCGTCGTGCCGGTTCAGTGCGTCCATGAAGCGCGCGAGAACGTCGCGACACGCGGCTTCGATCGAGACTTTGTCGAGGACTGGCGCCTTTGGTTGATGCGGTGCTTCACGCGTGGCCTCCGCGGCGGCTTCGAGCTTGGCAATGTCGATCTTGACCATCTGCATCATGGCCTGCATGACGCGTTTGGCCTTTGCAGGGTCGGGATAAGACAACAGTTCGGGTAAGCGGCGCGGCACGATCTGCCAGGAGAGACCGTACCTGTCCTTGAGCCAGCCGCATTGCATGGGTTTGCCGCCGTCCGCGGTCAATGCCACCCATAGATAATCGACCTCGGCCTGATCCTCGCAGTCGACGGAGAGTGAAATCGCCTCGTTGAATTTATGGTAGGGACCGCCGTTGAGCGCGAGATAGTGCTGGCCCGCCAGTGTGAACTTGAGCAGCAGCGCGGCGCCCGCCTTGCCGCCGGGATAGTCGACCGTTGACCGGTGCACATGATCGATCGACGCATCGGCGAACACGGATGTGTAGAACCCGACGGCCGCCTCGGCATTGCCGTCGAACCAGAGGCATGGCGTTATTTTCTGCGCTGCGGCCATTGTTCGCTCCTTGCTCTTGGTTGCCGCCAATCGAATGGCTGTACGTCTGATGGCCAAACGTCTGGATGTCGACGAACAGTTCTGGTTTACGACGGAACGAACCGATAGGCCGTGTCTTTACGCTCGACATGGCCGATCCCGGGCCAAGGCAGATGATAGCCGAGCAAGTGAGTGCGCTCGCTTGCCAACTGATCGAGCAGCTTGCGGCGCGTCCTGGCACCCTGATCGCGGTCGATGTCGGCGCCCCAGGCCCACTCCGGGCGTTGGAACGAAACAACCGGATTGACCAGCACATCGCCGCCGACGATGAGCGAGGCACCGCCGAAATGCAGGCGCACCGCAACGTGCCCGGGCGTGTGGCCCGGCGTCGCGATCAGAGCAACGCCGGCAATGATTTCGGCGTCCGGCTTGACCGCTTCGATGCGCTTTTCCAGGGCCTTGAGGCGGCGTCCCGTGCCGACGGCCATTCCCTTCACGGCGTCGGGAACCTTATCCACGAGGTCCGGCTGCAGCCAGTAGTCGCGCTCGGCAGCCGTCATCACATGGCGGGCCTTTGAAAAACGTGTGTCGTCGTCGAGGGGATCGATCACGCCCCACAAATGATCGGCGTGGGCGTGCGTGAAGATGACGTGCGTGACATCGTCGGGCTTGATACCGGCGCGCTCCAGGCGGTCTGGAAACGAGCCGAGCGTCGGCATGAAGTCGGATGTGCCGCCGCAATCGATGACGATCAGCGCGCCAGGCGCCTTGACGACGACGACGTTGACCTCGGCTTTGAACGCTGTGAGCGGTGGGCGGCCGGTCGCAAGTAATGCCGACACATCCTTCGCGTCCGTTGCCGGCAGCGCGAATGACAATGGCATCGACATGGTGCCGTCGCTGATGACGAAAACTTCGGCGTCACCAAGCTTCATCGTGTGCGGCGCTGCCTGCGCGAAAGCGGACCGGAGAGATCCTCCTGTCAACCCGCAGGCAGTCGCGCCACCCACAAGCCTGAGGACGCCGCGGCGCGACACACCGCTGGTCGCATTCCATTTGTCGCGCCGTTGCATCTGAAGCGTCCACCCTGCTTAAATCAACTGAACATGTCGGCGGTTATGCCTGAATACCAACCGACGTTTTCAGCCTGCGTTTCCTTGCGCAACTGCGGCGTCTCACCGGTCTTCGATACGAAGGTTTCGACGGCGGCAATCTTGCCGTCCTTGGGCTCGTAGCGCCCACCGACCTTGACCGTGTCGTCGGTTTCGATCAGCGACCAGCAGGTGTTGGTGTAGCGAGCCGGGAAGGTCTGCGCTTTCACCAGTTCGCCGCGGACCATCATGGCCGCGATCTTGGCCTGACTGTTGGCCGAGAACGCCGACTTCGGCATGTCGCCGGGAATGCAGGCGTCGCCGACGACGTAGATGTTGGCGTCCTTGGCCGATTTCATGCTGGCGGGATCGATCGGGCAGAAGCCGCTTTCGTTTGCGAGCCCAGCGTCACGAGCGATCTTGCCAGCCATCTGCGCTGGAATGACGTTGACGAGAGCGGCGTTCTTATAGGTCTCGAAGCCAGTCACGACGGTGTTGGTTTTCGGGTCGACCGACTTGATGCTGTCGTAGATCTTGGCGGTCATCCATTCGACCATGCCGGGATAATGCTTGTCCCAGCCTTCCTGGAACAGCGCCTGCTTCGAGAAAGCGTCTTTCGGATCGAGGACGATGATCTTCGACTTGGTCTTGCCCGCAGCCTTGAGCGTGTGCGCCATCATCGACACGCGCTCGTAGGGGCCGGGCGGACAGCGGTAGGGATTGGGCGGTGCCAGCATGACGATCACACCGCCGTCCGGAACCGCGTCGAGGCGGGCTTTGAGGATCTGCGTTTGCTTGCCGGCCTTCCACGCGTGCGGCATCGCCTCCTCGTGCGCCTCGCCCCAGCCGGGAACGCTGTCGTATTTGAGGTCGATGCCGGGCGAGACGACGAGCCGGTCGTAGTCGAGCACGCTGCCATCGGCGAGCTTGACTTGCTTCTTGTCGCGATCGATCGAGACGGCCGCCTGATGGTTGAGCTTGATGCCGTAGGCCGACGCGAGCTTATCGTAGGCATGGGTGATGGCCTCTATCGGCTTGAAGCCGCCGAGGACGAGGTTCGAATGGAAGCAGGTCACGAACTGCTTCGACGGCTCGACCAGCGTCACGTCGATGCCAGAAGCGTCCTTGGCGATGTATTTCGCGGCCGTTGCGCCGCCGGCACCGCCGCCGATGACGACGACGCGGGGTTTGCTTTGGCCAAGGACGGCCGGCGCACCAAACGCAAGCGTGCCCAATGCGGTCGCTGATCCAACGATGAAGACGCGTCTGTCGAGCTTGTTCATGGGGTTTCCTCCTCCGAACCATTCTAGTGCCGCGTTGCCGGGTTCGCCGGCGATGACTCATTGTTTTGCAGGTAGGCTGGGTTTTGCAGGTAGGCTGGGTTTTACAGGTAGGCTGGCATAGTAGGCGGCGAGTGCTGCCATCTCCTCGTCGGTTAATTTGCCGGCAATCGTCTGCATGACAACGTTCGGCCGGTCCTTGTCCTTATAGGACTTAAGAATGGCGATGAACTGTTCGGCGGGCCAGCCGACGATTGCGGGAATGCCCTTGTTCTCGCCATCGACGCGATGGCAGGTGACGCACTCGCCGGCAAGATATTGCCCGTAAGCGACATCGGCAGCCTCGGCGCTGGTTGCAGTGCCGATAAAACCGGTCGAGCAGGCAGCGGCCAGGAACAGGATGTTGAACGATCTGCCGAACCGATGCTGCCTAAGCATGGGCACGCCCTCGATCATCCTTGTGCCCGGTCGTGCCGTCGGCACGTTCATGCGGTCCATGCTGTTCTGGCGGTCCTTGCTGCAGGGCATACGACGCCTGACGTCCAGTTCGCTGGAGTCGCGGTCGCCATCATTGAAGCCCGCAGCATTGGGCATCGTGCACTCCGGCTTGGGCGTGGCGTCCACCGCCTCAAGCGGCGCCGCCTGCCCGTCAACACACATCGAATTTATCATATGCGCTCTTTGACCCGCAATGATCCGATTGCAGCAACAAGACTGACGCGCCGCGCAACCAGCTCAAACCAAGCGCCGCTGATCGAGACGCCGCGACAACTCTGGTCGTTGATCGACGACGCATTCGGTCGCGCGCGCCCTTGAGCGATCACCCGTCCAGTGTCTGCGGTCCTGGCACAATACCTGCTGATGTATTGGCGAACTTCCAGCCAACGGCCTGGACGCGTGCCAATTCGGGCCGCGTCGGGTTTGTCCCGAATTCCTGGTGGCTCCAGCCACCCAGAGGATGACGAATGAAGCAGCGCTCAAGCCATATCCTGTACAATTATTGGAATGAAGTTCGTGGTACCCGCCTGGCGCCACGTCGTTTCGAGATCGAGCCGTCCCATATATCGTCGATCCTGGCCGAGACGTTCATTCTGGAACGGGTCGACGCGCATACCTATACATTCCGGCTGGCCGGCACGCGCATTTGCGAGCAATTCGGCATGGAATTTCGTGGCCGCAACTTCATCGATCTGGCCGGCGAAGCCGACCGGGACGCGATGGAGTTCGTATTTGCGAACATCACCAATCAAGGTGCGGTGGGCCTCTTCGAGATCGAAGCCCGCGACCGCGAGAACAAGCCGGTTCATTTCGAGGCGTTAGCGTTGCCCTTGTTGCATGGCAACCAAGGGGTTACCCGCTACGTCGGCGCACTCTCAGCCATAGATAGCCCGCCGTGGCTCGGTCACCAACCGTTGAAACCGCATGCACTCACCATGCACACCCTGATGTGGCCGGACGGCCGCCCGCATGCCGTTTTCGAGCGTACCAACCATCAGGCGCCGTTCGCGCCAGAGTTTGCGAACGCCCGCGTTGTCCGCTTCAACCGCCGCCATTTCCGGATTCTCGACGGTGGCAAGTCGGCCGGCGGCGGCAAATAGCCGATCGTCTATAGGGTGCCGGCCAACGGGGCGCGGGCGTGCGCCCTAGTTGCCCGCCGCAACTTTCGGACATTTGTCATAGAGCTGGTGGTTGATCGCCCCGATCAAGCTTTTATGGAACACGCCGACCCGGTCCTCCAGTTTGGCGGCGGTAAAGGCGAGGCCCTTCATGGTCGTTGGGCCGTCGACCTCCTTGAGGTTAACCCAGGCCGTCACGGCTTTGCCGTCCTTGAAGACGACCTTCGGTGCCAGCTTCAGCTTGACGTGGGTGACTTCTTTCTCGCGTTCGATGTCGCAGTTCACGACGTGTTCGGGGAATTGCAGTGTTGCGTCGCCATTCTTCAAGGACGCGATGATCGCCGTGCGTGGCAACTTCAGCTCAACCGAGCAACGGGCGTCGCCAAACCCCCAGGATACGTGGCCTGACGCGGAGCCGGCCTTGATCTTGTCCTTGGCCCAGGTTTTCGACAGGTAGCAGGCCATGTCGCCCTCGGCAGGCGCCTTCTTCGTGACGAGCGCGCAGAGCGTCACCTCGCAGGCCCGGAGCTTGTCCTTCTCGTCCTTCTGCTCTTCGAGCGCTGCGACGGGGCTGATAAATCCAAATCCAATCAATGAAATAAATGAAATGCCATGAAACAAACCGGTCTTGAGCATCATGCGCCTCCGAGTTGAATGACGGGCGTGACGTTAACCGCAATTGCGGCCGGATCATGGTCAGGGCTGGCCCGAACGGGGGCGAAAGGCACGGCGCGCGCGTCGGCGACGCTCAGTCGCGGCTCATGACCTCGCGCCAGACGGCCGGTAGGATGCCGCCGTGCCGCCAATAGTCCAGCTCCTCTGACGTCTGCAGCTCGGCGGTGAGCCGCAGTGTCGCACGGTTGCCGTCGCGGCGCGTGATGCCGCAGGTGATCGGCGCGCGCACGCCAAGCTCCCAGTTCAGCGAAGGAAGATCGAAGGTTTCCGAGCCGTCCAGTTGCAGCGCGTGCGCGTTCTGGCCGCGCTCGAACGTCAACGGCAACACCCCCATGCCGACGAGATTGGTGCGGTGAATGCGTTCGAAGCTTTCCGCAATCACCGCTTTTACGCCGAGCAATGCGACGCCCTTCGCGGCCGTGTCGCGCGACGAGCCGCAGCCATAGTCAGTCCCGGCGATGACGACGAGGGGCACGCCGCATTTTTGATATTCGGTGGCTGCGTCGAAGATCGGCAGCACGCGGTCGTCAGGCATCAAACGCGTGACGCCGCCTTCTTGGCCGGGAACCATTGCGTTCTTAAGCCGGATGTTGGCGAAGCTTGCCCGTATGAAAACCTGATAGTTGCCCCGCCGCGTGCCGTAGGAATTGAAGTCCTTGAAGGGCACGCCTTTCGACACCAGGAAATCAGCTCCCGGGGTGCCGAGACTAATGGCGCCTGACGGTGAGATATGGTCCGTCGTGATCTGATCGCCGAGGATCGCCAGCGGCCTCATGCCAATGATGGCGCTGGGTGGTGCCGGATGCTTGGGCAACCCATCAAAGTAGGGCGGGCGTCTCAGATAGGTGCTCGTCGGATCCCAATCGAAGCGCGGGCCCGTGTTCGATCCGAGCGCCATCCAGGTGGGGTCGCCATCGAACACGCTCGCGTATTTGGCTCGGAAAAGTGCCGGATTGAGGCCCGCATCGACTGCGGCATGGATCTCGGCGGCTGACGGCCAGAGGTCGGCGAGGCGGACCGGTTGGCCGGCCGGGTCGTGCCCCAGCACCCCGTTCGCGACATCGACGGTCATGCTTCCGGCCAGCGCGTAGGCAACGACCAAGGCCGGCGAGGCGAGATAGGCCGCGCGCACGTTCGGATGGATGCGGCCTTCGAAATTGCGGTTGCCCGAGAGGACTGCTGTCGCGACGGTGCCATCCCGTTCGATGGCGGCGGCGATCGGTTCTGGCAGGGGACCCGACATGCCGTTGCATGTGGTGCAGCCGAAACCGACGACGTGAAAACCCAATGCATCGAGCGCGGACTGCAATCCGGCCTTCTCGAGCATGGCTGCTGCCACCTGCGATCCCGGCGCCAGCGATGTCTTCACCCACGGCTTGGTCGTGAGGCCGCGTGCGACGGCATTGCGCGCGAGAAGGCCGGCCGCGGCCATGCCTTGGGGGTTCGACGTATTGGTGCAGCTGGTGATGGCGGCGATCACGACAGCGCCGTCGGGCAACGCGACGTCGTTTGGTTTTGCGTCCGGCAAAACCTTGGCGGCTGCCGGCGCCCGTCCGCCAATCGTCTTGCAATGCCCTGAAAACGCCGCCGCCGCCTTGTCGAGATCGATCCGCTGTTCCGGATTTTTCGGCCCCGCGATGCTCGGGCGCACGCTGGCAAGGTCCAGATGCACAACGCTCGCGAACTCGGGAGCGGGAGCATCGGGCTCGCGCCAGAGGTGCTGATGCCGGGCGTAGGCCTCGACGAGCCTGATGTGGTCCGTCTCCCGCCCGGTTAGCGTGAGATAGTCTGCCGTCGAGCGGTCAATCGGGAAATAGACGGCGGTTGCGCCATATTCCGGGGCCATGTTGGCGATGGTCGCGCGATCGGCGACAGGCATGCGCGAGAGGGAACTCCCAAAGAACTCGACAAATTTGCCAACAACGCCGATGCCGCGCAGCCGCTCGGTGATATGCAACACGAGGTCGGTCGGTGTCACGCCATCGGCAAGCGTGCCTGTCACCTCGATGCCGACGACATCAGGCAAGGCCACGGAAACCGCGCGGCCCAGCATCACGGCTTCCGCCTCGATGCCGCCCGTTCCCCAGCCGAGCACGCCGAGACCATTGACCATCGTGGTGTGGCTGTCGGTGCCAACGAGGGTGTCCGGCGAGGCGATCAGGCCCTCCGGTGTCGTTTCCGTCCAGACCACCCGCGACAGATACTCGAGGTTGATCTGGTGCATGATGCCCTTGCCCGGCGGCACCACGCGCAGGCGGTCGAAAGTCTGCTGCGCCCAACGCAGGAACTGGAAGCGTTCGGCGTTGCGTGCATGTTCCAAGGCCAGGTTCAGCGCCGGGGCGCCCTTGCGTCCAAACACATCGACGCGGAGCGAATGATCGACGACGAGATCGGTGGCGACGCGTGGGTTGACGACGCGGGGATCGCCGCCCGCCTCGGCGACGCCGTCGCGAAGGGCTGCGAAGTCGACCAGCAACGGGATGCCGAGCAAGTCCTGCGTGAAGACCCGCGAGGGAAAGAATGAAAGTCCGGTGCCGGTTTTTCGTGCGATCAGGGCGTCGGCTTGGTGGCCGACGTCGTGACCGCGGGCCGCCTGGCGCATCACGTTCTCATAGAGGACGCGCAGCGAAAACGGCATCCGGGTGGCTACCACATCGGCCATCGGCGCCACCAGATAGCGCGTGCCCGCTACGTCGAGCGGTTGCAAGGATCGGCTCGTGCGCGACGCGGTCATGGGCAAACCTTATGTCCGGGCAGGCGGGATCGGCGGCTGGTGATGCACTATACGACGGCACGGGCGGGGGGTACCATTGTCGCGTCGGTGTCGCGGGGCTGATGCGTGGGGCTTGGCCGCCACGACTGGGGAGAGGGACGCATGGCGAAAGCCGGACATCTGTACGACGCTTTTTACGCCTCGAGCACGATGAGCGAAGCAGTTGGGGTCAAGGTTCGTTTCGAAGCGCGCGGGCTCGTTATCGAACATGCCGGTATCGAACATGCCGGTGGCGAACGCGAGACCTGGCCCTACGCTGGTATCGTGACGCGGTCGCCCGGCTCACTGAATACAGCGTCACCGCATACGGCGTCACAGATCGTGCTGAGTTCGGAAACCCATGCTGGGGCGACGCTGTCGGTCACCAATGCCGAATTCATCAGGTCGATCGTGCAGGCAGCGCCTGGGCTGCGTCGTACGCCGGTCGGCCCGAGCTGGATGCCGATGGTCGTGGCGTCGCTGGCGGTTGTGGCGCTGATCGGCGGCCTGATCTGGGGGCTTGTCGGCCTGTTCCCCTACAAGGCGGTGGCGCGCCGGATTCCGGACGATACCCGCATCAAGATCGGTGAGTTGGCGCTGGCGGACATCCTCCGCGAGCACAAGCCTTGCGAAAACGCGGCGGGCAAGGCCGCTTTGGGTCTGCTGGTCGACCGGCTTGCCAAAGCATCGGGCACGAACATCAAGTTCAAGGTCCAGGTGATCGATTGGAAGTTGCTCAACGCCTTCACGGTGATGGGGAACCAGATCGTGCTGACGAACGAGATCCTGCGGGTGGCTTCGTCGCCGGACGAGGTCGCGGGCGTCCTTGGCCATGAGATGGGCCATGCCATCGAACTACACGCCGAGGCCGGCGCGCTTCGCGCTCTTGGCACCGCGCTCGGTGTCCAGGTTTTCCTCGGCGGGTGGACGCCCGACATCGCCGCCCAGGCTGCGTCGCAACTTTTGCTGCTCCAGCATGGCCGCGCCAACGAACTGGAAGCCGATGATGTGGCACTTGGCCTGCTCGAGGCCGCGAAGATTTCGGCTGCACCCTTTGCAGGGTTCTTCGAAAAATTGAGCAAGGAAGAGGACAAGCAGGCGGGGAAAGGCCTGAAGATTCCCGATGTGTTCTCGACGCATCCGCCCTCGCCCGAGCGCGCGAGACGGGTGAAGGCGAAAGCGTCCTATCCCGCGACGCCGGCACTCGAACCGGGCGATTGGGCCGCTTTGAAAAAGATTTGCAGTTAAGGATGCGATTGCTCGGCCGATGGGGTGCCGCAATCGTTGCAGTCCATCCGAGCGGCAGAGAGGGCAAAAGATGGACGCGCCGGTATTTCTGGCGGTACTTGCCGCAGCCCTTTGCCATGCCGGCTGGAATGCCGGGCTGAAACTGCGGATCGATCCGGCCATTGCCATCACGTTGATCGCCATTGCGGCAGGGTTGGTGGCGCTGCCGCTGCTACCGGTGTTCGGCTTGCCGGCGCCCGCCTCCTGGCCCTACCTTGCGGCGTCGCTCGTGATCCACGTCTTCTACTATGTGGCGCTGGCCGAGGCCTACCGCACGGGCGATCTTGGCCAAGTCTACCCCATCGCACGCGGGTCGGCGCCGCTGTTGACAGCGCTGGGCAGCGTCGTTCTGTTCGCCGAAACGCCTGGGATTTCAGGCTGGGCCGGCATCCTGCTGCTGACGTCGGGCATCATTTTGCTGTCGTTTCGTGGCGGCCGGGAGGCAGGCCTTGTCGACCACCGCGCCGTCGGGTTCGCCTTGGCCACGGCGCTGACGATTACCACTTACACGCTAGTCGATGGACAAGGGGGCCGGCTCTCCGGCAATCCGCACGCGTATGCGGCGTGGTTGTTCGCGCTCGATGGTGTGATGATGTCGGTGTTCGGCTGGTTCCGGCAGCGGCGTGGCATTCTGGCGGCACTTCCTCGCTCGGGCTGGGGTGCGCTCGGAGGTGGTGCGCTATCGATGGTATCCTACTGGATTGCGATCTGGGCGATGACGGTCGCACCTATTGCGCTGGTGGCCGCGGTGCGCGAAACGAGCGTTCTGTTCGCGGCTGGTATCGGCTATTTTCTGTTGCGCGAGCCATTGTTGCCCGTGCGCGTCGTCGCGGGCCTGATCGTCATGGTGGGCCTTGCGCTGATCCGGCTGAGCAGTGCCTAACGGCGACCAGTCAGGCGTCGCTCGCCCAGCGTGCCGCTATCAAGTGTGGCTCGTTATGCGTGGCCGGCCTCGCTCACGAGTTGGGACAGATTGATGCCGAGCTTCGACAACGCGCGGTCATACTTGAGTTCCAAGTCGACGCCGAATACCAAGTCCTTGTCTGCGGTACAATGCAGCCAGCCGTTGGCCTGGATCTCCGTTTCGAGTTGGCCGCCGGCCCAACCGGAATAGCCGAGAGCCAACAGCGATTGCTCGGGCCCTTTGCCTTGAGCGATAGCCTTGAGGATGTCCAGCGTCGCGGTCAGGCAGATGTCGTTCGTGATCGCCAGTGTGGTCTCGGAGGCATAATAGTCGCCGCTGTGCAGCACAAAGCCCCGCTGCGTGGAAACCGGCCCGCCCATGTAAACGGTCGTCGGCAAAGGCTCCTGCGGGTCGTCGTCGCTCGTGGTGATCTTGAGTTGCCGCATAAGATCGCCAAACGAAATGTTCTTGGCGCGCTGATTGATGATCAGCCCCATCGCCCCTTCCGGCGAGTGGGTACACATATAGATCAAGGATCGATGGAACCGCTTGTCGCTCATGGTCGGCATGGCGATCAGCAGTTGGCCTTGCAGGGAGCCTTCGTTCTGGCTCTTTATCCGCCGAAGTGGGGTGCGCATCACATCAACTTAGCCTTCAAAGGCGGTCCCTGGGAAGCGGACAAATGCCGCAACTCGCAATAATGTCAGTGGGTTCATGGTACTTGTGAATTGGCGGACCGGCACGCGGCCCCTACATTGAGGCAACAACCCAGGGGAACGATACCGATGGCTTATGCTGCCCAGTCCACCGGCCTAATCTATGCCCAGCGTCTGCTGGCCGCCGCCATGAGCCTCGCATTGGGCATCGCTGCGGGCATCGCGCACGCCTCGGCGGAAGAGGCCGGCTACGCTTCACCCTGGACCAGTGAGCATGCGACGAAGGTTCGCCTTGTCGGCGGCGGGGCCTCAGTCGCTGGCCAGACGGCGGGCAACCAGACGGCGGGCAATCAGGCTGGCGGCAAAGCGCGCCTGATCGCGGGTATCGAAATCGTAATGGAGAACGGTTGGAAGACCTATTGGCGCACACCCGGGACCTCAGGCGTGCCGCCCCGGTTCGATTGGGCGGGCAGCGAGAACCTGGCGGAGGCGACGCCCCTTTTCCCCGCACCACACAGGTTCTCGGATCGCGAGGGCGACACCATCGGCTACAAGGGCACGGTGGTTCTGCCGGTGCTCGTCAAGCCAATAGACCCGGCGCGACCGGTCAAACTGAAGCTCGGCCTCGAATACGGCGTTTGCAAGGACGTCTGCGTGCCCGTTCAGCCGACGCTCGAGTTGACCTTGCCGCCGGAGGCCGCCGCAAAGCCTGCGGGCACAGGTCTTACGGCCAGCTTGGCGCACGTGCCGCGCGAACCGGCGAACCGTAAAGCCGACGATCCGCAGATCAAGCAAGTGACTGTGGAAATCCAGAGCGCCAAGCCGACGATCACCATCGATGCCGTTTTCCCGGGTGATGGCAAAGAGGCCGACATCTTTCTCGAGGCGCCTGAAGGCATCTGGGTACCGCTGGCGAAGCCATCAGGCGAACCCCGCGATGGCATCCACCGCTTCGTCGTCGATTTGACAGACGGTGCCGACATCGCCGATCTCAAGGGCCGCACGATCCGGGCAACCCTGGTCAGCGCAGCAGGCCAGACCGACGCGAGCTTCAAGTTCGAGTAGGGCTGATTGGCTGGTGCGCGGTCAGGCGGCCGCAGCCGCCTCGCGC
>JANXRM010000190.1 GCA_025353015.1 Hyphomicrobiales bacterium
ACACCCTGCTCGCCGAACCGCGTCACCGCCCGCGCATAGGTCGCGTCGCTGACGCTCTTGTTCTGGTGCAGCTCCGTCGAGAAATCGATGACCAGTTCCTCGTCGGCATCGATGGACTTCGGGCGGCGGCCTTCTTTCACCGCTTCCAGGATTTCCGGATTCAAACCGGCTTTGATCGCCAGCGGCGCATGCGCGTGCCACTCATAGCTCTGGCCCCATTGGCGTGCCGTGACGCAGATTGCCAACTCGTTGAGCTTGGCCGGAATTGTGCTCTTGAAGCGCAGATAATCGCCCATGGCCTTGGCGCGCAGCATCACTTCCGGGCTGCGGATCAGAGCCGCGAACGGCCCGCGCACCGCATAGCCGCGGCCTTCCGCAAACTCGGCCGAAGCCTTCTTCTGGGCATCCGTCATCTTCTCCGGCGGGATCACCCCGAGGCGTTCTTGAGACATGGCTGGTCCTTTTCCTGTTGCGAGCAAAGCGATGAATGCAGCGGTTGCGAGATGTGCGGCGCGTTTGGGCGTCATAAGTCGATTCCTTCAGTTGACCGCGGGCCGGGTAGTGCCCTGCTCTTACGAGACCCGACAACTTCGGTTGAGTTCGTGGCTGTCGGGTCTCGTTCCTCGACCCGACCTACGTTTCAAACCAGCATTTTCCACGCGTCACCGTCGCGCACCACGCGGCCCGCCGTCGGCCCCGAAAAATGCGTGCCGATCACGAGAATGGGCTTGCCCGCGAGTTCACCGAACAAGCGCCGGCGCGTGGCTTCCGCTGCCGGCTTGTCGAAATCCGCCGTCGATGCCCACTCCGGATGCGCCAGCTGGCAGGGATGATGCGCGAAATCACCCGTGATCATCGCATCCTCACCCTGCGACGAAATCAGCACACTGGTATGCCCCGGCGAATGCCCCGTTGTCGGCGTCAACCGCACGCCGGGGCAGATTTCATGATCCCACTCGACAAGCTGCGCCAGCCCCGCTTCCATGATCGGCGTGATGCTGTCCGCCACCACGTGCACCATGTCCTCGCGCGCGGTTTGCCGGCTCCAATGCTCGAACTCGACGCGGCCGAAGAGATACTTGGCCTTGCGAAACGTCGGCACCCACTTGGCCCCGTCCCATCGCGTGTTCCAGCCGACGTGATCGACGTGGAGATGCGTGCACAGCACTGTATCGATCGTCTCGGGCGGAAAGCCGGCCGCTGTCATGTCCGCGAGGAATGTGCCCGCGCGGTCGTTCCAAGTTGGGATGCGGCGATGCTTCTTGTCGTTGCCCAGGCACGTGTCGACGATAATCCGTCGCCCCTTACCATCAGCGCCCGGCGCTTCCACCAGCAGCGCGTGGATGCTCATCTTGAGGCGGCCCTGCTCGTCGGCGAAATGTGGAATCAGCCACGAAATCGGCCGGATCGCCTCGGGGCTCGCATCCGGTAGAATGAACCGGCTGCCGCCCGTCGCTTCAAGCTCGACGATCTTGGTGACCGTCACATCGCCGATGCGCCATTTCATGGAAGTACCCTCGGTGTCTGGCTTTAGCCTGACACCCTGTCGCCCAACATCAGGTGCCAGGCTAAAAGCCAGGCACCCACCCTCACGCGTCACCCCTTTGGCGTGTACTTGCCACCGGTCTGCGGTGCGAGCGGGTTGATGCCCCGCTCCTGGCGCTGCAACCGCGTTTCCTTTTCCCACGTGCGCTTCAATTCATCGCGCACGTTGAACTTGAGGCGGCCCAAGCCCTCCGTCTCCAACTCGATCGCGTCGCCGTCGTGGAACGCATGCAGCCCGCGATGGTTCGTGCCGGTCGCCAGAATATCGCCCGGCTCCAGCGTATGGATGGAGGACACCCACTCGACGCAGCGCTTGATGTCGTGCGCCATATCGTCCGTGCCGAAGTTCTGGCGAAGCTGCCCGTTGTTCCAAAGCTTGATTTGCAGCTTCTGCGGGTTCGGAATTTCGTCCGCCGTCACGATCCACGGCCCGATCGGCGCAAATGTGTCGCGCGACTTCATCTGATAGAAGACGTTGTTCATGGGCGCCAGTCCTCGCGCCGACCCGTCAATGAAATTCACATAGCCGAAAACATACTGCATGGCGTCGGCGGCCTTCACGTTTCGTGCGCGTTTGCCGATGACGAGCGCCATTTCAGCCTCGCCCTCGAACACGGCGGCGGGTACATCCGGCAGCACCATCGTGTCGCCAGGACCGACAATGGCGCCGCGGGCTTTCGAGAAGGCGTTGATCGGCGCCGGCGCGTCGCGCGTGCCGTCCTCCATGTAATTGACGGCCATGCAGTCGATGTTGACGGGCCGGGGCAGCGGCGGGCGCAGCCGCACAGAGGCGAGCGGAATGCCCTTGGCTTCCTTTGCAGCCTTTTCAAGCTTCGGGCGATAGCTCTGGAACCGCTCGATCAGGCCAGCCATGATATCTTCTTGCGCGACGTGCGGAATATCCTGCACCAAGCCGGACACATCCACGACAGTGTCGCCGACAACGACACCGAGCTTGAAGTCATCGAAATACGCAAGTTTCATAGCGTTTCCCTGTTTCGTATTTTTTGACATGAGACCGGCCCAACGGACCGCCGTTGCCTTCCGGGCATAAGTGAGTGTGCCGGTTCGCACGGCCGCTGACAACTGCACATCCCCGACACTTCACATCCGCGCCTCTAAACGACCTTGTGCCTGGCACCGCTCATCGGGCAGACTTGGGCCAACAGGGACTAGCCTTTCACCCCGAGGATTACAGCCATGGCCAAAACCCGCGCCGCCGTCCTGACGGCCGTCAACAAGCCGCTCGAAATCATGGATCTGGAGCAGGATGGGCCGAAGGCCGGCGAAGCGCGCGTCAAGGTGCGCGCGGCCGGTATCTGCATGTCCGACTGGCACATCATGATCGGCGACTGGCCGTTACCGCTGCCGATGGTGCTCGGCCACGAGGCCGCCGGCGAGGTGGTCGAGGTCGGCCCCGGCGTGACGAACGTCAAAAAGGGCGATCACGTTATTTTCTCGTTTCGCCCCAACTGCGGTCACTGTCCCTATTGCTCGCGCGGCCGCACGGTTCTCTGTATTGGGCACAACGACACCTCGCGCTTCGTCATGCACGACGGCACCACGCGCGTGAAGCTCAACGGCGAACCTTTGAACGTCATGGCGCGCATCGGCACCTTCACCGAATACTCGGTGTGCCCCGCTGAGCAGCTCGTCCCCGTCCGCAAGGATCTGCCATGGACACACGCAGCCATCATCGGTTGTTCGGTCGCGACCGGCGTTGGAGCTGCCATCCGCCACGCCAAGGTGGAGGCCGGTTCGAGCGTCCTCGTCGTTGGTTGCGGCGGCGTCGGCTTGAACGTGATCCAGGGCGCGCGGCTCGCGGGCGCCCGGACGATCATCGCCTGCGACCTGCTGGACAACAAATTGCAGATGGCGACGCACTTCGGGGCGACACACATCGTCAACAGCAAGAAACAGGACCCCATCAAAGCCATTATGGAAATAACGGGTCTCGGCGTCGACTACGCTTTCGATGCCATCGGCACGGGCGCAACCACAGTGCAGATCGTCGACTCGCTGGCACCGGCCGGCCACGCTGTCATCGTCGGCATTCCCGCGTTCTCGGCAACCGCCCCTATCGCGCCAGCGGGCATGGTCTACACCGAGAAAACGCTCTCTGGCACCTACTACGGTTCGGTACGCCCGAACGTCGATTTCGGCATCCTTGCCGATATGGCAATGGAAAAGCGTATCAACCTCGATGACCTCATTTCTCGCACCTACAAGTTCGAGGAGATCAACGAAGCCTTCCAGATCATGATGCGGGGTCAGGTCGCCCGCGGCGTCATCACGTTCGATTGAGTTTTGGATTGGCCAGCAGAGTCGTTGCTGACGTCTGGCCGCCAGATCACGAGCGGGCTGCGCTCATCATCGTTCCAACCTGAGGCTTCAAACCATGGCTCAATCTGCGACCAAATCGGCACCGAAAACGGCTCTCATCGTCGGCACCGGCAGCGGCATTTCAGCGTCCCTCGCGCGGGCGCTGCATGCTCGGGGCTACAAGTTAGTTCTGGCGTCGCGCAAGCCTGAGCAGTTTGCCGAGCTCGCGAAGTCGGTCGGCGCGCATTCGGTCGCCGTCGACGCGTCCGATCAA
>JANXRM010000147.1 GCA_025353015.1 Hyphomicrobiales bacterium
CGAGAACCTGCGGGTTGGCGAGGCGGGCGGCACCCTTCTTGATCTCGGCGTCGACCTTCTCGATTTCCTTGGCCATGCGCTTTTTCTCGGCGGCCATGTCGATGATACCGGACAGCGGTAGCGCCACCGTCGTCTCACCGACGACAACCTGGGCCGAACCTTTCGGCGCCTGATCGCCATGCGTGATCGTCGCGATGCGCGCCAGCCGCTGGATCGTTTCCGCGTGGCGCTCTGCGCGCGCCTTGGTTTCGGGCGAACTGCCCGCCAGCACCAGCGGTACTTTTGCGCCGGCCGGCACGTTCATTTCCGAGCGCACCGAGCGGATCTCCGAGATGAGCCGGACCAGCCAGACGATTTCGTCGTCGGCCTGGGCATCGGCCAGGCCCTTATGTTGAGGCCAATTTGACAGCGCGAGTAGCTTCGTCCGTTTCGGTCCGTGCGCTCCGGTCTTCGCCCACAGTTCTTCGGTGATGAAGGGCATGAACGGATGCAGCAGCGCCAACACCTGGTCAAGAACCCACGCAGTCATGGCGCGCGTTTCAGCCTTCGCCGCCTCTATTTCTTGCGCCTTCAGTTGCCCACCTTCGGCATCAGGCGCGGCGGCAAGAATCGGCTTCGTCAGCTCCACGTACCAGTCGCAGAACGTGCCCCAGCCGAACTCATAGGCCGCGGTTGCCGCTTCGTTGAACTTGTAGGCCTCGACGGCTGTCGTGACTGCCGCCGCCGCGCGTTCCGTTTCGCCCGCGATCCAGCGGTTGACGGTGTGCTTGACTGATTTCGGATCGAAACCTTCGACGCGGCGGCATTCGTTCATTTCGGCGAAGCGCGTGGCGTTCCAAAGCTTGGTTGCAAAGTTGCGATAACCCTCGACGCGATTGTCGTCGAGCTTGACGTCGCGGCCCTGCGTGGCGAGGGCGGCCAGCGTGAAGCGCAGCGCGTCGGCACCGTACTGGTCGATGATCTTCAGCGGGTCGATGACGTTGCCGATGGACTTCGACATCTTGCGTCCCTTGGCGTCGCGCACCAGGCCGTGGATGTAGACGTCGCGGAACGGCACCCATTCCGAAGACGGAGCGTCAGGCCGCTCCTTTGGCATGAAATGCACGCCCATCATCATCATGCGCGCGACCCAGAAGAAGATGATGTCGAAGCCGGTGACGAGGCAGGCCGTCGGGTAGTACCGCTTCACCTCGGGCGTGGCATCCGGCCAGCCCAGCGTCGAGAACGGCCACAACGCGGAGGAGAACCACGTGTCGAGCACGTCGGGGTCGCGAATTAGCGGTTCGTCTTTTTTGTAGTGGACCTTGGCCTGCGCTTGAGCGTCCGCCTCATCGAGCGCGACGAACACCTTTCCATCAGGCCCATACCACGCCGGTATCTGGTGGCCCCACCAGAGTTGCCGCGAGATGCACCAGGGCTGAATGTTTTCGAGCCAGCGGAAATAATCCGCCGTGTATTTTTCTGGAACAAATTTCGTTTTGCCCGCGCGCACGGCTTCTAGTGCGGGCTTGGCCAAGGTTGCGGCGTCCGCATACCATTGGTCCGTCAGCCACGGCTCGACGATGGCGTCGCCACGCTGCGCGTGCGGCACGGAATGCGTGTTCGGCTCGATCTTTTCGAGCGCGCCCATCGCTTCCAATTCCGCGACGATCTTTTTTCGCGCGTCGAAACGGTCGAGGCCGCGATAGGCTTCGGGCACGGTGTCATTGAGCTTAGCCGTCGCGTCGAGAATATTGATCACCGCGAGCTTGCAGCGCTTGCCGACCTCCCAATCATTGAAGTCGTGCGCTGGCGTGATCTTCACCGCGCCCGTGCCCTTCTCCGGATCGGCGTAGTCGTCGCCGACGATCGGGATTTCGCGGCCGACCAGCGGCAGCACGCACGTCCGGCCGATGAGCTGCTTGAGCTTGGGATTCTCAGGATGAATCGCAACGCCGGTATCGCCGAGCATCGTCTCCGGCCGCGTCGTCGCCACCATCACGAACTCATCCGGAGCGTCTTTGATCGCATACTTGATGTAATACATGTGCCCGCTCGGATCCTTGTCGAGGATCCGGTTGAGCTTGGCCCCGTCGAACGGCACGGCGTTGCCGTCCTTGTCCCTCTGGTCGCGCGCCCACTTGAAGCTGCCGGTGTGCTCGCGCGGTTCCACCTCGAGATCCGAAACGGCGGACTGGAATTCCGGGTCCCAGTTGACCAGCCGCTTGTCCTTGTAGATGAGGCCAGCCTTGTAGAGATCGACGAACACCTTGAGGACGGCCTTCGACAGCCCTTCGTCCATGGTGAAGCGCTCGCGGCTCCAGTCGCAGGAGGCGCCAAGGCGCTTCAACTGGTTGACGATGGTGCCGCCGGATTCGGCTTTCCACTGCCAGACCTTCTCCAGGAATTTGTCACGGCCCAAGTCCTTGTAATGGATCTGCTGTTCGGCCAATTGCCGGGACACGACGAGCTGCGTTGCAATACCCGCATGATCGGTGCCCGGCTGCCAGAGCACATCTTTGCCGCGCATGCGCTCGAAGCGGCAGAGCACGTCCTGCAGCGTGTTATTGAGCGCGTGCCCCATGTGCAGCGAGCCGGTGACGTTCGGCGGCGGGATGACGATGCAATAGGGGGCAGCCTTGGCGCGTTGCTCGGGCGTCAGATCCGGGCGGCCGGCCTTGAAGGCAGCCGCTTTCTCCCACGCGTCGTGGATGCGTGCTTCGATGTCGGCGGGCTGGTATTTGGTCTCTTGCATGGACGGATTTGCTCGTCTGAACGATTGCAATGAAGGATTGTGCCGGTGGTACGCCGCAGGGCTGCGACCGTCAACGGCGCCCGAGAATCAGAAACGGCTGGACGATCCTCTCGCCCAGCCGTCAAATGTTACCCCGTGGGGCGAACGTCAGTGCTTCGCAGCATCTGGTTTCGGCTGGGCGGAGGCGGCAAGCTCCACGCGCAGCGCCTTTTCCACCACGCGCGGCATGTTGGTGTCGAGCCACTGGCGCAGCATCGGCCGCAGCAACTCGGCGACGGTGTCTTCCATCGTTCGTGTCGGCTCGTCGGGTCGCGCAGTCGTGACGGCGGCCGCCGCTGGCGTGGGCTCAGTCGCCGCAGCAGGTGCGTCGGTTGGCGCGTTGACGACCGGCCCGTTCATGGCGGGTTTGTTCGCCGTGGTCGCCGATCGGGCATTGGCGAGCGGCGCCGAGATCGTCTGGAGTGGCAACTGCACAGCGGCCGTCGGCGCTTCGGCCTTCACCGGCTCAGGAATGGCGCTCGGCTTAAGCACGGCTTCCGGATTTGCTGCCGGCATTGAGGCATCTTGTGCCATCGAGGCGGGCGGAGCCTTTGCCGGTATCTCGGGCTGTAGGTCGGCAGCGGCAGGCGGAGCGGCAGGATTGGCTGACGCCGTGCGTGGCAACTGAACGGTCGCCGCCGACGGCACCGCAACGTCATCTCGACCATTGGGCTCCGGCGCCGATGCAGCCGGCAAAGGTATCTGCTGCGCCCGATGCATGCCACCGTTCAGGCGATCCGCGAACGCATCTGGCCTAAAGTCGCTCAATCGCGGCCCGCCGGTCTGTGGCGCACTGGCTTTCGGCGGCGTGGCGGCCGATGGCTCTGGTGACACCGCAGCTGCCGAGCGGCCTGGAACGACGGCGCCAAAATCGGACCGGCTCGGTTGTTGCTGCGCACCGTCAAAGGCTGACACTGAGGCCGCTGGCTGTGACAGGGGAGCCTCTCGCGATTGCGGCGGCAACGTTATCGGGGCCGATGTCTGGTTCGCCGTCGGCTGCGACGCCGATGCTGCCGTGGCCGTTTGGGTTTCGCGCAGAGCCGGCCGCTCCAACTGCGGCTGCACAGCCGCCTGTGGTGCCGGAGCCGGCTTTTGCGTCATCCACGAGGGCAGGCTCAGCGACGGCTTCGCCGTAGGCACTGCCACGGGTGGCGACACCGCTACGAGGACCGGACCATCAGCCAATCCCAGAATATCGTCCAAACTATCCGCGGCGGGTTTGGCCGATGCCGATTGTCCTGGTCCGCCGGGAGATGGAGATGACGTGGCGGCAGGAGACGAAGTCGTTGTCGGCGCTTGCGTGGCCATCCCTTGTCCAGCCATTCCTGGCGCGGCCAATCCTTGACCATTCAGTCCTTGCGCAGCTGGTGCTGGGGGACTGCCGCCGTGCAGGCCCGGATTCAAGCTGGCTGCGGCCGCCCGGCCAAGCGACGCTAGAAGCCCGTTTGGCGTTGGCGCCGGTGTTGGCTTGGATGGAGCAGCACCGGCCGCGGCGGACAGCGGCGGGGCAACGGCTGGCACCTTGGCGACCGGGTCCTCGGAAATGATCTTTCGGATAGAAGAGAGAATCTCTTCCATGCTCGGTTCGCTTGCCTTTTCCGCTTGCGACATGACGCTCTCCCCTCGTGTCCTCTGCCGGCCTGGTTCCCGCGACGGGTGCCTCAGCGACACACACATTCCGAGCCGGTCCTACTATGAATACCGGCCAGCATCAATCGCGGTGCGGGCGGCAATCAGGCTGCTGCACAGCCAATGTTTGCCGGACCAAACGCAACCAGACTGAGTTCGACCGGATCGAAGTCATCGGAGCGGTGTAGGGGGCATTGAAGGCAGGGGCATGGCGGCGAGATGGCAATTGCGGCCTCCGGCCCGGGATGACGGCAGCCCCGCTTGCGCCGACATGGGCGCCAATGCCCGTCGAAGCCTCGCCCGATGGAGCCTTGCCCGATGAAGCCCGTATCCGTTGAAAGGGATGCGCTCCGGCCGAAGGGAGGTGCAGTGTTGCCGCTACTTCATCGACTCGTGGTCGGAGCCGTGCGTCTCCCAAAGTTCCAAGCGCTCGCGGCGGCCGTCCGGGCGGGTAATGCTGACGCCCCACCACTTCCGCCGGACTTCGAAATAATGCATTTCCGGATCATAGACTTGCTCGATGACGCCGAGGTTCGGCATGGTCAAACGGCCGACCGCGCTAAGCACGGTATAGGACGCAACAACGAGGTTCCGCTCGGTCGTGACCAAGGACACTTCGGCGTTCAGCGCTTCCTGTTCGGCGTTCAAGACGTCCAGCAGCGTGCGTTGTCCGACCCGCTCCTCCTCGCGAACGCCGGCCAGTGCCGTCCGGGTTGCGGCCACCTGCGCACGGTCCGAAATAAGCTGTGCGCGCGCTGCCACGAGTTGCGACCAGGCAGTGACGACGCCGGATTGGATCTCCGTGCGGTTCTGTTCGATTTCCTGCAGGCGGCTGACGTGGGTGTGCTTCGACTGGCGGACGCGGGCTTGCACTTCGCCGGCCGGGTACAAGGGGATGTTGACGCGGCCCGTAACCGACGACACTTCCTGCTCGTCGATGAGCTTCGTCGTATCGTAGTTGTGGGTGTAGGCGGCTTCCAGCTGCACAGTCGGCAGCAACTCGCCATAGGTTACGTCAACGGTATATTTCGCGGCCTGCTCGCGATAGAGGGCCGCGACCACGGCTGGATTTTCCTTGGCTCCGATCGCGATCGCTTCTTCCAGCGATTTCGGCAGCAGTTTTTCCTGTGGTTTCTGCGGCTTAAGGTTTTCCGGAGCGTGGCCGACCACGCGCTCGAAGGTGCCACGGCTGGTTTTGAGGCTGGACTTGGCGGCATCCAACGCCGACACGGACGCCGCGCGCCGGGCTTCGGCCTGGGCGACGTCCGTTCGCGTGACTTCGCCGACCGAAAATCGGTCCTGGGTCGCCTTCAGTTCCTTCGACAGCACAGTGACGTTGTTTTCGCGAAGCCGGACAATAGCTTGGTCCCGGACCACGTCCATGTAGGCGGTTGCGGCCTCAAGCATGACCGCCTGTTCGACGGTGCGCAGGGTTTCCCGGCCGGCACGCACGGTCGCTTCTGCCACGCGGACGCCATTCAGCGTACGAAATCCGCGAAAGATGGGTTGAACGACGTTGACGCCGTACGTCTTGGGATGGACCTCGCCATCGAGCGTCGACTTGGGGTTCGTGTCAGTCCGTTGATAGCCGGCGCTCGCCGTGCCGGTGACGGTCGGCCGGTAGCCGGACTTGGCGCGGGCAACTTCCTCGTCCGTGGCGCGCAAGGTGGCGCGAGCGGCGTCGAGACGGGGATTGGTTTTGTAGGTGGAACCCAAGGCGTCGCCGAGCGACTCGGCACGCGCTGCTGGGGCGTTGCCACACAAAACGATCATCGGCACGAGTATGAGCAAGGCTGCGCGCGACGTGCCGCCACGCAACAAGCCGCCACGCAACACGCCGCCGCCCACCAAGCGCAAGTAATCCAATGACGCCGTGTCCATGTCACCTGCCGTTGCAGCGCTTTACGCCTGCACTCCTCGAACAGTCATCGACTGCCTGTTTGGAGCGCTACACTGATTCAATCGCGCGTCGGCTTTACACCCACCATGTTGTCCACAACTTAGACCCAATGGCTGGCGAATCAAATTGCAACCGGCATCGAAAAATGACGCACCTGCAGGTTTTCCACTGAAGCGTGGCCAAAGGCCCACACTCGCTGGGTTGATGGGTCACGGTGACAGGCACTACAACTTATTGATTTTCCTCGTCCATAACCCAGCTTGGATCGCTTTCGACGGTCACGTCCATCTGCTCGGTCCGTCCGTCCGCCCGGGTGATGTCCAGCCCGAACCACTTGGAATTGACTTCCTCATAATGAACGGTTGGATCGTAGGCATTGTCCACGATGCCAAGGTGTTCAACATTCAGGCGACCTGTTTGCGAGATCAACGTATAGGCCGCGACGATCAGGTCCCGCCGCGTGGTCGTGAGCTGCACCTCGGCGTCCAGGAGTTCCTGTTCAGCGTTCAGGACATCGAGGAGCGTCCGCTGGCCGACGCGCTCTTCCTCGCGCACGCCTTCGAGGGCGACCCGGTTCGATTCGACCAGCACCTGATCGGATTTCAGCTGCGATTTGGCCGCGCCATAGCGCGACCAGGATTGGATAACGCTGGCCTGCGTTTCCGTCCGGTTCTGTTCGATCTCCTGCAGGCGGCTGATATGTGTGTGCTTGGCTTGCCGCACCCGGGCATAGGTTTCCCCGCCCTCGTAGAGGGGGACCGTCAGGCGTCCGGTGATCTGGGCGCTGTCCTGTTCCTGGATCTGCGTCGTTGGGTTGTAGCGCTGGCCGTAGCTGGCCTCGACCCTGACTTCCGGCAGCAATTCGCCCCGGATCTTGTCGATCGTAAAGCGGGCTGCCTGCTCCCGATACAGGGCCGCGACGACGTTTGGGTTTTCCTTTTCGCCGATGGCGACACTGTCCTCCAGCGTCTTGGGCAGGAGCCTCTGCGGCGGAACCGGCGGCGCCAGTTTGGCCGGTGCGTGGCCAATGGTTTTCTCGAAGGCGGCGCGGCTGGCCTTCAAGTTGGCGCGGGCGGTATCGAGTTGCGAGACCGACCGGGCGCGGCGGGCCTGGGCCTGGGCCAGATCCGTGCGCGTGACCTCGCGAACGGCCCGGCGGGCTTCCGTTGCCGTCAATTCCTTCGTCAGGACCTCGACGTTGCGTTCGCGCAGTTTGGCGATCGCCTGGTCGCGGACGACGTCGCTGTAGGCCGTGACCGCGTCGAGGAGCACCTGTTGCTCGACGTTGCGCAGGTTCTCGCGGCCGGCCCGGATCGTCGCCTCCGCTTCGCTGACGGCGTTCATCGTGCGAAAGCCGCTGAACAACGATTGCGAGACGTTGATTTGATAGCCCCAGGGGTTGGTGTCGCCGGTCTGCGTCGAGGCCGGCTTGTAAATCGTCGAGGCCCGGCCTGTGTCCGCGGTGCCGGTGATCTGTGGCCGAAAACCGGCGCTGGCGCGCGGCGCTTCTTCGTCGGTGGCGCGCAGACGCGCACGTTCGGCGTCCAGTTTCGGGTTCCGCTGATAGGCACCGGCCAACGCCTGCTGCAGGGTCTCGGCTGCAACCGGCAGCACAGTTCCAGCCAGCAGCACGGCGAAGAGAGTGGCCACGCCAAGGCTATCCCGAACGAACCGCGCGGGTTTGGCGATTGTGCAACGATCGACTGAAATGTGAACCCGCATGCTACCGGCTCCTACCGACCCGAGGCAACCCCGGCTCAGTGTTCGTTCCCAGACGGGAATCGTGTGCGAGCCGGAGGGTCGAATCGCATCTCGACCCACGTCCGCATTCGCTGCTGATTCGCTGAATGAAACGTAAATGGCCGGCGCGCCCCAGCCGGCAATGCCCATAGACCAGCAGGCCTATGAAAGCCTCATGTCCGACAAATTGCGGGCAGCCGTCATTGTAATCTGGCTGTAGCGCCGGTGTGCGTGGTCAAGCGCCGGGCAAGGTCAGAATATGAATTCAGCCTTGCGCTCGAAGCCCGGCAGGATCGATGCGCCGGCATCGAACAGGGCGCGGCTGTCGAACTTCACGCCGTAGCGGCGCCATAGTGTCGCCCGGCCGACGCCCCGCTCCACGCGAACCGCCACAAGGCGGCCCTGGTCTTTCAACTGATCCAGCAAGCCTGCCGGAATGTCCTCGACCGCGCCATTGACCAGGATGGCATCGTAGGGGCCGTCGCCGGCCGCACCCGCCGCGAGATCGCCCACCACCTGCTTTACCGCCGGTAGTGCTGCCAGTTGCGCCTGCGCCAGATTGGTTAAAGCAGGCGCCACTTCCACAGCCACCACTCGCTTGGCGAGCTTCGCCAGCAAAGCCGCCGAATAGCCCGTTCCGCCACCGATATCGAGCACGGCGTTATCGGCCGAAACATCAAGGCTCTGGATCATCTTGGCGAGCGTCCGCGGCGCCAGCAGATAGCGGCCGGGTTTGCCGTCGATCAGCCGGATTTGCTCGTCCATATAAGCGATAGACTGCAGGGCCGCGGGCACAAAGGCCTCGCGCGGCACCTCCAGCATGGCCCGGATGATGCGCCGGTCCGTCACGTCGCTGGGGCGAACCTGGGTATCGACCATGAATTTGCGCTGGGTGGCGAAGTCGGTCATCGAGTTGTTTCCAGTCCAGAATCTCGAGACGAACGACTCTCGAGGCCGCCGGACATTAGCCAAGGCGCCCCGCCAAGGCCAGCACCCCGGCCGCTCCCTGATCACTTTGCCGCGGCGTGCCGGATGGCGATCGCCGCATCCGGTGCCCGGTCGAGCCCCCAGACGCTATCGGCCAGACGCCTTACGTCGTGGCCGGGGACGTTGAGACGCGCCTGATCGGCCAGTTTCGCTTCGACCTCGGCTTCCGTCATCGGCCGGCCAAGACTGCCGCGGGCATTCGGCACGTGGATCTGCAACTTGGCGCCGCCCTGGAACGTGGCCTCGACCACAGCCGCTTCGACGGGAATTGTGTCATCGACCACCATGACCACCCGGTTCGCGATCTGCCGGATGGCTGGATCGTTGACCAGGGCGTCGGTATATTCTGGCGGCCCAGCGCGGCCGAGCAAAAGCGACACGGCAACGGTGTGCGAAAGGCACACCTGCGCCTCGCGTCCAGTCGTGACCTGGCGGTCGGCGCGGGCCTTCAGCAGCGAATTGCCGCGCACCGCGACGCGCTCGATTTGGGCGACGTCGAAGCCCGGCTTGGCCCGCAGGTCCAGGCAGGCGTCGATGACCGGATGCAGCACCACGCCGCACGGGTAGGGCTTCAAGGCGTTGAGTGACAACTCCCAGGTCTCGCCAAGTCCCATCGCCAGCCGTGATGGTTCGACCTTGTCGGCCAGCACCTTGAGGAAGCCGCGCTGTCCCTCGATCGGCCGGGGCGGACCAGACAAGCCCGCCTCCGCCAGCAACGCTGCAAGCATCCCACCCCGCGCTGCATTCGCCGGATTTAGGCTTTTCGCATGAAAACCCAGCGTTTCGACGAGGCCCGCCGCCTGCGTTGCCGCATTGCCGAGCGCCCAGAGTGTCCGCTCCGCATCCAGCTGCAACAGTCGCGACATCGCCGCCGCCGCCCCCAACACACCGCAGGTACCGGTGATGTGCCAGCCGCGATTGTAATGGCCAGGCGAAATGGCGTTGCCGATCCGGCACGTGACCTCGACGCCGAGGGCGAAGGCATGCAGCAGGTCGGCGCCAGCGATAGGTTTGCCGGCATCGGACCGCATTTCCGCGAACGCCAGCAGGGCCGGCGCGATTGGCGATGTCGGGTGGATGACGGTCGCCAGATGCGTGTCGTCGAAATCGAGCACGTTGGCGATGGCGGCGTTGACCCAGGCGGCGCTGGCGGCATCCAGCCGCTCGCTGCGCCCGATCACGTGAGCTTTGGGCGTACCTGAAAATGGGGTGATCACCTTGATCATGGCATCGGCGGCCGCGTCGCGGCACCCCCCGAAGCCGGCGGCGAACATATTCAGGATCGCGCGCTTGGCGTCATGTTGCACCGTGGCGGGGAGATCCTGTTGCCGCGCCGTTGCGACAAACGTGGCCAACCGTCGGGAGATGTCGTCGGACATGGGGTGCTTTCTGTGCTGCGTCGGCGGCGATTGGCCATGATGGATCGGCGGCAGCGTAGCGCGAACGTGCGAACGCCGGCAATTCAAACGACCGAGACAATGGTCGCCGAGGACATGTCGAGGACGAGCAGAGGAAAACACGTCGATCAGCCCTTGGCGCCACCCGGATTTCAGTCGAGGATCGGGGCCGGACCCATATCGCAGGAGCATGGAAACATGAGCGGACTTCTCAAGGGGCACCTTGCCGTCGTGACAGGCGGTGGCTCGGGTATTGGCCAAGCCATCTCGAAGGGATACGCGCGCGAGGGTGCCGAAGTCATCATCCTCGACGCCAACGGCGAGGCGGCAGTAGCCACCGCCAAGGCCATCAAGGACAGCGGAGGCAAGGCTCACAGCTTCAAGCTCGACGTGACCGACCGGGTGGCCTGCCATGCGCGCGCCGCAGACATCGCGAAGTCAGTGGGAAAAGTGTCGATCCTGGTCAACAACGCCGGCATCAACCGTCGAAACCCCTTCACCGCCGCCGACGAAGCTGTGTTCAAGGATTGGGAGGACATCATCGCCATCAACCTGACGGGGGTGTTCAACGTCACGCATGCATTTCTCGGCACGCTACGCGCCACCAAGGGACGCATCGTCAACATTGCCTCGATCCAGTCGTTCATGCACGTGCGCACGCCCAACTCGCCGGCCTACACCACGTCCAAACATGGTGTGCTCGGCTTCACGCGGGCACTCGCCGCTGAATTGGGACCCGACGGCGTTCGCGTCAACGCCATCGGCCCCGGCCTGATCGAGACCCCGCTGAATGAGCAGGCGCGCGCCAACAACCCTGATCTCGTCGCCCGCTTCATGCAGCACACGCCCTTGGGCCGCCCCGGCTCTCCCGAGGACATCGTCGGGCCCGCGATCTTCCTGGCCTCGGATATGGCTGGCTACGTCACCGGAACCATCGTCATGGCGGACGGCGGCTACCGGACGGTATAGCCTTCGAGTCTCGACGAATGACCAGGGGATCGGCAGCCAGCGTGTACACAGAAGCCACCTATCAGGCAGCCCGTGAGAAGCGGGATACGCTGCGCGCGATCCTCGGGCTCGGCACGACGCAGATCATCGGCTGGGGCTCGACCTTTACGGCGCTGACCATCTTCGGCACGCCGATCGGCCAAAGCCTCGGGCTAGAACGTGAGTGGGTGTTCGGCGGCATCACGGTCATGCTGCTGGTGTCGGCACTGCTGGCGCCGCGGATCGGTCAATTGGTCGACCGCCTCGGAGCGCGCCACGTCATGGTGGCCGGCTCGCTGATCGCGGCCTTGGCGATGCTGGCGCAAGGCACGGCCCGCGGATTGGTCACGTATCTCTTCGGCTGGGTGTTGTTCGGCATCGCCATGCCGATGATGCTGAACAATGCAGCCATGCCCGGGCTCGTCCAGGTCGTCGGCCCAAATGCCCGTCGCGCCATCACGGGGCTGACCCTGATCTCGGGCCTGACGGGCACCGTGTTCCTGCCCTTCAGCGCCTGGCTGCTGGATCATATCGGCTGGCGCAACGCCTACCTCTTGTTCGCGCTGCTGCACGTCGGCATCTGCGCGCCCATTCATTGGTTCGTGCTGCGCCATCGGGCGAGCCCGGATCATGCATTGGATGCGGGCATCGGATCGAAAACCAAGGCGGCAACCCCCGCCGAAGGCATGCTGCCGCCGGACGCTCGCCGTCAGGCCTTCATCCTTCTCACGATCTGGTCCTGTACCGAAGGTCTGCTGACGTGGGGCCTCTATATGCAGGTCATCGACGTCTTCAAGGGACTTGGCCTCTCGCGCGACAGCGCCGTCTGGGTGTGGGCGCTGGTCGGCCCCATGCAGGCGACGGCGCGCTTTGCCGAACTGATGTCGCCGGGCAAGCATTCGATTTTGACGACGGCGATGGGCTCGGCCGTTATGACGACGCTGAGCTTTTCCGCGTTCCTGCTTGGCGGCGTTTCAGTGCCGACGGCCGTGGTGTTCTGCCTGTTGATGGGACTTGGCCACGGCCTCTTTGCGGTTGCGCGCAATACACTGCCGCTGGCGCTGTTCGGGGCACGTGAGTACGGCAGGTATATGGGGCTGCTGATGGTCCCGCAGAACATCGCCAACGCGCTGGCACCCGTGCTCTTTGCCTTCATCATCGGACGCATCAGCCCATCAGGCGCGCTGTGGGTGGCGGGGCTTGCGGCGTGCCTCGGCTGCCTATCGGTCGTCGCGTTGGTGCGGTTCTGCAAGAAAAGCGCGCCACTCTCCTGATCGTAGGGTGCATGTATGGACGGCGCCCGGGATGCAAGTGGATTTCGGCGTTTCAGCGAAGTGTTCGGGTGCCGTCCATACATGCACTCTCCGACTTTGCACCCTACGCAAACCGCGTCTCGGCGAGCAACCACAGGCCGCGCACCAGAAACACGGTGCCGACTCCGAACACGATGCGCCGGCTCCACAATCGAAAATCGGCATCGCTCATGCGCTCGAGCACATAGGACGCCATCGACGTGCCCGTGAAGGCCAGCCCCAACGCACCGACAAAGGCCCACCACGGCACCTGCGCATCGAAGGCGGTTGCAAGCGAGCTGAAATAGATGATGCGGAAGAAATGCGCGATGGTCTGACAAACCGCCTTGGTGCCGACGATGCCGCGCCGGTCGAGCCCGCTCTTTTGGAAAAACATATCGAGGATATGCCCGGCGGCGCCCGCGATCAGCTGCAGCACCATGATGACGCCGCCGCAGATGTACGGCCCGCCCGGCCGGGTGATGTCGGGATAGTATTTCTCGGGCAGCGCTTCGGCCAGGAACGGCAAAAGTCCAAGGCCGATGAAAAGCAGCGCCTTGTCGGGCACAAACGCAACCGTGCGCATGACGAAGAATGCGGCCGTCGCGCCGATAATGTAGCGCCAGACCAGTGTCCATTGGATATGCGACCGCCAGAGCAGTGCCCGCCAGCCATTGGCGCCCATCTGGATCGTGCCGAACAGCACCATGGCCGGCACGACGTCCATGAACAGCAGCAGCACGCCAAGCAGGATCAATCCGCCCGCCATGCCGAAAATGCCTGACAAGAACGACGTGCCGAGCACGCTGACGGCGACAACGGCCATCGCCGCAGCTGTCATTGGAAAGCCCCCCAAGTTGATCCCCTCTCCCCATTTCTGCACTCAATGGGGAGATCAATCACTTCAATCCACGCAAATGCTTTTCGCGCGCGGTCGCGGCCTGCATCAGGAACGGCATGTCGTTGCCGGCGAGAACGCATTTGACGCCCATGCCGATGTATTTGGTGAGGCCTTCGTCGGTGTAAACACCGCCCATGCCGGCCCACTTCTTGTGCTTCTTACAGGCGTCGACCACGGTCTGATAGGCCTTGACGACCTCCGCATGCATGAGCTGGCCGGGCAGGCCCATTTCCAGCGTCAAGTCGCTGGTCCCGACGAGCAGTACGTCGATCCCAGGCACGGCTGCGATCGCGTCTGCGTTTTTGATGGCGAGCGGGCTTTCCAGCATCACGATCACCATCAGGTTGTCGTTGACGATCTTAGTCGACTCGGCCGCCGGGAGCTGTGCAAAGCCCAGTTGCGGCATGGTCCCGCCGATCGAGCGCTTGCCGACCGGGGGATAGCGCAGGCGGTCGGCGATTGCCTTCGCCTCCTCCGCCGTGTCGACGTGCGGCATGACGATGCCGTAGGCGCCGCCATCAAGCACGCGCGTCGCCATGTCGAGCTGGCCCTGCGGCACACGCACGATCGGCGTGATGCCGCAGGCGTTGGCGGTGACCGAGATCTGCACCGCCATGTCGAGCGTCATCGAATTGTGCTCGCAGTCGATGAACAGCCAGTCGTAGCCACAGGTCTTCATGGCCGGCGCGATATCCACGGTACGCGCCTGCCTCAACCCCACGCCGATGGCGAGCTCGCCCTTCTTCAACCGTTCGCGCATTGGGCTCTTGCCGTCGATCATTGCTGCAGCCATTTGGGTCTCCCGTTAAAGCCGTTACTTTCGTGTTCCCGACAGACTAAGGGCAGCGCCTTCCCGGTGGCAATGCCAGTGTTCCAAGCCAGTGTTCCAAGCCAGTGTTCCAAGCCAGTGTTCCAAGCCAGTTTTCCAAGGTGGTGCTGGCAGAGCTGCGATATCGGACGGGCTGCCCAACAGCATATTCGCAGCGCTAGCCGATCGATCCTATCCCCGCCGCCGCCCTTCGATGACGATGTGCGCCACGATGGCGGCCAGCACGATCAGGCCGCCGGCCAATCCCATTGCAGTCGGCCGTTCCCCGAGGATCAGCCAAACCCAGGCCGGCGACATCGGCAGATCGAGCGAGAGCACCAGGGCTGCGTGCGCTGCCGGCACGCGCGCGGTGCCGAGCGTCGACAGGATGAGGCCGGCACCCTGCTGCGTGAACCCGAACAAGGCGAACAGCACCAGCTCCCGCATCTGGATCGACCAGTCGTGCACGAAGGGCGCAGCGCCGATGGAGCCAAACAGCGCACCGAGGCATCCGGCCGGGATCATCGAGCGTCCCCGTTGCTGGCGGACGAGCACGGTTTTCACGGCAAACAACAGGGTCATCAGCACGGCAAGCGCATCGCCAAAGAGGCTCTCACGCGACACCATGATGGAGCTGCCAACGACCAGCAGCGCACCCGCGAGCGCCACCAGCGAAAGCGTGATCGTTTCGACCGAGGGCCGCTCGCGGATCATAAACCACGCGAGGCCCGCGGTTAGGAATGGGCCGGTGCCAAAGATGATGGAGTTGTTCGCCACGGTCGTAAACTGCAGCGAGGAGATGAAGCAGGCCATCGAGCCGGCCTGGCAGAATGCGACGTAAATGCCTGGCCGCCCCATCTCGCGAAACTGGCGCCGTGTCTCGGTGCAGCCGTTGCGCCAGATCAGAAAAGCGACGACGGCTGCAATCGTGAAAAGCCCGCGCCAGAACAGGATCGTTGCGGTGTCACGGCCGATCATGCGCACGAAGAGGCCGGCACTCGAATAGGCGACCGCGCTCAGGCCAAGGAGCAGCACGCCTTGCAAATAGTGGCCACGCGCCAGGACGGCGTCGGCTTGCAGTGTCTGGTCGGCCATTGTTCCCCCCAACCGCGTGCATCAACGCGGCTGCTTTTTATTCCGCGGCGATTTTGGGGGCAGGCGGCCGCCAGCGCAACTTCGGCTCGCGCGCGGCCTTGGTCTCGTCGAGGCGGCGGCGTGGCGCCAATCGCGGCGCCTCCTTGAAACGCCGCTTGTCGTTTCCTGTTTTGGCGTCGCGCGCCAGATCCGCCAGCGTCGCGATGAAGAGGTCCAGCGAGTGTTTCGATTCTGATTCCGTCGGCTCGATCAGCATGGCGCCGTGCACGACCAGTGGGAAATACATGGTCATGGGATGATAGCCCTCGTCGATCATCGCCTTGGCAAAATCGAGCGTGGTGACGCCGGTGTCCTTCAGCCACGCATCGTCGAACAGCACCTCGTGCATGCACGGCTTGTCGCCGAACGGCTGGCTCATGAGATGGCGCAACCCCGCGCGCACGTAATTGGCATTGAGCACGGCATCTTCCGACGCCTGCCGCATGCCGTCGCTGCCGTGGCTCAGCATGTAGGCGAGCGCGCGCACGAACATGCCCATCTGGCCATGGAACGCGGTAAGCCGCCCGAACGGCGTGTGCCCGTCCACGCGTTCCGATGCGTGCTCGACCAGACGATAGCCGTCCTTCGTATGGTGCGCGTAGGGCAGCGGCGCGAAGGGCGCCAGCGCCGCCGACAGCACGACCGGGCCTGAGCCTGGACCACCACCGCCATGCGGCGTCGAGAACGTCTTGTGCAGATTGATGTGCATGGCATCGATGCCGAGATCGCCGGGGCGCACCTTGCCGACGATGGCGTTGAAGTTGGCGCCGTCACAGTAGAAGTAGGCGCCGGCTTCGTGCACGACGCGCGCGATCTCCACCACCTCGGGCTCGAACAGGCCGCACGTGTTCGGATTGGTCAGCATGATGGCCGCGACATCAGGCCCGAGCGCCGCCTTCACCGCGTCAGCCGAGACCGTGCCGTCGTCCCGTGCGGCGATCGATTTCACGGCATAGCCCATGAACGCCGCGGTTGCCGGATTGGTGCCGTGTGCGCTGTCGGGCACGAGCACGACGTTGCGCTTCGAGCCCCCATCCGTCACGTGTCGCGCCTCGTGCGCCGCCTTGATGCAGAGCATGCCAGCCAACTCGCCGTGCGCGCCGGCTTTCGGCGACAAGGTGACAGCGGGCATGCCCGTCAATTCCATGAGGTAACCCGCCAACGCCTCCATCAGCCCAATCGCGCCTTGCACGGTCTTCTGCGGTTGCAGCGGGTGGATGTCGCCAAAACCAGGCAACCGCGCCATCTTCTCGTTGAGGCGGGGATTGTGCTTCATCGTGCACGAGCCCAGCGGATAAAGCCCGCTGTCGATGGCGTAGTTTTTGCGTGACAGGCGCACATAATGGCGCATGGTCTCGGGCTCGGTCAGCCCTGGCAGGCCGATTGGCGCCTGGCGCTCCAGTCCACCGAGGCGGGTGTGTTGACGTTTCGGCTCGGCCAAATCGACGCCGGTCGTGTCAGCACGCCCGCTTTCAAACAGCAGCGGCTCCTCATGATCGAGGCCGCGGTGGCCGGTGAAGGTTTGCGCGTCGGACTTGGTGGCGCTGCCGGGCGCGGTCGGGCGGCCTTGCGTGTTCATGGGAGTCTCTCTCTTTCGCCTTCGGATGCCCACTTGCGCATCCGGCGCGGGGATACGGCGACGGCTTGGTTCAAATCGACCGGCGATGCACGGTCACGAATACGTCCGTGAAATTTCGGCGTAGATGACTTCGTGATGCACTTCGTTTTCGTGATCGACGAGGATAGCCTCGATCTCGGTCAGTGCGCGGGCGAGTTCGGCAACCCGCGCCGATGGCCAGGAGCGAAGCTGACCGATGGCGCGGGCCGCCAACGGCTTCGTCACATCGGCCTTGAGCGGCCGCAGGATACGGTCGTGCCAGATGATTTGCGCGGCGGCGGGAAGCTCGGTTGCCAGCGTTTCAGCCAGATGCTGGGCGATCGCGCCGGCCACGCCGTCGGCGCTGGGGGTCGTATCGCCAATCGTCAGGCAGCATGTCGTAAAGCGCTCCCGCAATGCGGTGGCCTTCGCCAACTCTTCCGGCAGCGACGCCGTGTCGAGCGAGGCCATTATCGGGCCCTCTGGTGCCGAGTCATGAATATATCAATTGTCATCCTTGGCCGAGCCGCAGGCGAGTTGCCGAGGACCCATCGGCCAACGGGCGCAAGCGTCAGGGTATGACGGATGCGGTGCCGCGTGTGAACCAGCCGCGAAATCCGCACTCGCCGCGACATGGGTTCTCGCGAGAAGCGCGAGAATGACATCGATATTGTGATTTCTGCCATTACAACACCGCCTTCAATGCAGCCGCATACGCCGCGCGGTCCGAGTCCGTGTTGATCTCGGTAGATGCGACGACGATCAAATTTGCGACCTCAGGCTTGCCAGGCAATAACCGCGACACCGGCACGCCGCCGAGAATGCCCTTGTCCGCCAGCTTGTCGATGACTTTGGCCGCATCACCGGGCAGGCGCACCGTGAACTCGTTGAAGTAGGCTGAAGTTACAACCTCGACGCCGGAAATCTTGCCGAGCAAATCAGCCAAATGGCAGGCATTGGCGTGATTGATCGCCGCCAGCCGCCGCAGGCCCGCTTCACCGAGCAACGTCATGTGGATCGTGAACGCCAACGCGCACAATCCCGAGTTCGTGCAGATGTTGCTGGTCGCTTTCTCGCGCCGGATGTGCTGCTCGCGCGTCGAGAGCGTCAACACGAACCCGCGCCGTCCCTCCGCATCCACGGTTTCGCCCGCAAGGCGCCCGGGCATCTGGCGGACGAGCTTGTCGCGCGTGGCGAAGAGGCCGACGTAGGGACCACCGAACGTCAGGCCGTTGCCGATCGACTGGCCTTCCGCCGTGACGATGTCGGCGCCCATTTCGCCCGGCGACTTGATCAGCCCGAGGGCCACGACCTCGGTGACAGCGACGATCAGCAACGCGCCTTTGGCGTGCGCCGCGTCGGCGATGGGTTTCAGGTCGCGGATCGAGCCGTAGAAGCTCGGGTACTGCACGACGACGCACGACGTATCGCTGTCGATGCGCGCAATGATGTCCTCGACGCCTGAGGGATCGGGCGCCAGCGCCACGACCTGCGAGCTACCGAAATGGGCAAGCGTCGCGATAACGTCGGCGTACTGCGGGTGCAAGCCTCCTGACAGCAGTGCCTTCTTTCGTTTGGTCACGCGATGCGCCATCAGCACGGCCTCGGCCGTTGCCGTCGAGCCGTCGTACATGGAGGCGTTCGCCACATCCATGCCGGTCAGGCACGCCACCTGTGTCTGGAATTCATAAAGGACCTGCAACGTGCCCTGTGTGATCTCGGGCTGATAGGGCGTGTAGCTTGTCAGAAACTCCGACCGCTGGATGAGGTGGTCGACGGTCGCCGGTACATGGTGGCGATAAGCGCCGGCGCCGACGAAGAAGGGAACGGAGCCCGCGGGCGTGTTCTTGCCCGCCAGCAGGCCGAGTTCGCGCTCGACCTCCAACTCGCCCTTGGCCCGTGGCAGGTTTGGTAACGACTTGAGGAGCTTGTCGCGCGGCACGGCGTCGAAAAGATCGTCGATCGAGCCGATGCCGATTTTGGCGCGCATGTCGGCGCGGTCGGCGTCGGACAGGGGCAGGTAGCGCATCAGGCGTTGTCCTTCACGAACTGCTCGTAGGCGGCGCGATCCATGAGACCGGCCAGTTCCCCCGCGTTACTCAATTTCAGCTTGAAGAACCAGCCTTTGCCTTCAGGGTCCTCGTTGACGGCCGCAGGGTTGGCGGCGATCTCCGCATTCGCATCCACCACCGCGCCCGACACCGGAGCATAGACGTCGCTCGCGGCCTTGACGCTTTCGACGACGGCGCAGGGCTCGCCAGCCGCCACCGTTCGGCCCATGTCAGGCACCTCGACGAACACGACGTCGCCCAGTTGTTCCGCGGCATGCTTGGTGATGCCGATGGTGGCGGTATCGCCGTCGACGCGCACCCACTCGTGGTCTTTGCTGAATTTTTCCATGTGTCCCCTCTTGCTCAGTCGTTTCGTTTGGTGCCTGGCTTCAGCCTGGCACCAAGGTCTCGGCGGTGCGAGCGGTGTCAGGCCAAAACCAAACACCGTTTCCAGCCGGTTCCTATTTTCGGAAATAGCGGTGCGGCGCAAACGGTAGACTCACGATCTCGGCCGGCAGCGGTTTGCCGCGCACGACCAGTTGTACCTTGCTGCCCGGTTTGGCATTGTCGCTCGCGACGTAGCCCATGGCGATGGGACCGTTGACCGTCGGCCCGAAGCCGCCTGATGTGACCGTGCCAATTTTCTCGCCGGATGCGGACAGGATTTCCGCGCCCTCGCGTGCGGGTGCCCTGCCGTCCGGTTTGATACCAACGCGGCGGCGCGACGGGCCATCCTGCAGCTCGCGTTGGATTCGCGCCGCGCCTGGAAACCCGCCTTCCAGCCGTCGCCGCTTCTGGATCGACCAGGCGAGACCAGCCTCGATGGGGCTCGTTGTCGTGTCGATGTCGTGCCCGTAGAGGCAGAGCCCGGCTTCCAGCCGCAAGCTATCACGGGCGCCAAGGCCAATGGGCTGCACGCGTGGGTCGGCGGCCAAGGCCTGCCAGATCGCAGATGCCGAGTCCGCCGGTGCTGCAATTTCATAACCGTCCTCGCCGGTGTATCCCGAGCGCGTCAAAAACACGGTTTGACCCAGGAGCTTCCCAAATCGCCCGGTCATGAAGGCCAAGTCCGTGGCGCCCGCAAAATGGGGCTCGAGAACTGCGGCGGCGGCTGGACCTTGCAAGGCAAGAAGGGCCCGCTCGCTCGTCACGAACAGCTTGACGTCCGCGGGTAACCGGGACCGGATATGGGCAAAGTCGGCGTCCTTGCAGGCAGCGTTGACGACCAGGACCAACGTCCCGTTTTCAACCGGCTCGGGTGAACGGGTCACCATCAGATCGTCCAGGATGCCGCCAGATCCGTCGAGCAATTGCGTGTAGCGCTGCTGGCCCGGTTTCAGGCTGATGAGATCGGCGGGCACCAAAGACTCGAGCGCCCGAGCCGTGGTCGCGTGGTCGGGCCCCTGTAGAAAACAAAGCCCCATATGCGCGACATCGAACAGTCCGGCTTTTTCCCGCGTCCAAAGGTGCTCCTTGAGTACGCCCAAGGGGTACTGCACCGGCATTTCGTAGCCCGAAAACGGCACCATCTTAGCGCCAAGCGACACATGCAGATCGTGGAGCGGGGTTCGTTTCAGCGGCGTTTCAGGTGCCAGTGTGACGGGTGCCATGTCGGGCTCCTCGGGTTAGCTTCGCCGCCGCACGCGGATGCGCACGGGTGAAGCCCCCTCTGTCACGGGACCTGAGAGATTTGAGAGTTTTGGGCGGGCCTTCGGTTGCCTACTGCGCAACCGGCCCGTGGATCCAGCAAAGGTTCAGCCTGCTGCCTCCAATTCAAAACCCTATTACCCCTTCGGTGAACGGCGCAGACACGTCCGCGTCGTTGCTTTCCAGAGTGTCATCGGCCAGCGGTCCCTGTTGCCTGAGAGGTTCCGGGGCGGTTGCTCCTTCGGCGCCGGTCGTTGCCTGATCGCGCGATTGGCGATCTAACACAGCCGGTCTCTTCCGCTGGCGTCGAATGACGATTCAACGAACATACGGCCGCACGGGTTGAAGTCAACCGTCGCCAAATTTTGTTGTGGTAGTCTTATTCGTGGCGGAACGATTTCGAGTCCGCAGCCGTCAACCCGTGAGTCTCAACCCGCGCCTGGCGCCTTCTGGTCGAAGCCCACGAAGACTTCGAATTCCCCTGGGCGCGTGCCTTCCGGAATCGTGAAAGTGATGGTCTTGACGGCTGAGAAATAGCCGATGGGCTTATCCAGAGTTACGGCGACGTCGATGGCACCCTGGTCGTTCTGGATGCGCTCACGCTTGGCGTCAGAGACGAACACTTTCACGGGCAATGTGACACTACCCGCCTTGCCGCGTGGTCCGAGCAGGACGCGGCCCGAGAACCCGTACTTCACAGTGACGCGCGTACCCTCGATCTGGCATTCGCGGGCGGTCTGGGTAATTTCACCGCGATGCATGACGGCCAAACCGTCACCGGCGCGACCGGGCTCATAGATCGTTACGTGATGGTCGCGTGGCCAGACCTGGAACCGGGGGCAGCCGCCCGCCAAATCTCCGCCGACGCCCATTTGGCTTTCAGATTTCGCAGCCGTGAGCATTTTTTCGTTGGTCAGCGGCTCATTGGAGGACTTCGAGGCATTGCCCCCGCCGAACATCCCACCGCCGAATCCGGATGTCAGGGACGACATGCCGCAGCCACTAAGCGTCACCGACAGCAGGGCCAACGGCAACAGCCGACAGGCCGCACGACCTAGGATGCGTCCACCGCTTCGGGCGCAGGCGCCCGAAGCTTCTGAAACTGGATGTGTCACCGAATCCCCGTTAAATCCCGGCCGCAGCATCTGACGCGCCGCTGACCCTACTTCCCCAACCCGGTATGGACAAGCATGACGCTTGTCGGCTTGCAGAGTCAAGTGTAGCACCTCATCAGAGCTTACCGAAACGTCACACCACCCGCTCAACTCTCGTAACCGATTATTGCCCGGACTGCCCAAATGCCATCACCCCTATCATCGCCCACCACCGCGGGCCTGCCGCCCCTGTCGGTGCTTCTGGCGGCTCCCAGAGGGTTCTGCGCGGGCGTCGACAGGGCCATCCAGATCGTCGAGCTGGCGTTGAAGAAATACGGACCGCCCGTCTACGTCCGCCACGAGATCGTTCACAACAGATTCGTAGTGGAAGAATTAAGGCGGAAGGGCGCAATTTTCGTCGAAGAGTTGCACGAGATCCCGGAAACGACGGCGCCTGTGATATTTTCAGCACATGGAGTGCCAAAATCGGTGCCAGCAGACGCCAAGGCCCGCCGGATGTTCTTCCTGGACGCCACCTGCCCTCTCGTCTCGAAGGTTCACGTCGAAGCCGAGCGGCATCACGCACAGGGGCTGGAGATCGTCCTGATCGGCCATGCCGGCCACCCGGAAGTGGTCGGCACCATGGGGCAGTTGCCCGACAACACGGTGTCCCTGATCGAGACGGCCGAGGATGCCCGCCGGTTCACCCCGCGTGACCCCAAACGGCTGGCCTTCATCACGCAGACGACGCTCTCGGTCGACGATACGGCGGAGATCGTGCGCGTCCTCAACGAGCGGTTTCCCGCCATCGTCGGGCCGCACAAGGAGGACATCTGCTATGCGACGACCAACCGGCAGGCCGCTGTGAAGGCCATCGCGCCGCGCTCAGGCTGTGTGCTTGTGGTTGGTGCACCAAACAGCTCGAACTCGCTGCGGCTCGTCGAGGTCGCACAACGCTCGGGCTGCCCGAAGGCACTGCTGGTGCAACGGGCGAGCGAGATGCCCTGGGACGAGATCGGCAATCCCGGCACGCTCGGCATATCGGCTGGCGCCTCGGCGCCGGAAGTCCTGGTCGACGAGATGATCGCGGCCTTGCGCACCCGCTTCACGGTGACAGTCGAAACTGTGACGACGGCGGAGGAGCGCATCGCCTTCAACGTACCGCGGGAGCTGCGCGAGGGGCCGGGAGCGGGGTGAGGGCGCTGTTGTTTCGGTTCGCCCGATCAGTCTCGCGAGTTGCCGCAAAACCAAGTGACCGAAAAACAGGGGCCACGCACCCATGGCAGTCTATACGGAAGTCGCCGACGACGCTCTGGCGGCGTTCATCGCGAGCTACGGGCTTGGGCGTTTGCTCTCCTACAAAGGCATCGCCGAGGGCGTCGAGAACACGAATTATCTCGTCACGACCGAAAGAGGTCCCTTCATCCTCACGCTCTACGAAAAGCGCGTGAAGCCTGAGGAACTGCCGTTTTTCCTTGGGCTGATGGAGCATCTGGCGGCGGCCGGGCTTTCCTGCCCAACGCCGGTTCGTGATCTCGCCGGCCGCAATCTGCGCGAGCTCGAGGGCCGGCCTGCGGCACTCGTCTCGTTCCTCGAGGGCGTGTGGATCCGAAGGCCCGCGGTCGAGCATTGCGCGGCCATCGGCGAAGCGCTGGCGCGGCTGCATCTGGCGGGCCGCAGTTTCCCCATGCGCCGCGAGAACGGCTTGGGGCTTGCGAGCTGGCGTCCGCTGTTTGAACGTTTCCGCGCGCGGGCCGATGAAATTGCGCCGGATCTTGGCGCCACCATCGCCGATGAGCTCAGCTTTCTGGAGTCCGCCTGGCCCGCCGGGCTCGAGGCCGGCGTCATTCATGCCGATCTTTTTCCCGATAATGCTTTCTTTCTCGACGGCCGGCTGTCCGGTGTCATCGACTTCTATTTCGCGTGCACGGACGCGCTGGCCTACGACGTCGCCGTCTGCCTCAATGCCTGGTGCTTCGAGACCGATTATTCGTTCAATGTCACCAAGGGCCGCGCCCTGCTGAAGGGCTATGAGAGCGTGCGGCCGCTGAGCGGGCCCGAGAAAAATGCGCTGCCCGTCCTCTCGCGCGGCTCGGCGCTGCGCTTCCTGCTGACGCGCGCCTACGATTGGATCAACACGCCGTCCGATGCGCTGGTACAGCGGAAGGACCCGGCCGAATATACGCGTCGCCTTCGCTTTCATCAGGCGGTGGCGTCGCCGCGCGACTACGGCCTGGAGGGAACCTCATGAGTGGCGACGAGCCGGCAGCCGAGGCGCGGCCCGATATCGTAATTTACACAGACGGTGCGTGCTCGGGAAATCCGGGTCCCGGCGGCTGGGGTGCGATCCTGATGTCCGGCGGCCACCGCCGGGAGCTGTCTGGCGGCGAAACGCCGACCACCAACAATCGCATGGAGCTGATGGCCGCCATTTCGGCGCTGGAAGCCTTGAAGGGGCCGTCCAACGTGACGTTGTACACGGACTCCAAGTACGTGCAGGACGGCATCGGCAAGTGGATTTTCGGCTGGAAGAAGAATGGCTGGAAAACCGCCGACAAGAAGCCCGTCAAGAATGTGGAGTTGTGGCAACGGCTGGACCAGGCGCGGCTACGCCACAAGATCAAGTGGGAATGGGTCAAGGGCCACGCCGGCGACGTCGAGAACGAGCGGGCCGACGAACTGGCGCGCGAGGGCCTGCAGAAGGCCAAACGCGGCGGGTGAGGTGCGGTGCGGGTTTGCGGAAGTAGCCATCACGCCAACGATTACACGGGCGGCACGTGCCGGCGGGCGCAACGGCTCCGGTCAGGTGCGGCTTCGCCAGCTACGTTCGTTCCATCGTCACTCGATGTTGGTGGCGCTGCGGACATGTTCACGCCTCGCCATCTCCACCGCAATCCAGCCGTGCCGGCGCACTTTGCAATTCGCCATGCTCTGACTGTCACGCCGTCACCCTGATACCGCACCTGTTGCAACGCATCCGCTTTGGCGGCAAACATTGCGCTCATGCGTGGCAATCGGGTGCGTGGGGAACATGAGCATCGACATCAAAGGTAAAGTTCTGGTCGAGCGCGAGGGGCCGGTCGTCACGGTCATCATCAACCGTCCGGAGGTCCGCAACGCCGTCGACAACGACACGGCGGAAGGGCTGGCGGAGGCGTTCCGCGCCTTCGAGGCCGATGACAGCGCCAAGGTCGCGGTGCTGTGGGGGGCGGGCGGCGCCTTCTGCGCTGGCGCCGATCTCAAGACTGTCGCCTCGGGCGAGCGGCTCAAGCGCTACAAACTTGACGGCGATGGGCCCATGGGGCCGTCGCGCTTGAAACTCACGAAGCCCACAATCGCCGCCGTCGCAGGACACGCCGTCGCCGGCGGACTGGAACTTGCGATCTGGTGCGATCTCAGAGTGATCGAGGTCGACGCGACGTTCGGCGTCTATTGCCGGCGCTGGGGCGTGCCGTTGATCGATGGCGGCACGGTGCGCTTGCCGCGCCTCATCGGCCAGAGCCGCGCCCTCGACATGATCTTGACCGGCCGCGCCGTCGGCGCCGAGGAGGCGTTGGCCTTCGGCCTTGCCAACAGGGTTGTTCCGAAAGGCGAGGCGCGCAAATCCGCCGAGGCGCTGGCGCTCGAGATCGCGCGGTTCCCCGAACTTTGCATGCGGCTCGACCGGGCGTCGGTGTTCCAGCAATGGGACAAGCCCTTCGACGATGCGATGAAGGCCGAGTTCGCGGCGGGTGTCGCCGCCGTCAAGGCCGAGGGGCAAGCGGGTGCCGCTCGTTTTGCCGATGGCCGCGGACGTGGCGGCAGCTTCAGCAATATTTGATTGTCAGTGGCGGTTCAGCGGGTCTTCGACATGCAACTCACGCACAATTACGCCGAAGTCGGCGAGGTCATGCTGCACTACGTGACAGCTGGGCCCAAAACGCCTGACGGCCCGCCGGTTGTCCTGCTGCATGGCTGGCCGCAGACCTGGTACGAATGGCGCCACGTGATCCCGGCGCTGGCCGAGCATCACACTGTCATCGCGCCCGACTTGCGGGGCCTTGGCGATTCCTCGCGGCCGCTCACCGGCTACGACAAGAAGACCGTCGCCAACGATATCTGGCGTCTGGTGTCGGAAAATCTCGGGCATAAGTCGCTCTATCTCGTCGGCCATGACTGGGGTGGGCCTACAGCCTTCGCGCTCGCCGCCGCGCACCCGGACGCGGTGAAAAAGCTCTCCATCATCGATGTCGTCATACCAGGCGACGGCGGCGATTTCAGCCAGGGCGGCCGCCGCTGGCACCACCAGTTCCACATGACGCCCGATCTGCCGGAAGCGCTCATCAAGGGCCGCGAGCGCATTTATCTGCAGTGGTTCTACCAGACGTTCGCCTACAAAGCCGGCGCCATCAGCGACCAGGATCTGGACGAGTTCGTGCGCACCTACAGGCAGCCGGGAGCGCTCAGGGCGGGCTTCGATTTCTACAGGAACTTAGCCCAGGACGCGAAGGACAACGCCGCCCTGTTGGCGACCGGTTTCCGCCTGCCGATGCCCGTGCTCGCCATCGGCGGCGGCGTCAGCTATCCGCACGGACGCGGGCGTGGCGGCGACGTCGAGGCAAGCCTCAAACGCGTGGCAACCGACGTGCGCGGCGTGGTGCTGCCGGCGTGCGGGCATTTCGTGCCGGAAGAGCAACCCGAAGCCGTGGCGCGCCTGCTGCTGGAGTTTTTCCAGGAAAAATAACGACGGTTTCAGGCAGGTGGTGGTGCCCTACCGCCTTCATGTATAATTGGGAGATCAAATCGATCGTTCCTCTCGGGCTAGCCGCCGCGTCCGTAACCGTCATGCGCTGATCCCCGCCCATTCATTGAAGGCGCCCGCTCCTATGAAAGTTGACGTCATCGTTCTCGGCGCCGGTATGGTCGGCATTGCCGCCGCCATCCAACTGCAGAAGCGCGGCCGGGCCGTGGCTCTGGTCGACCGCCGCGGCCCGGCCGAAGAGACGTCCTTTGGCAACGCCGGCATCATCCAGCGTGAGGGCGTCATCCCCTACATGTTCCCGCGCGAGTGGGCGACGATTTTGCGCTACGCCAAGAACAACTCGACCGAAGCGCATTATCATCTGACGGCCTTGCCGCGCATCGCGCCCTGGCTCTTCAAGTACTGGCAGGCATCGACGCCTGAAGGCAAAGCGAAGAGTTCTCGGGCAATGTTGCCAATCATCGAGCGCTGCGTCACCGAGCACGAAGCCTTGATGCAGGAAGCCGGCGTTTTGGGCATGATCCGCCGCACCGGCTATGTCCGCGCCTACCGCTCGCCGGAAAAGCTCGAGGCGGCATTGCGCGAGGACGAGGCCGACAAGAAGGCGTTCGGCATTGGCTTCACCGGCATCGACAAGGCGGAACTGGCGGCACTCGAACCGCATCTCAAGGACCGCTTCGTTGGCGGCATCCATTTGACGGACCCGGTTTCGATCGGTGACCCCGGTGCGCTGGGCAAGGCCTACGCCGACCTCTTCGTCAAGCTCGGAGGTCAGATGATCGAGGGCGAGGCAAAATCGCTGGAATCGGGCGGCGCTGGTTGGCGGGTCGCCACGCGGACCGGTTGGCTCGAAGCCCGGGAAGCCGTGGTAGCGCTCGGCCCCTGGTCTGACGATATTACCAAGGCACAAGGGCTCAAAATCCCGCTCGGCTGGAAGCGCGGTTATCACATGCATTACCGCGCCGATGGTAATGCAACCCTGTCGCGGCCCGTCATCGATGCCGAGTACGGCTTCTCGCTGACGCAGATGTCGCGTGGGATTCGCCTGACGACGGGGGCGGAGTTTGGACGCCGTGATGCGCCGAAAACGCCGGTGCAGCTCAACGCGGTGGAGCCCTTCGCGCGCGAAATTTTCCCGCTCGCGGGCCGCGTCGAGGTGGAGCCGTGGCTTGGCCGTCGTCCGTGTCTGCCGGACATGGTGCCCGTCATTGGCCGCGCACCAGGCAAACCCGGCCTTTGGCTCGATTTCGGGCACCAGCATCTGGGTTTTACGTTGGGGCCATCCACGGGCCGCCTGTTGGCTGAAATGATGACCGGCGAAACACCCTACACCGATCCCGCCCCCTCTCGCGCGGACCGGTTTTGAAATTTGCGCGCCGACGGCACTGCGTTCTCGAATGGTGTTCATATGCAGAGCAAACACAACAAGGCGCTGCGCGGCGTACTGACCCGCGTCGGTGTCGTGCCGGTGCTGACGATCGGCACGGTGGACGAGGGTGTGGCGCTGGTCCGTGCCCTGGTGACCGGCGGGCTTGCCATCATCGAGGTCACGCTTAGGACCGAGGCCGCGTTGGCCACCATTCGCCGCATCCGCGCTGAATTGCCCGACGTGCTCGTCGGCGCCGGCACGGTGCTGACACCGGAGCAGGGCGCGGACGCTCTCACGGCGGGTGCCCGGTTCATCGTCTCGCCCGGCATGACGCCGCGCCTCATGGAAGCTGCGGAGCGTTGGCCGGTGCCGTTTCTGCCGGGCGCTGCCACGGCCAGCGAGGCCATGGCGCTCGCCGATCTCGGCTATAGCGTGCTGAAATTCTTCCCCGCCGAAGCGCTTGGCGGCGCTGCGGCCCTGAAAGCGCTGTCGGCGCCGCTGGCTCACATCAGTTTTTGCCCGACCGGCGGCATCGATGCGTCGAATGCGGCCACGTATCTGGCCTTGCCGAATGTGGCAGCGGTTGGTGGTTCCTGGGTGGCACCCGCCAAGCTTGTCGCGAAACAGGATTGGGCTGGGATCACGGCGCTTGCCGAGACGGCCGCAGCGTTGCGAGGATGACACTGGTAGGTTGGGTCGAGCCTGCGCTTCGAGACCCAACAATGCTTGCTCCGTCGGGAGATGGTGGGTTGCGCTGGAGCTTGACCCAACCTACGCCTACTACGCCTACGCTTCGTCCCGCGACGCTGGTCTCACGCCAACGAACGCGTTAAAATTCCGAGTCCGTTCAGTGCGCGCGGGAAGCCGCCGTAGGGTCCGGTTTGGATGACGGCTTCGATGATTTCGGCTTTACTCAGACCGACGTTCAGCGCCGAGGCCGAGAACTTCTCCAATTGGCTTTCGAGGCCCATGGCGGTGAAGGCTGCGATCGCACACAGCATCCGTTGGCGGTGATCGAGGCCGGGCCTGGACCACAATTCGCCGTAGCCGTAGCGGATCGCTGAGGGATAAAGCGCGCCGGTGATCGCATTGTTCGGCGCCGCGTAGCCACCTGTCGCGCGTGCGCCGTGCAGTTTGGCCATCACCTCGTGGCCGATGCGGTCCAGTTCGCCAAGGCTGTCGGTGCGCGGTGGTTCTGCCGGAATGGAGAGTTTGCGTTGGGCGAAGACGCGATGCGCCACCTTTGCCGAGGCGCGCGTCGTCACGAACCCCGCGTAGAGGCCGACCTGCACGAACACCTCGACGATGTTGCGCGGGGAAAGCCCGAGATCGAGCGCGGTGGCCGTCATGCCGTCGAGCGCATCGAGCCGCTGCAACACGGACAGTGCGGCGAGCGTGCAAATCGCGCGGTCGGGCTTGGCGAGGTTCGGCCGGTCCCAGATGCCGGCGAATTCCAGCTCGGCCATGAAATCTTCGAAGCCGGGCGCGGACTCGGTGGCGGCCGGCGTTTGCGCCAAGCTCGTCCGCACAGCCTTGCCATGCTTGATCAGGTCATCACGGGACATGATGGTTTCCGCTGTTTTTGGGTGTCATCCCGGGCTTTATGCCCGGGACCCATTACTCCGCTTGCGCGGAGCGTAAAAATAAGTTGCCGCGCCGCTGCGCGCATCATCCAAATCCGGCGTTCGCGGCTCGATAGATCCCGGCAACCCGTCGGCATTCGCCGAGGGCATGTAAATGCCGGAATGACAACTGCGCGGATAGCTCACCCCTTCTCCACCGGTCCGCCGCCGTCGAGCCAGCCTTTGAAGCCGCCGAGGTTCATGACCTTCGTGTAGCCCATGTCCTTGAGCGTCTTGCCGACCATGGCCGAGCGGCCGCCCGAGGCACAGTACGCAACCACCGTTTTGGCCTTGTCGAAATTCTTGTCGTGCGCTTGCGATGCGGGACACGCGCGGAATTCCACGAGGCCACGCGGGATGGCGACGGCGCCCGGCACTTTGCCGCTGGCTGCAACCTCGCTCGGTTCGCGCACGTCGAGGAACAGCACGTCGGCCTTGCCGACCAGCTTCTTCGCGTCTTCCACGCTGATGCGGGGAACGGCGGCGTTAGCATCATCGAGCATCATCTGCGCAGTCTTCATGTTACGGCTCCTCGGCTGCTTCTTTTTTTGGCGTTCGCGCAGTCTATCTGACACCCTGGTGTCATGACCAGGACTTGTCCGCACAAGCGCGTCCGATAAACGCGATCGGACGCCTGCACCCCCTCGATTTCGGCGCAGGCGCTCTTACATATTGGTGGCGGGGCCTTGTCTGCTCAGGACGAGCAGCAATTTTCCGCTCGTTATCGGCGCGCACCAGCGTTACCGAGACCCCGAGCGGGATAAGTCGCGAGGTATTGCCATGATCGAGACGCAAACGTTGGCCGGTCGTACCGCCGATCTTGATGCCCTGGCCGCAAAAATCGAGATCGTTCGCAAGGACGTTACCGGCCATTTGGCCGAGCATCTACAGTGGAAAAGGACGTGGCACGCGATGCTCGCAACGCACCAGCGAACGCGTGCCGAATTGGCGGTACGTCCCCGCGTCCTTGGACTTCTTGCCGAGGAGTTGCGGCTCGATACCGACGTGCTTTTCTACGAAATCGCGCGATGGATGGCGTGCCGGCCGGCCAGTTCTCAGCAGAATTCCTTGCACAGTGGACCGGACCCGACGTGACGGGGAAACGGCCGGTCCATCGGACTTTCGGACGATTCCACTGGCTCGGCCTTGCCCCGTTGCCTAACGTTTTTCAAACGCGGGCATCACGCCCTCCTTCAGGCGTTGGAACTGGTCGAGCATGACGGCTTGCGGTGTTGTCAGCGCCGTCGAAAGGTTGATTGTGTCGAGGCCGGGGAAGCGTGCTTCCATGCCCTTGACGTGCTCGACCAGCTGTTCGGCGGTGCCCGCGAACCAGGAGCCAAGCTTCATGTAGTGTTCGAGTGTCGGCACGCCAGCCTTGTCCCAGCCGCCGCGTTTGCCCACGGCCTCCACCTGTGCCGGCGTTATGCCGGGCACGAAACCCAGCGGCGCAAACATCTTGACGTGCTCCTCGTAGTAGGGGCGCAGCTCCTTGACGGCCTGCTCGCGGCTTTCGGCTAAATAGAAAAAGATGCCGATGCCTAAGTTCTCGCCGAGCTTCCAGTTCTTGCCGGCGCGGTGGGCAGCATCCTGGAACGCCTTGATCGGCCCTTCCGCCATGGTCGCAGCACCGCCGCCGACCATGCCCTTGATGTTGTGCCGGATCATGAAATCCATGGCTTGCGGTTTTGCCGAAACGATCGGCTGCCACGTCTCGAACGAGTGCATCGGCCGCGGCACCAGCGTCAGATCCTTCACTGTATAGCCGCGATAGGGCACTTCCGGCGGCAGCGTATAGTGGCGGCCCTTGTGCGAGAAGCGCTCGTTGTGGAACGCCTTCATGATGATCTCGACCTGCTCTTCGAAGAGCTCGCGGTTGGCCTCCTGGTCCTGCATCGGCGCACCGAAACTTTCCACCTCGCGCGTGTGATAGCCGCGGGCGACGCCGAACACCGTGCGGCCTTTGGTCAGGATGTCGGCGGTCGCGTAGTCCTCGGCCATGCGCAGCGGATGCCACATCGGCGCGACGTTGAAACCGCAGCCGATCTTGAGCGTCTTCGTCACGTGCGCGAGGTGCACGGCGAGCATCAAGAGGTTCGGGATGACCTCGTAGCCCTCGTGCTGGAAATGGTGTTCGGCCATCCACAGCGTCTCGAAGCCGATGTCATCGAGCTTTTTTGCAATGGCCTCGGTCTTGTCGAAGACGGTGGCGAGTTGCGCGTTGGTAAAGCGCCGCTCATTGGCCGGCGTCGCGTTCTGGCCGAAATCGGCAAAATCGATATGACCAGGATAAACCGTGACGAAATTCTTGATCATGGAAGGACCTCCCAAGTCGGATGGAAATTGCGCTTGGCGCACCTTACCCTTTAGCGGGCGCCAGCAGATCATAGATCCGCTCGTCGATCGCGGTGCGCAGACCTGAGGGGTGGATCGACTGAATGCAGACGTGGTCGGCGCCGGCATCAAAGTAGTGTTGCAGGCGGCGGCGGATCGCCCCTTCATCGCCCCACGCCATATTGGCGTCGACGAATGTGTCGGAGCAGCCGCCGGCAAGATCTTGCTCGGTGAAACCGAGGCGGCGCCAGTTGTTGGCGTAATTTTCCAGCGCCACGTAGGGCGCCAGCGCTGTCCGTGCCGCAGCCCGCGCCTTGGCGGGATCGGTTTCCAGCAGCACCATCACTTCAGGGCAGAGCAGTTTGCCAGGCCCCAAGATTTTGCGCGCGCCAGCCACGTGTTCCGGTGTCACGCAATAGGGATGCGCGCCTGATGTCATCTCGGCGGCGAGTTCCAGCATTTTCGGCCCAAGCGCTGCAATGACCGTCATCGGAGGCGCGCTCGGCAGCGGCGCCTGATAGGGGGCCGTTTTCATACCCTCGAGATAGGCGCGCATGGTCGCGACGGGCTTCCCGTAATCGTGGCCGCGGATGCCTGACACGATCGGCTTGTGTGAGACGCCGAGCCCCAGCAGGAACCGATTGCCCGACTGCTCGGCGAGACCTTTTTGCGCGTTGGCCGTTGCCAGGGGATCGCGCGCGTAGATGTTGGCGATGCCGGTCGCGATGTTGAGTGTTGTCGTTCCCGCCAGCAGCCAGGCCGATGTCGTCAGCACGTTGCGGCCGCGACTTTCCGGCATCCAGAGCGTTTTGTAGCCGCGCCGCTCGGTCCGCCGCGCGAACTCCAGTGCTTCCTGGGCGGTGAGGCTGTCAAGCCCTTGCCAGATGCCGAGCTTGCCGAGTTCCATTTGATCCTGCCCTGTCCCCGCCATGCGTCTGGGCGATGCCCTGCACCGCTTTGTCCGGCCCTCACATTGGCAGCATCGGCGGCAGACGGCAACGCGCGAGCGCCCGCATGCACCATCGGCCACTCCGTTCGCGCGACGTCAATGGTTGAAGCTTAGAGGCGGGCCACCTGCATGTCCGCCCGCGTCGGCAACGCCAACTCATCCGGGCCGACCGGCGCGAAAAAGGCGTCGACCATGTCAGGCGTGACATCCGCCAGCGTGGCGGGGGTCCAGCGCGGGCGCCGGTCCTTATCGATGAGGAACGCTCGGACGCCCTCGCGGAAATCTGCCAGGGCGGCGAACCGGTGCGCCAGCCGCCCGTCCAGAATCAAGGCGTCGCGGATATCGAGGCGGGCGGCCTCGCGGATCATGCGGTCAGTGACGGCCAGCGCAATGGGTGAACGGCTGGCGAGGTTGGCAAGTGTCGCTTCGGCAAACGCCCGGTCGGGGCTGGGGGCGGCTTTGAGGTGGGCCATGATGTCCGCCAGCGTCGGCGCCTCGAAATAGCGTGCGATGACAGGGGCTTGTGCCAGCAGCGGCGAGGGGCCGGGATCAACGTGGCGGCTATCGAGCACGGGATCGACGGGATCGGCCTCGGCCAGATGCGCCTCGATTTCGGCAAAACGGGCAGCCGGGATGCAATGCGTCACGAGTTTCAATGCCAACGCGTCCGTCCAGCCAATGGCCTGACCGGTCAACCCTAGGTAGCGGCCAATTCCATGTGGCATCCGCGAGAAGGCATGCGCGACGCCACAGTCCGGAAAATACCCGACCTGGGTTTCCGGCATGGCGAACTGGTAGGTCTCGCCGGCAACGCGGTGTGTGTTGTAAAGCGAGATGCCGACGCCGGTGCCCATCACGCGCCCGTCGATCAACGATACGGTTGGCTTGGACAGGCATTCGCAAATCCAGCAGAGCGCCAATTCGTCGGCGAGGCCCTTGCGTGCGGCTGCCAGATCGGTGGCGGCGAGCTTCGTCATTTCCCTGATGTCGCCGCCGACGCAGAAGGCGCTCGGCACCGCCGATTTCAGGATCACGGCGTAGATCATGGGATCGCGGCCCAGTTGCCCGAGCTGCTTCGCCAACTCGGCGCGCATGCCGATCGTCAGAGCATTCAACGCCGCCGCGCGGTCGATGACGATGGCGACCGCTGCACCGCGGCGTTCCACCCGCAGCCAGCCGTTGGCGCGGTCGTCGGTGCCCTTATCGGCTATCATCGCGGGCGTCTCCCTTGTATCCCGTTCGCGAAGTCGACGTCGCAGCGCCGTCCACCAGTGGAATGCAGACTTCCGAGCCGACACTCCGGCTGCCGTCAACACCTGTTCACTTGTTATCAACGCCTTGTCCACAGCGGTAGGCGCACACCTTGATTTCCCATGCCTCGGCGGAGTAATAAATGACCGTATACACAGGACGCGAATACAGCTAGAAATGATATAGCTTCGCGTCTCCCCCAAAATACACGCACTTGAGGCCGAAATGGCGCGAACGACGACCCTTGCCGTTCTCCTGTTCGTTGCGTTGCCCGCGGCATCAACCAGCGCAGGTGCGGGCGTGCATGGTTCCGCCCACAGCCACGAGCCGGCTCAAACGCCAGCTCAAACCGACGTGGCGGAGCAAGGCACCGCTGGCCAAGGAACCGCTGGCCAAGGCGCGCCTGTCTGGACGAAAGCGGAGCTGGACGCCGCCCGGTCCCAGTGCAATGCGCTGCTCGCCGGGGTGAGCGCGGTCACGAGCTCAGTCGAGCCCTTGCGGCAAGGTGAATGCGGCGCCCCCGCGCCCGTCGAAGTCATCAGCATCGGCAGCAATCCGCAAGTAACGCTCTCGACGCCCGTCGTCATGACCTGCGCCATGGTCGTGAGCTTGCACAATTGGCTGAAGTCGGATGTGCAACCCACTGCTCGCGGGCTTCTCGGCGGCCCCGTGGTGCGGCTCGAGGTCATGAGCTCTTATTCATGCCGGAATGCCTATGGCCGTAAGAAAACGCGCCTCAGCGAGCATGGCCGGGCTAATGCTGTCGATATCGGCGCATTCATGACGCAGCAGGGTGAAAGCGTCGATGTCCTGACCTACTGGGGCCATACGGAACGCGAGCTGCGCGCCCAGATCGCAGCATCTGCCGCGGCCGCCAAGGCGCAGGCAGCCAAAGCCGAAGAGATCAAGAAGCAGGCCGAGCGGATGCAGGCGGCCATGGATGCGCAGAAGGCCGCGGGAGCGGAAAAAGCTGCTGCGGACAAATCGGAGGTCTCGCCGGTTCCGCGCGTTGCTCAGGAGTACCGGCGGGAAATGTCTGCGCCGGGCCTGCGCGGCTCGATCGGGGATGCCGGGACGTCCGCCCCGGGCGGGGCGACTGCTGGCCTGGGCCTCAGCCCCTCGCACTTGGGTGGGCCTAAAACCAAGAAAGTCGTAACCGGTTCTACCGGCCGCCCCGGCTCAGACAACAAGCAGAATTTCCTGCGCCGCGTGCATGCGGCTGCGTGCAAGACGTTTGGCACGGTCCTTGGCCCGGAAGCCAATTCGGCGCACCGCAACCACTTCCATCTGGATATGGCCGAACGCAAGACCGGCAACTACTGCGAGTAGCGCGAGCACCATGGGCATAGAGGATTGGGTGCTGCCAAGCTGCGTGAGTGGATGATGCTTTTGGGCCAAAGCCTCAAGCTCGCCGCCCGAAGGAGTTGCGCGCCATCGCTGGCCCTGCCAGTTGCGAACTACCGGCGCTGCGTTGCGGCCGGCGGGTGGTCATTGATGACGATGCTCCCGTAAAGCCTGCCGACGCTCGTGTTGCTGCTTGTGCTTGCGGAGCAGTTCCCAGTCCTGTTGCCGCCGCCGTTGGCGCGGTCTGGCGCAGTTTCAGCGCCGTCTCGATGGCTGCATTTGCGCGGGAGTACGCTGGCCCGTCTGCGCCATTGTCGGGCATCTCGGCCTGTTTTCCGGCGATACCTTTGGCTGTCGCCATGGTGGTTGCCATGACGGCACCGCGAACGGTCGTAATCTTGCCGCCACTGAGTTTGTTCGCTGCAAACTTGAGGGCTGCCAATCCTATGATGACCAGCCAGAAAATGCCGCTGAAGCTCCAGGGGCGGTCCGGGACGGGCGGCAACTCCTTCATGCCGGCGACACGCATGAGCATCTGCAGTTGCGGCTCGGGCAAGCTGACATACTCGCTGTCTGAGCCGATATGGCCGACCCATTCGCCGCCGCTGGCGCTGTTAAACTTGTAGCCGAGATCGATGTAAATGCCGTCCTTGCGCAGCAAGGCTGGTATCCGCGGCAATTCCTTGACCAGGACCAAGGTCTCGCCGCGCAATCCGGGGATCGGGATGGGGATGCCGCGGCGCCGTGCTTCGGCATCGTCGAGTGGAACGCAGATGGCGAGTAACAGCGCCAGAATGCCGAAAAATCTTTGAAACATGACCGCACCCCCCAGGCGACTTGGTGACGATCAGCTTACCCGGGCGGCGTAAGCAATTTGCGAAAGAGATTAGTGAGTAATCGCTTAAAGAGCGTGCCTGGCGGTCAAGCCAATCTTTGATCGATCGAGCCATGCGTGAGCCATGGTTCGGCCGCTGGATCCGGCTGTTGCTGTTTGCAATAGTCACCAAGGGCTGGTTGCGGAGCAAAGCTCCTGTTTACGCGGTCTCCCTGGCAGCATAGCCTGCGTTCAATCTTGGCCGCGCGCCGCTTCATCAAGGAACACCTCGTCATGGATAGGTCGCACCATAACTACTCCCTCGAGGACCTCGACCGCGAGACGCTCTTTCACCCGAACACATCCATTGCCGATCACCTGAAAAAGGGTCCGACGATTTTTTCGGATGCGCGCGGCGTACGCATTAGGGATCAGAAGGGCCGGGAGCTTATCGATTGCAGCGCGGGCCTGTGGTGCGTAAATATCGGCTATGGCCGGACAGAGATGGCGGAAGCCGCCAAGACGGCCATCGAAAATCTCGCCTACTATCATCTGTTCGGCGGCGCCTCGAACGAGCCGATCATTCGTCTGGCGGAACGCGTCTTGCGCCTGTTCCACGAGAAGGCCGGCGCCACGCACCTCTCGAAGGTCTTCTTCGGCCAGGGAGGTTCGGACGCCAACGATACCAACTTCAAGCTCGTCCGTTATTACAATAACCTGCGCGGATTGCCCAAAAAGAAGAAATTCATTTCCCGGCTCGGCGCCTATCATGGGTTGACCACGGTTGCCGCCAGCCTGACCGGCATTCCCGTCTATCACAAAGCCTTCGACCTGCCGATCGAGGGTGTGCTGCACACGTCCTGCCCGCATTATTTCCGCTTCGCGACGCCGGGCGAGACGGAGGCGGCCTTCACGGACCGCATGATCGCCGAGATCGAGGGCATCATCCAGAAGGAAGGGCCCGACACGGTGGCCGCCTTCATCGCCGAGCCGATCATGGGTACTGGCGGCGTTCTGATGCCGCCATCAGGCTATTTCGAGAAACTGCAGAAGGTGCTCGACAAGCACGACATCCTGTTCATCGCGGACGAAGTCATCACCGGGTTCGGTCGCACCGGCCACTGGTTTGCAACGGGCGGCATGAACATCAAGCCCGACATCGTCACACTCGCCAAGGGGATCACGTCGGCCTATTTCCCCGTTTCAGCGTCCGTTATCTCGGAGAAGATCTGGAACGTATTGAAGGATGCCTCGCCGGAGTTCGGCCCTGTGATGCATGGGTTTACCTATTCGGGCCATCCCGTCGGCGGGGCGCTGGGGCTCGTCAATATCGACATCATGGAGCGCGAAGGCCTCGTCGAGAATGCAGCCAAGGTCGGGCCTTACTTGAAGAAGCTGCTTGTCGATCGCGTCGGCGCAAACCCATTTGTCGGTGAAATCCGTGGTGACGGCATGATGCTCGGCGTCGAGCTGGTTGCCGACAAGGCCGCGCGCCGCTTCTTCGATCCCAAAGCGGGAGCGCACCGCGTGGTGGCCGCCAAAGCCTACGAGATGGGTGTCCTGACGCGGGCGCTGCCGTTTATCGAGGTGACCTCGTTTTCGCCACCGCTTTCGATGACGCGGGCGGAGGCGGAGGAAACTGTCGACCGTTATGGCCGTGCACTGGACGCGGTAACGGCGGACTTGGCCAAGTTGGCTGGGTCGGGTTGAGAGTGTCCGATTTCGTACCCCGAATTACATCGCACGACCGGGCAGTATTGTCTGTTTGCCCTAGAATTGCCTTGCCGGATAAGGCGTCACCGGATCCAACGTTGCCGCGCATGAACTCATCAATGAAAGTACCGAAATGAGCGACAAGTTCGAAGTGGAATTGCGGGACGCAGCCCTCAGCTATCATAGCGCCCCGCAAGCCGGAAAAATCTCCGTGGTGCCGACAAAGCCGCTCGCCAACCAGCGCGATTTGTCGCTCGCCTATTCGCCGGGCGTGGCCTACGCCTGCCTCGCCATCAAGGAAAATCCTCTGGAAGCGGCCCGGCTGACGTCGCGGTCCAATCTCGTGGCCGTCATCAGCAATGGAACCGCCGTTCTCGGGCTTGGCAACATCGGCCCGCTGGCGAGTAAACCTGTTATGGAGGGCAAGGGCTGCCTCTTCAAGGCGTTCGCGGGCATCGACGTGTTCGACATCGAGCTGGCCGAAACCGATCCCGACAAGCTCGTCGAAATCATTGCCGCACTTGAACCGACGTTCGGCGGCATCAATCTAGAAGACATCAAGGCACCGGAATGCTTCATCGTCGAGCGCAAGCTCAGGGAGCGCATGAAAATCCCGGTTTTCCACGATGACCAGCACGGCACGGCCATCATCGTCGCGGCCGCGATCATCAATGGCCTGAAGCTCGTCGGCAAGAATTTGGCCGACGTCAAGCTGGCCTGTTCCGGTGCGGGCGCTGCCGCGATCGCCTGTCTTGATTTGCTTCTCAACTTCGGTCTGAAAAAAGAAAACATCGCCCTCACGGACAGCAAAGGCGTCGTGCATCAAGGCCGCAACGAGCTCGATCCCGATAAGGCTCGCTTCGCCGCCGTGACGAACTCACGCACGCTGAGCGAGATCATGGCAAACGCCGACATCTTTCTCGGGCTATCGCAGGGCGGCGTCGTGACGAAGGCGATGGTGAAGTCGCTGGCGTCCAAGCCGTTAATCCTGGCGCTCGCAAATCCCGAGCCCGAAATCCGGCCCGAGCTCGTCAAGGAGGTTCGATCTGACGCTCTCATTTTTACGGGGCGATCCGACTATCCGAACCAGGTCAACAACGTGCTGTGTTTCCCATTCATGTTCCGCGGTGCGCTGGATGTCGGTGCGACGACCATCAACGAACCGATGAAGGTCGCGGCCGTCAAAGCCATCGCTGATCTTGCCCTTTTGGAAACCACGGCTGCCGTTGCCAGCGCCTATGGCGGCAAAAAATTCGCCTTTGGCCCGGAATATATGATCCCGACGCCGTTCGATCCCAGGCTGATCGAGTATATTGCGCCAGCCGTCGCCAAGGCCGCCATGGACAGCGGCGTGGCAGAGCGGCCGATCAAGGATCTCGAAGCCTATCGCCGGAGCCTCGTGCGCCCCGCATAGACGTTGAACAGCCGGCGGTTCCGCAGGCGATCGCCTGCCAGCCTTACCGGCGGCGGGTGGGGCTCGGTCATGTGCTCGCCCGGCTGTGGAGGCGGCGGTCGATCGCCTTCCAGTCGCAGAGCAGTTCGAGCATCAGGACGAAGCTGGCGAGAGGCGCCAACCGCAGTAGGGCGACGATGGTCATGATGATGACGCCTTGGCCAGCCCACCGCCATTTCCCGTGCCGCCATTCGCCGTGCTGCCAGAGCCTCTTCCGCCAGTGCTCCTGCCGATCGTCTTCAGCGATACCTCCCGTAACGATCGCCACAGCCGCGCAGTGATCGCACCGAACTCTGGCCGCTCGACGACACGGCTGTCGCGGCCGCGCACCCATCCGGTTTCGACCAGATCCATGATGCGCCCCGGCCGGGCCGACATCACGGCGATGCGGTCGGCGAGCATCGTCGCTTCGTCGAGCGCGTGTGTGATGAGGAACACCGTTGCGCCGGTTTTGCGCCAGAGGCGCAAAAGATCATCGCCCATCAGCAGGCGTGTCTGCTGGTCGAGCGCGCCGAACGGCTCGTCGAGCAGGATCAGCCGCGGCTCGCCGGGTTGGATGTTGGCGTGGACGATCCAGCGCTCCAGGGCGGCGAAGCCACGTGGGTTGTGGTCGCGATCGAGGCCTACGACAACCGGCTTGTCCTGACTGGCCTTCGATTTCAAAAGCGATAGTTCGATCCCGTCGACCGTCAGGCGGAGGACAGCGAGACCGTCGCCGCGCGTCTGATAATCGATCTCCGCCAGTTCCGACCGCCGCAAGGCCAGCATATAGAGGAGCGACAGCATCGCGGCGTCGCGCCGGTCCTGATCGCAGTCGCCGAGTGACGACAGAATCTCGCCGAGCAGTGCCGGTCGAAGCGGTGCCGCCTGCCGTTGCTCGCGGACGGCCTCGCGGCTGGCACCGGCAAGGGCGGTCACGAGATCGGGATCGGCGGCGTCGAACCGATATCCAAGAACTCGGTGCGCCGCCTTGACCGCAGCCAGTGCAACCGAAAGGGTGGAGCGACTGGCACCTGCCTCCGCGCGCTCGGTCAGCCACGAGGCGATGAGCACTGGCGCGATCGGCAAGATGAATTGATTGCCACGGCCCTTGAGCCACGCACTGAAGTGCTTCACTTGAGACTCGTAGGCCCTCGATGTGTTCCCAGCGCGCGATTTCGACTTGAAGCGGTGGATTCGTTCCTGGTCGGCCTCGGGCAGATCGGCGACGGTCATGATTGTCGTCCCCGCTCCTTCGTCCAGAAGGGCAGGCAGAGCGTCCCTGGTGGTCTCCTGCGCTGGAGGCGGGATTTCGCCAGTCAGTACCTCGACGGGCGTCTGTAGGTTTCCCTGTGGCTCGGCTGATGTGGTCATTGTCGGTCCTCGCTCGTTTTATTCGTGATAACTAGACTTGTCACGAGTAATATGGGGTGTTAAAATACCCTCTTAAAGGGGTATTAACACACCCTCTAATATTGTTGAGCAAGGCGGGCATGGCGAAGGGCATCGATCACGAAGTTTGGGACGGTCGGTTAGTCGCGGCGGCTCGGGCGCTCGCGAAGATGACGATCAAGGAACTGGCAGCGGCGGCGGCGACGACCAGAAGGACCATCGACGAGATCGAGGCCGCTCCTGTCGTCCTGGTCAGCCCCAAGCGGCGACACGGCTATACGAGCGCGGTGGTGTGGTCGCGGATTGTCGCCGCCTTGGCTGCAGCCGGCGTCGAGATGGTGCCGGAGAGCGATCAACAAGGCGCTGGGGTACGGTGGGCCCGACCGAGGGAGGAGCGGACGCCGAGGTCTTGAACCAGATTAGTGCTTCATCTGGCCCGGCTCGAATGTGTCCTCCAACATTTTCAGCTTCTTATTGTGCTGCTTCATCCGCTCGTCGTCGCGCTGACCCAACCACACCGCCAGATTCTCCTCTACGGCCTTTAGATCGAGCCACTCCAATGTAATTGAAGGGCGAGACGGCTCGTAGGCTCTTATACTTGCGTGAACCACGTATCTGCTCTGGTCTATGCATTTCGGGGTTGGCGACTCGAACGTGCCGATCCACTTTTTATCTGAACATCCCCAAACGATCGTCGCGGATTCCGTCCTGCCGCTACCG
>JANXRM010000163.1 GCA_025353015.1 Hyphomicrobiales bacterium
TCGACCCGACCTACAGCCGGTGCCTGTTGCGCCCTTTGAATCGCCCCGGGCCGCAACCCTGCCGGTATCAGTGATCCCGTATCAGTGATCCTGTGTCGGCGCCAGAGTCGAGCGCTCGCGGCGCTTGGAAAAATGCTCCCGGACTTTGCGGACGACATTGCCGGGCGAAATTTTCAGAAAGCCGCATTCGGCGACGATGTAGTGGATTGCGGCCAGATCGATCGCTGGGTGAGAGCAAACATACAATGGGCGAAACTCCGGCCGGAACCGGCTCTTGAAATGAAAAAGCCCCTGCGAATCGTAGATCCAGTTGAGATGCTTGCCGGTAAATCCGATCGCCTTGCGTGACAGCCAATGATCGCCGCTGACAGGTTCGTCGCAATTGACGAAGGGTACCATGCACAGGTCAGCCTCCGCGACGCCTTCCGCCTTCAGCCGTTGCATGGCCTGATGCAGCAGATAAGCGATGACGCCACGCGTCGCATCCAGGCGGCGGCGGAAACATTCGAGCACGAAGCGTTTGCCATCGAGGCTCGGATTGCAGATCACGAAGGCTTCGATGGCGCCCGATTGTTGCTGGCTGGCGATGAAGAGGCGCTGCCGCAGTTGGAGCGTGCCACCGAAGTGGCCGACCACATGGCGCAAATGGCCGCCATGGGAGCGGTCGGTCAGAAATTGCTTTTCGATTTCGAGGAGTTCGGAAATCAATGTCTGCCAACCGGCTGGCGAAAACGCAGGCTCACGGCATTCTTCAACAGTCAGGCCTTGGCGCTGGCAATAGCTCGTCTGGCGGCGTACCCATTCGAAGCGCTTGCCCTTCCAGTCGGTGGTCGCGAGATCAACGATGGCGGACTCGCCGAATTTATTAGCTTGGAACCCATGGCGCGCGAGCGCATCCCGCGTGTCCTGATCGACGGCGAAAAATCCGGCTCTCATCTTTTGCGTGCGACAGTCGCGCAGAAATTCCACCAGGATCTGGTCGGAGTTCTCAGGTGGCCCGAGAATGCCGCCGAAAACGCCGAAGCGGCGGCCGCGCTGCACGCCACTGACAATGCCTTTGCCGTTGGCCGCAAAAAAGTAGCGGCGGCCCGAGGCCCTGACGGCGAGGAAAGAGTCGTATTGGCGGCCGTAGCGCGTGGCGTAGTCCTCGACGAGCGACCAATGGGCGTCCGTCATCGCATCGCTCGCAAGCCAACGCTGCGATGATGGCGGCCATGTTGGCGGGCATGTTTGGGTAACGCCCGTCACGTTGGACGCGCGCCGCTCGGGCACCGATCTATCCGCATCTGCTGACAAAACACTCGCTTCCCGTCTCGCAATCGTGGGCCCCACGGCACCGCCGTTCAAAAGTCACTTTGAAGTCATAGCACCTGTTGGCGATGGGATGGCCCGCTCGCGGCTGCTGCTTCGGTCAGTATCGCCAGTTGTGCGTGAACACCATTGGTAGTGCTCAAAAATGGCAATCGTCTGTTTTGTATCATGGCGTCCATGGCCGTCATGCCCATTGGTTAATTCACGCGAAGGCGTAGGCGTGAGCGTTCGTTATTTCTGGGCGTTTATTTTTTGCGCGCTCTGGCCGTAGCTCTTGAACCGTGCCAGCACGGTTTTCATTTCAGCGTCGCAGAGCAATACAGGTTTCCCCAGGCAGAGTACTTTAAAATACTGCTCGGCCAGGATTTCCACCTCGGCCGCCAGTTCCAGGGCCTTGGTGCAGGTGTCGCCCATGGCGATCTGGCCGTGGTTGGCCATCAGGCAGGCATCGCGCTTGTTCAGGCCCTTGGCGACATACCGCGCCAGTTCCTCGGTGCCGAACGTGGCATAGGGGACGAGCGGGATGTTCTTGCCGCCCGCAACCGCCACCATGTAATGGAAAGCTGGTATGGATTTGCCAGCGCAGGCGAGCACGGTCGCATGCATGGAATGCGTATGCACCACGGCGGCGCGGTCGGCGCGGGCGCGGTAGGCGGCCAGGTGAAAAAGCCACTCACTGGAGGGCTTGCGCGCGCCGGGCGCAAGCGCGCCGTCGTCGGCCACGAACACAATATCGTGCGGCAGGATCGCGTCGTAGGCCATGCCGGACGGCGTGATCAACATGCCATCGCGGAAGCGGCGGGAGACGTTACCGGACCGGCCGGGAGACAAGCCGCGCCGGCTCATAGCGAGCGCGGTTTCGAGCACCTCTTGACGCGCGCGCGTCTCGGCCATGCGTTCGGCTGTGCCAGTGGCGACGCCAGCATCATCAATCGGCACGGTTAGGCCTCCCAACTTGACCTGGAAGAAGATAGGGTCTGCCGGTAATTCTACACCTGAGATGTGCAAACAAGGTTGATCGCGCATGAGCGGAACAAAGACGGCTGGGACTGACAGCGCGGCACCTGTGCCGGGAACTTCGGTCGCCATTCCGCTGACGGTGCTCACGGGCTACCTCGGCTCGGGCAAGACGACATTGCTGAAACGCCTGCTCGACGATCCGGCCATGGCTGGCACCGCGGTCATCATCAACGAATTCGGCGAGGTCGGCATCGACGACGCGCTTGTCGAGACCGCGAACGACGACGCGATCCTGCTGCCGTCGGGCTGCGTCTGTTGCGCTGTGCGCGGCGACCTTGTGGAGGCGCTGGAGAAGCTGCACACCAAGTCGCTTTGGGGGGATATTCCGCCCATTCGCCGCGTCGTACTGGAAACGACCGGGCTCGCCGATCCGACGCCCATCGTGCACACGCTCATGACCGAGGAGCGCGTTTACCGCATCTACCAGCTCGATGCCGTGGTGACGACCGTTGACGGCCAGTTTGGCCTTGCCCAGATCGACGAGCAGTTCGAACCGGCCAAGCAGATCGCCATCGCCGACCGCATCGTCATCACCAAGACCGACGTCGCCGATCTGGATGGCGTTGCGGCACTGGAGGGGCGGATTCGTGCGCTCAACCGGTCCGCCAAGGTGCAGTGGGCGGTAAAGGGTGGCATCGCGCCGTCGGAATTGATCGGCCTCGGCGCGCACGAACCGGCCGTCACGGGGGCCGATCCCGAGCGGTGGCTGGCCGCCGACAGTTTCGCGGCCGCGGCGCGCCCAAAACCTGGCGGCAACGCTCATGTGCATGGCCTTGACTGCGGCCCTGATTGCGGGCGCGATCACGCGGCGCCAGCACACGGCGAACATGCTCACGATTGTTCGGACGCTGCCTGCACGCATCCGGCGCACAGCCATGTCCACCTGCACGGCATCAGCTCGTTTTGCCTGAGGTTTTCACAGCCGCTCGAAGGCCCTGAAGTGTCGAACGCGCTGCAATTGCTGGCGCAGCTCTATGGGCCGAAACTGTTGCGCGTGAAGGGCATCCTCAACATCAAGGAGCAGCTAAAGCCGTTCGTGGTGCATGGCGTGCAACACATCTTCTATCCGCCCGATACTCTTGATACGTGGCCCAGTGCCGACCACACCTCGCGGCTTGTTTTTATCACGAAGGACCTGCCTGAAACCCTGGTGCGCCGGCATTTCAAGCCGTTTGTCGGCGAGGCATTGTAATCACGGCGTCCGACCCGCCGCGGCATGCGCCTTGTAAACGAACGCTTAACCGCGCGCGTTTACCATTGCGCAGGTATTCGGGAGGACGTTATGTCGGTATTCATCGAGATTGCACAGCGCGTCGGCACGAGCGGCAAGGTCGAAGCATCGGATATTGCTGCGTTGCGCCGCGCCATTTATCAGGACGGTGTCGTCTCGCGGGCCGGAGGCGAGGCTTTGTTCGGGATCGAACGGGTGCGCACCGCCCACAGCGACGCCTGGTCGCTACTCTTCGTCGAGGCGTTGACCGACTACGCCATCAAGCAGGAGCCGCCCGAGGGCTATCTGTCCGGCGATACTGCGGCCTGGATCGCCGCCGAGATCTCGAAGCGCAAACAGCCGTCCACCGACGCTGAAATCGAACTCGTGATCAACCTGATCGAGCAGTCGCGCGAGGTGCCGGCAGCGTTTGCCTCGTTCGCGCTGCGTCTCGTCAAGGACATGGTGATGTACGCCGACGGTCCGGATGCCCGCGGCCGGTCGCACGACGGCGCCCGCGTGTCCGAAGCCGACGTCATCGCGCTGCAACGGGTGCTCTGGGGTGCCGGCAGCGAAGGCCTGATGGCCGTCAGCCGCGACGAGGCCGAGGCCTTGGTTGCCATCGCCAATGCGAGCACCGGCTACGACAACGATACGAAATTCGACGATCTCTTCGCAAAGGCTATCGGCAACTATCTGCTCGGCGCCACCGGCCGCAAGGTTCCGAGCCGCGATGTCGCGTTCCGCTGGGAAACGGAGACCTATCGCCGCGATGCGATCGGCATCATGCAGGCCGTGTTTGGCAATGCCCGCCGGGCGGACTGGGGACAGTTGAAGAATACGGGCTTCTACGAGGATACGATCCAGAACGCGCGTTCGCTGTCGGACGACGTCGAGCATCGCTTCGAGACCGAGAACGCAGCCTACGATGCAGCCCAGCTCGCCGCGTCCGTGATGACGCCCGAGAAAGCTGGTTGGCTGTTGAACCACGTCGGCCAGAACGGCGTGGTGACTGGACCCGAGAAGGCGCTGCTGCGCTTTATCAAGCAGGAAGCCCGGTCGCTCGATCCGTCCCTGGCGAAAGTGATGGAGACGGTGGCGTAGGCGTCAACGCAGCGCGCTTCAATGCGCGCAACAGGCAACGGACCGTAGCTCGGGTCGATGGTCACGAGACCCGACACAGCAGTACCGGCACTTCGTGCCGTCGGGTCTCGCCAAGTGCAGGGCTCTACCCGACCAGCGGGCGAATTGTTCTCGGGCTTTTACAGCCGCGTTACGCCGGCTTGGCCCAAGTCCGTCCAAGCCTTGGCGAGTGATCCAACTGAATCGAGGCCGCGGCAGGCCTCCTCGATGACCGCGACGTCCATGCCAGAGCGGCGGGCGTCGAGCGCGGTCCAGGCGACGCAGAAATCGGTGGCGAGACCGACGATGAAAGCTTGCGTCAGGCCACGCTCGCGGACGTAGCCGGCAAGCCCGGTGGGCGTCGTCCGGTCGGCTTCGAGAAAGCCCGAGTAGCTGTCGACGCCCGCGCGATAGCCTTTGCGCACGATCGCCTGTGCGTGCGGGACATCAAGGCCTGCATGAAACGCGGCGCCGGCTGTGCCCTGCACGCAGTGATCCGCCCACAGAACCTGGCGGCCGTAGCCGAGCGTCACCACGTCGAACGGCTTTTTGCCGGGATGCGATGACGCGAACGAAATGTGGCCAGGCGGGTGCCAGTCCTGTGTGAGCACGACGTTCGTGAAGCCGCGCGCCAGGCGATTGATGATGGGAACGACGGCGTCGCCGTCAGGTACCGCCAGCGCGCCGCCGGGGCAGAAATCGTTCTGCACATCGACGATGATGAGGAGGCGATTGTCGGCCATGGATGTGGGGCTCTCTGCCAGTCCCGCGGGGTCTCAGCCGGTGTCTGACGTGCCAGACACCATGCGCCTCAGGACGTCGTTGCCCTTCTGGAAATGATGCCTTAGCGCGGCCAGAATATGTCCAACCACCAAGGCGGCCATGACCCAGGCCAGATACATGTGCGCCGTTTCCCAGAACTTGAAGACATCGCGGTCGAGTGTCTTGTGCAGGGCTGGCACCTTGAAATTGGCGAACAGGTGGATCTCCATCGCGGCGGCGCGCGCAGGATCAAACCGGGCGGGAAACGCGCTCCAGTTCATGTAACCGGTCACGAGTAACGCAATCATCAGGACATAGAGTGCCAGATGGCCCACGTGGGCGGCACTGATTTCAAAGCGCGAGCTGGCCTTGGGTTGTTCTGGGGTGTCCTCCGAGAGGCGCCAGACGATGCGCAGCGCCAGCAGCAGCCCGCAATACAGGAAGATCGTCGAATGCCACACGTAGTGCGGCAGCCGGAGCGGGCGTGGCAGCAGAAGGTTTGCCATCCAATAGCCGTGTGTCAGTCCGAAAATGATGAGGGCGGCGCTGAGCCAGTGCAGGGCCCGCGACACGCTTCCCCAGGTTTGTTTCGTGGATCGAATGGCCATTTCATTACGGTTCCCTGTTTCGTCGTTGTCGAATGTAATGCAACTGGAATGGATACCGAGACCGATCGTCGTTGACTGTTAATCCCGCGGCCGCGTCATCGCGCCCGCCGCCGCTCCGGAAACAGGGAAATTAGCCCCTGTTCGGTCGCCGCGCTGATGCCCCGTTCGGTGATGAACCCGGTCACCAGCCGTGCCGGTGTGACGTCGAAAGCGGGATTGGCGGCGGGCGAGCCGGGAGCGGCAATGTCGACTGTTGCGACGGAGCCATCCGGCAGCCGGCCCGTCATCTGCAGAACCTCGGTTGCAGACCGTTCCTCAATTGGGATCTTGAAGCCGTCCGTCATATCCCAATCGATGGTCGAAGACGGCAGCGCCACATAGAACGGCACCTTGTTGTCATGGGCCGCGAGCGCCTTCAGATAAGTGCCGATCTTGTTGGCGACGTCGCCGTTCCGCGTCACGCGATCGGTGCCGACGATGCACAGGTCGACGTGGCCGTGCTGCATCATGTGGCCACCGGCATTGTCGACGATGATCGTGTGCGGCACGCCGTGCCGGCCAAGCTCGAAGGCCGTGAGCGAGGCGCCTTGGTTGCGCGGCCGTGTTTCGTCGACCCAGACGTGGACGGACAAGCCTTTGTCGTGGGCGTGATAAATTGGCGAGGTTGCCGTTCCCCAATCGACGCACGCGATCCAGCCGGCATTGCAGTGCGTGAGAATGTTGACGGGTTGACCGGGCTTTTTCTTGGCTGCAACTGCTTCGATGAGCGCCAACCCGTGCACGCCGATCGAGCGGCAGGTCTCGACGTCGTCGTCGCAAAGCGTTGCAGCTTTGGTGTAGGCGGCAGCCACCCGGACCGCGGGCTGCAGCGGCGCCAGAACCTTGCGCATTTCTTCCAGCGCCCACCTGAGGTTGACAGCCGTCGGCCGTTGCTCATTGAGGAACGCGATCGCCTTCGCCAGACCGGCGTCCGAGGGATCGGCGCGTAGCGCGAGGGCGAGGCCGTAAGCAGCCGCCGCCCCGATCAACGGTGCCCCGCGGACCTGCATCGTTTTGATCGCGTGGGCAGCCTCGTCCACGGTTTTCAGAACCACGGTCTCGAAGCGGTGCGGCAACTTCGTCTGGTCGATGACCTCGACGCTCTGGCCGTCGGCCGCGAGCCAGATCGTGCGGTAATGGCGGCCGTTGATGTTCATCTGTTGATCTTCATGCCAGCTCAATGCCCTTCGAATTTCATCAGCGCATGCACCTTGATGCCCAAGCCCTCGAGCTTGGCAGCGCCGCCGAGTTCGGGCAGATCGACCAGGAACGCCGCGCCGATGATCTCGCCGCCGAGTTGCCGGATGAGCTTGGCGGCTGCTTCCGCCGTGCCGCCGGTGGCGATGAGGTCGTCGACGATCAGCACGCGGCGGCCGCGTGCCAGCGAATCCTCATGCATCTCAAGGACGTCGGTGCCGTATTCCAGCGCGTACTCCTGGCGGATCGTCTTCCAGGGGAGTTTGCCCTTCTTGCGGACGGGGACGAACCCGCAACCCAGCCGGTCGGCGATGGCGCCGGCGGTGATGAAGCCCCGCGCCTCGATGCCAGCGACCAGATCGATCGGCTCGGTCCGATAGGGCTCCGCCAGGCGCGCAATAGCGGCCTTGAAGCCTTGGGCGTCGGCCAACAACGTGGTGACGTCCCGGAACATGATGCCGGGCTTCGGATAGTCGGGAATGGTGCGGATCAGGCTCTTGAGGTCCATGGGACGGCGCTCCGGCGGCGGTTTGGCCGCAACCTATCAACAACTACGGACGGGTGGTAGCCTTTGCATCCCATCGATTGGTAAGGAAGCGGCCTGAATGACGACGGCCACCTCGTAGCCGGCGCAAAACATTACAATCTATGGTAATCTAGAGGTCAGAGCAGAAACCCGCGTTACCTGTGGAAAATCCCGGGGCCGGTCCCCATTCCCGTCATAATGCACGCTCATCAATCGCGACAGTGTTGCGAATCCGATATCGCCTCTGTGGCACGTGCCTCAGGTGCAGTGCTCAATAGTCTGCGCCTGAGATCGCCGCCGGGAGCGCTCCACTGGAGATCGTCGGCGCTTTGCCATATTTGTGCTTTGGCTTTCTGGCGTTAAGCCAATCGACGTCGAGAACCAGAGCCTCGTCCGGAGTGAACCATGGCCGAACCGCATTTCGCCGGTGATGACGATCTGCCGCGAACCCTGCGGCGGGAGCGGGATGCGCGTGAACGCGACCGTGAGCAGCGGGAGCGCGACGCGGCACTGGCCGCCCAGCACCAACCCTATCCGCAACCGGGCTCGCAATCGGGCTTCGGGCCAGATGCCGGCCACCACGACTACGCCAATCCGGATCAGGCCTCGCTTTATCCGATGCCGGGATCGGGTGTCGTCAACCGGCTCGAGATCCCATTCCTGCATCTGGTCTGGTTCTTCGTGAAAGCCGTATTCGCCGCCATTCCGGCTTTGCTGCTACTGACGGCGCTGCTGTTTGGCGGCGGGCAGGTCCTCAAGCGCTTTTTCCCCGATTTCAGGCACTTCGAGATTGTCATCAAGTCAACCGAGCAGGACAGCCCGGCTCCCACCAGGCCGGCGCCGCCCGCAGCCTCTAAGAAGTAGCGGCAAGGACGTCGTCGTCGCCTCGTTGACGTCTGCGCGAGCGCTTCAGCCTTTGGCGTTGAGCACGCGGCCGGCCACGGCGTCGAGCATAGCGATCATCTTTGGATCGCGCGCCTCGGGCGGGGTGATGATGGCCACGTCGAGCGCCCGGTCCGAGCCAATGGGACATTTCGGGTGCTGCCGCGGGAACGACCGGGCCAATCGCGTCACCAGCCGTTGCGCCTTCGTGACGTTCGCCTGCAAGACTTTGATGACCGCGGCTACGTCCACTTCGGCGTGGTCGGCATGCCAGCAATCGTAGTCCGTGACCATGGCGACGGTCGCGTAACAGATCTCGGCTTCGCGTGCGAGCTTGGCCTCGGGCATGTTGGTCATGCCGATCACGTCGCAACCCCAGCTCCGGTAGAGATTTGACTCCGCGCGCGTCGAGAACTGCGGCCCCTCCATGACAATATACGTGCCGCCACGGGTGAGCGCGATGCTTTCGGCCTTGGCAGCCTTCGCGATCTCGTCGGCGAGCGCCGGGCTCACCGGATCGGCCAGCGACACGTGGGCGACGCAGCCGGTGCCGAAGAAGCTCTTCTCACGGGCGAAGGTGCGGTCGATGAACTGGTCCACCAGTACGAAATGGCCGGGGGCGTAGTCCTCCTTTAATGACCCGCACGCCGACACAGAGACGAGATCCGTGACACCCGCCCGCTTCAACGCGTCGATGTTGGCGCGATAATTGATGGCCGATGGCGGAATGCGATGGCCGCGGCCGTGGCGGGGCAGGAAGCGCACCG
>JANXRM010000191.1 GCA_025353015.1 Hyphomicrobiales bacterium
GCCGCGCAGCAGCAACAGCCCCGCATCGCACGACTGGTTGCCGCCATCGAAATCGACTGTGAGTTTCTTGGCCCGCACGGCTGGCAGATCGAACGGAAGCGGCGTAGCGTTCGTCATGGCTGTGGCACCAGGCGGTTGAACGCAGCACGTCGTCTAGACACCGATTTGCTACGCGATCTCAGCGCCTTGCGCCACAGCCAAACGATTTTTGCTCAAGCCTGATGCAGGATTCGGGTTAGGCACGCACGCGGCAGTGCAAGCAATAGCAAGACATAAGCATTTCTTTATGTCCGTGTTGCCAAGGCGCCATCGTATCGCTATAGCAGGCGCACTCGGGAGCCGTTTGCAGCCGCGATCGCTCGGCTCCGCCGGGTGCCAGCGGTGCTAACGCCAAACGCACTGCTTAAGGGGACGTGCTGACTAAGGGGACGTGCTGACTAAGGGGCATGCAATCGAACGGGCGCCATCTTCTGGGCCGAGCCTCGTTTTGAGCCCTCTGCCAAACCTCGAGGCGCCATTGCTCAACGCGCCATCGCCATAAGGATCTGATGCGAATGACCACGACCAAGGACTACATCGTCAAGGATATCAAGCTTGCTGACTTCGGGCGCAAAGAGATCGCCATCGCCGAGACCGAGATGCCGGGCCTCATGGCGACGCGTGCCGAGTATGGCAAAGCGCAACCACTGAAGGGCGCGCGGATCGCCGGCTCCCTGCATATGACCATCCAGACGGCAGTGCTCATCGAGACGCTGAAAGCCCTCGGTGCGGACGTCCGGTGGGTCTCGTGCAACATCTACTCGACGCAGGATCACGCAGCGGCCGCCATCGCTGCGGGCGGCACGCCGGTCTTCGCCTGGAAGGGTGAAAGCCTCGGGGAATACTGGGACTACACGGCGCGCCTGTTCGACTGGCACGGCGGCGGCATGCCGAACATGATTCTCGACGACGGCGGCGATGCCACCATGTTCGTGCATCTGGGCCTGAAGGCCGAGAAGGGCGATACGGCGTTCCTGGACAAGGCTAGCTCCGAAGAAGAGACGATCTTTTTTGCGCTCCTGAAGAAGACACTGAAGGAGAAGCCCAAAGGCTGGTTCGCGGACCTCGCCAAGTCAATCCGGGGCGTTTCCGAGGAAACCACGACGGGGGTGCATCGCCTCTATGAGATGCAAAAGGCAGGCACGCTGCTGTTCCCGGCCATCAACGTCAACGACTCGGTCACCAAGTCGAAGTTCGACAACCTCTACGGCTGCCGTGAGTCGCTGGTCGACGCGATCCGTCGCGGCACCGACGTCATGATGGCGGGCAAGGTCGCGATGGTCGCGGGCTTCGGCGACGTCGGCAAGGGCTCGGCCGCCTCGCTGCGCCAGGCCGGCTGCCGCGTGATGGTGTCGGAGGTCGATCCGATCTGCGCGTTGCAGGCAGCCATGGAAGGCTATGAAGTGACGACGATGGAGGACGCGGTCAAGCGCGCCGACATCTTCGTGACCGCAACCGGCAATGTCGACATCTTGACCGTCGATCACATGCGCCAGATGCATGACCGCGCCATCGTGTGCAACATCGGCCACTTCGACAACGAAATCCAGGTTGCGGGCCTTAAGAACTTCAAGTGGCACAACGTCAAGCCGCAGGTGGACGAGGTCGAGTTCCCCGATGGCCGGCGCATCCTGCTCCTGTCGGAAGGCCGTCTTGTGAACCTCGGCAACGCAACGGGCCATCCCTCGTTCGTGATGTCGGCCTCGTTTACCAACCAGACGCTGGCCCAGATCGAACTGTGGACCAAGACCGCCCAGTACGAGAAGAAGGTCTACACGCTTCCAAAGCATCTCGACGAAAAGGTCGCGATGCTGCATCTCGCCAAGATCGGCGTGAAGTTGACCAAGTTGTCGCCCAAGCAGGCCGAGTACATCGGCGTCAAGACCGAGGGTCCGTTCAAGGCTGACCACTACCGGTATTGATCCTCCGACTGTCTCTCTGGCATCATGGCGCCGCCGGGTCGAAAGGTCCGGCGGTGTTTTTTGTGCTCGCAGGTGGCTCCAAATACTCAAGTCGGTCGCCGGGTTACCACTGCATTAAATACGAGATACGTAATGCGTATGGGTGTTCCGTGGCCAGAGCTTGAGCACCAACGATCTGCTGAGACAATGTAATACGAGACAATGCAATACGAGACGATGCAATACAGTTGCCGGCGCCTCGCGGGAAATCAGGGGCGGAGACAGTGAGATGACCTCCGTCGGAGAACTGAGGCGTGAGCCAAAGCTTTCGGAACAAGAGAACTGCGCGCTTCGCAGCCGGAGAACGCGTCAAAGCGTTGTCCGGCATTGCGAGGCAGGCTGAAAAGGCTCTGGACCGTCTTGATGACGTCGACAATCTTGGGGATCTTGCGGCGCTCCCAGGCAATAGGTTCGAGGCGTTGTCCGGAGATCGTGCTGGTCAATTCCGCATTCGCGTCAACGACCAATGGCGCAAATGCTTCGAATGGCCGAATGGTTCAACTGGTCCACAACGTGTCGAAATCGTAAATTACCATCGAAAACCCGTGAGATAGCCATGGCGCGAGCTGCCATCCACCCAGGGGAGCATTTGAAGGACGAGCTGATTGAAATCGGCATGTCAGCTTCAGAGCTCGCGCGTCAACTCCGCATTCCTGCAAACCGGCTGACCGGGATCATCGCAGGAGATCGCGCGGTCAGCGCGGAGACCGCCATATTGCTTGGTCATTGGTTCGGCACCAGCGCTGCGTTCTGGATGAACCTGCAGACAAAATATGACTTGCGGCGGGCAGAGCAAGCCCTGAGTAAAACCGTCAAAGAACTCCCGACGCGCAAGGGTGTCGCTGCATAGCCGTTAGACCATTCATCGAAAAGGCTGGCCCCGAACTGACCAGGATGACCGATGAGCAGATCGAACACGTCGGCGTCAAACCGGTCGACCCGTTCAAGTCGGATCATTACCGGTACTGAACGGTTACGGGCGGCGGGGCGGGCTGTCGGCCCGCCTCGCCGACCGGTCTGGAAGTGGCTTGTCCTGCCGGCTCGTCTGGACCTACTTTCGGGGCCCGATGCTCGGGCTCCTTTCAGCCGCTTGCAATTCCAAGGGGGCGCCCTTATAGCCAATCCCCAACGGAGACGTGGCCGAGTGGCTGAAGGCGGCGGTTTGCTAAATCGTTGTACTCAGAAATGGGTACCGTAGGTTCGAATCCTATCGTCTCCGCCAATGATCATTGAAAATATTGAATAAATATCGAATTTAACTTCTATTCCCCGGCAACGTCCCCGGCACTGGCAAAAGTCTGGTATGGCCTGGAATGGACAAATCGGCTCATTCGCCGTCAGACTCGCAATCCAAACCATCAATGGGCACATGAGGCGGGTCGACGAATTGAAGCGAATAGCCGCCACCGTGATCTTGAGCGTTGTAATTCCCGCCGGGGCGAGCGCTCGCGACCAGCGTACCGCGCAGCTCTACTGGAGCTGCGCCGGGCGCGGGGGGCCAACCGAAGCCGCTATGTGCGCCGGTTACTTCGACGGAATCCTTGATATGCACAGCATGATGGTTGGCTTCTTCAAGGTGAAACCCGCCTACTGTTTGCCTGAGCGAGGCATATCGATCGAGCAGGCGATGCGAGTTTTCATTGCGTGGGTTGAAAAGAACCCGGACCAGATGCACCACAGCGCGCGAGGTGCAAGTCCTCATCGCCCTCAGTCGTGCGTTCCCGTGCAAATAGGCGAGCAAATGAGGGCACAAACCCATGACCATTCGGTCACGTCTGGATCGGCTCAACAGATGGCGGTTTTTGAGGCGCGAGCTGACCATTGGTGGGTTGATGTGGACTCTCGGCTACGCCTACACGGGGGTGGACGGCTACGACGAGATCGCTTATCGAAATGAGCGTGGGGCCGAGGCGGATTTCTCGAAGTGTCTGTTAAAGATTGGGCGTTGTTAGTTCTCGTTCACGCGCGGGCCTAACCAATGCGGTTTGAGATTGCCGTCCTTGCTATCTTTGCGGCCAGCGTTGGTAGCGGTTGTGGCATCGCGAACATGGTTTCGAACATGCGGAAGGAGGCCGATTTTAAAGAGGCCAAGCGCAACTACGAAGGCGAGCGCGCCGGGTGCGAGCGGGAATATCCAGACCCTAATCAAAAGCCGGTTACCCCACGTGTGCGATGCCTCGCGGACGCAGCCAGCTGATTCCACGAGAAGGGCGATCCTCACCTCGATCTGGCTCGCCTCGCAGCGGCAAAGTTGATGGCGCTCGCCGCTGACTACGATGCAGGCGCCGCTGATGCTGTTGCTGTTCGCGGGATCGGTGATGGATCTGCGTTGGGTTGCAGGGCTCACCATTGTCGTGATGCTCGAAAAGCTCTTGCCACGGCCCGACCTGTGGCGCCGCATCATCGGCGGCACGCTGCTGATTGCCGCGATCTGGCTGGCCTTCCGAGGGTTCCAATAGTTATGCGACTGAGCGGCAGCCTTCGCGCTGGTCGTTGCGCCGATTGTCGCGACAGGCCATGCCTCTGCTGAGCCAGATCGCGCAAGCGGCAGCGCGCGCTGGTCGTTGCCGGTTGCATTGAGCGTCGGGATGTTGCGTGTCATCCTATGCGACCAAACCATCCCGATATCCGTCAGCGCACGAGCCGCCCCCATGAGCCGCCACCCACCGTCACACCCTGCACGCGGCGAGACTGATGCGGCGGCCGCGGCCATTGCCGCAGCAGAAGCCCTGCTGCCAAGCATTCGTGCAGCCCGCGAGGACTGTGAACGGCTGCGCCATTTGCCACCCGCGTTGGCAGAATCGCTTGCCAAGGCAGGCTTCCTGCAGATGTACGTGCCGCGGGCGCTCGGCGGCCCTGAACTGACGCCGCTGACGGCCTTTCGCGTCGTCGAGATCCTCTCCCGTGCTGACGGCTCGGTCGGCTGGTGCGCGATGATCGCGACCTCGATATCGGACTATGCCGGCTGGTTACCGATGGACGTTGGCCGCGCGATTGTCGGCACACCGGCGGATTTGCGCCTCGCCGGATCGAACCGTCCGCTCGGCCGCGCCACTCCGGTGCCCGGCGGCTATCGCGTCAGCGGCCGGTGGGACTTCGCCAGCGGCATCCATCACGCGACCTGGCTCATTTGCACAAGCCTGATCATGGATGGCGACAAACCGCAGACAGATGCGAACGGCGCACCGCTGTGGCGCAGCATGTGGGTACCGAAGGCTCAGGTCGAAATCATCGATACCTGGACCGTTGTCGGCCTGCGCGGCACCGGCAGCCATGACTTCGTTGTCGATGACGTGTTCGTACCGTCGGCGCACACCACGTCACCGGCTGAACCGCCGCAGCATCAGGGCCTAAACTACAATCGGCGCCTGCATTCGACGTGGGTATGGACCGCAACTGTTGCCAATGCCCTCGGCATCGCGCGCGGGGCGATGGACGCCTTCACCGAACTCGCAACAACGCGCGCCTCGACAATGTCCCGGGCCATGCTGCGCGATCGTCCGCTGGTCCAAGCCCGCACTGCCGAGGCAGAAGCCATCATCAACGCCGCGCGTGCCTATGTGCTGGACACCGTCGGTCACGTCTGGACGATGGCCCGCGCCGGTGACGACGATCTCGATGCGCCGGTCATGCAGGCGCGGCTGGCGATTACCCATGGCATGCACGAAGCGCGGCGCGCGGTGGACCTGCTCTTCCACGCTGCGGGCACAAACGCCGTCTACGCGAAGGACCCCCTGGAACGGTATTTTCGCGATATCCATGTCGCAATCCAGCACGGCGCGGCCTTACCCGTACACATGGAGTCCGCCGGCAAGGTGCTGCTTGGCCTCAGACCGACCGATCCCGGTTGGTAGGGGCTCACGCCGCGCGCTTGATCCGCTCGCGCCGGTCCAAGGGCGCGAACAGGGCCGAAATATCGGCCTCCGACAGGTTCAGGCCTGATTTCGACGCACCCTCGAACAGCGCCGTGGCCAACGCGGCCTTGCGCACCTTCAGCAGTTCGATCGCCTCCTCGATCCCCTCCTCGACGATCAGCTTGTGCACGAAGACAGGCTTGTCCTGGCCAATGCGGTAGGCGCGGTCTGTCGCCTGGTTCTCGACTGCTGGATTCCACCAGGGATCGTAGTGAACCACCGTGTCTGCCGCCGTGAGATTGAGCCCGGTCCCGCCAGCCTTGAGACTGAGCAGGAACAACGGCACCTTACCTGTCTGGAATTGCTTGACCGGCGTTGCCCGATCGACTGTGTCGCCCGTCAGCGTGACGTAGGGAATGCGCAGACGCTTCAACTCGGTTTCGATCAAGCCCAGCATCGTCGTGAACTGCGAGAACAGCAACACGCGGCGACCATCATCCACGAACTGGGGCAACAACTCCAAAAGCCGCTCCAGCTTGGCCGACTCTGTCACCTTGCGGGCCTGCGACATCTTCAAGAGCCGTGGATCGCAGCACACCTGCCTGAGCTTCAGAAGCGCATCCAGGAACACGATGTGGCTCTTGGCCAGCCCCTTCTTGTCGATCTCGGCGCGCACTTTCTCATGCATGACGGTGCGCACGGTCTCATAGAGATCGCGCTGCCCACCTTCGAGACGGATGCGCTCCACAATCTCGGTCTTGGGCGGCAGCTCGGGCGCGACGTCGACCTTGGTTCGGCGCAGCATGAACGGCTTCAAGCGTCGTGTGAGAAAGGCCTGCGCGGCTTTGTCGCCGTGCTTTTCGATCGGCGTGCGGAAGACGCGCTTGAAGGTGGACTCGTCACCGAGCAAGCCCGGCGACAGGAACTCGAACAGCGACCACACCTCGCCAAGATTGTTTTCGAGAGGTGTGCCTGTCAGGGCCAGTCGATGCCGCGCGTCGATGCGGTGTGCGATTCCCGAAATGTTGGATTTCGGATTCTTGATCGCCTGCGCCTCGTCGAGGATCGCAATATGAAAGGTGTGCTCGAGCAGCGTGCCATGGTCGCGCAGCAGCAACGGATAGGTCGTGAGCACGACATCCGCGTCTTCGATGGAGGTGAACAGCGATTGGCGGTCGAGCCCGCGCAGGGCCAGCACCCGAAGGTTCGGCGCAAAGCGCTCGGCTTCCGCCTGCCAATTCGGCAGCACGCTCGTCGGCGCAACGATGAGCGCGGGCTTGTCGAGGCGGCCTTCGGCCTTCTCGTACGCGATGAAGGCCAGCGCCTGTACGGTTTTGCCAAGGCCCATGTCGTCGGCCAGCGCGCCGCCGAACTCCATTTCGCGCAAGAAGGCCAGCCAAGCCAATCCGTCCAGCTGGTAGGGGCGCAGCGACGCATTGAAGCTCGGCGGCGGCGTGATCGGCGCCGGCCCGTGGCCCCGTTGCAGATCGCGGCCGAGCGCGATCAGCTTCTGGGCGCTTGCCGCCCAGGCAATATCGCCGCCGAGTGCATCGGCGACGTTTGCAAGGCTTGCGGCATCGGCACGGCGAATGGCAAGCTTCTTGCCCGCACGCCCGCCGCCCCGCGGACCGACCAGTTCGAGCATGGCGCGCAGCAACGGCACCAGCCGCTCGCTCGGCAGCGGCAACAAACGCCCGTCTGGGAGCGTATGGTAAAGCTTGCCACCCGCGAAGGCGGCAGCGAACGCTTGCAGGTCCTTCGGCTCGCTGGAAAATGCCAGGCTGGCGATGTCCGGCGGAAGCCCGGCGATCATATCCGTCAGGTGCGGCACGAGGTCGATGCGATGCCCTTCAAAATCGATGCCGAGCTCGAAAGCGAGCCAATCAATGCCCGAGCCTTCGCCGATGTCGGCCCACCAGGACGCCTCGCCTTCGGCGATCTGATAGGGATAGTCCTTGCTGTAGGCGATCTCCCAACCCTCAGCGAGCAGTTCCGGAATGCACTCAGCCGAGAAGGCCAAAAAGCGGGCGGGATCGTCGAACGCCCGCATGAACTGGTGCGGATGTTCGGCATTCTCGGGATAGATAAACAGAACGTTGTCGCGGGCGTTCGCCGGTGCCACCGAGGCTTGGATGAGCGGTGAGCGCGTGAGTGGCGCGAGCCCGAATGCCGCGATGCGCTCGGCGGCCGCAAGCTCCGCCCTATGGTCGCGCGGGATGAGGATCAGGCGCTTGTCGTCCTGCCGCTCGAGCATCTCGCCCTGGTGCTGGATTGCGATCGCAATACCGTCGTAGTCGAGCTTCAGGCGAGCCAACGGTAACTTGAAGAGGCCCCGGTGGCGCTCGTCGCTCGCCTGCCAGGCGAACTGTGGGCGAAGCCGGACATCGGCGAGGAGGAGTTCCAGGCGCGGCGTTGGCTTGATACGCCGCGTCTCGGTAAGGACGTCGGCCGCCGGCAGTGGCACTTTACCCGCCAATCCGGCCGAATGCAGCCGCTGTTCCAACACTGCCGCGAAGGCCGGCGCGTCAGCAGCTGCAACATCGGGAGCGCCAGCGATCAGGCTCGCGAGTTTGGCCGGCAGGTCGATCTCAATTGGCCCGATGCAACGGGCTTTGATGTCGACGTAGTGTGGCGGCACAGTCGGCAGCACGCAGTCGATCGTAGCGCCCTCCGAGACGCGATCGCTCCGCGTGTCGGCGGCCACCCCCTCGCCAACGACTGCGTCGCCGACCACCGCGAAGCTGAGCCGCTGCCGGCCTCCAGGCTGGCGCTGCCATTCAAGGCGCGCCTGTCGCGAGTTCCCGGCACCGAGCACCGGTCCGTTCACGTCTCCCCAGTGGCAGCGCCCGGTCTCGAGAAGTTGCGGCAGTAGCCGCGCCATCATCGGATGATCCGTTATGCGCGTTTCGCCGAAGCCAACGGTGCCCTCCTGCCGGCGGAGCCAGGTCAACTCCCGCAGAATTGCAAAGTCGATCGGCCGCAAATGTTTTGCCGGCTGATAGTTGTCGATATTGGAAGGATCGTACGACCGCGGACCGGAGCCGAAACCACCGCCCTTGAGGAGCGAAACCACAATGGTCTGCAAGACGGGTTGGCGCGCGCCGGGCTGCTTTGCATCGACTGACAGAACATAGAGCAGACGCTCGCGAATGCCCGGCGGGTAGGTGTTGGCATCGACCGGCCGGGCGTCGGGCTGGGCAAGCTGCGACAACCACCCACTCAGGGCTGGTGGCAATTGCCGCGCAGGTACTGGCGCTGGAATCGCGACCATTTGCGCGACGGCGCCGCCGTGGCGGGTTTCGGTGTTCCGGCGCAAGGCCTCGATCAGCACCGCGACGACATGTTTGCAATTGTTCCGCACGGGGCAACTGCAGGCGCCATCGATCGTTGTCCCGGCCGCGCCCTGGCGAATCGTGATGAGCTGCGTATAGGGCTTTGGTTCGCTTCCGCGCACGCGGCCGACGATCACGGTGCCGTCCAAGTTCTTGTCGAGGTCGACGACATGGTGTTCGGCATGCAGGCGCTGGCCGCGTTGAAACGTTCCGTGCTCGAATGCTGGAGCAATGTCGGTAAAAGAAAATGGATGCATGCGAGCTCCGATCGGCACGGCGTGAGAGGCGGCGATTCGCAACCGCCAGCCACACCGGAGACTATCCATTCGATCCACGCGGGCTAGAGGTGAGAACGTTGAGAGACTGCAAGCCTGTGGAGAATGCGATCGCCTCCTAGCGCGTGTCGCCGCAAACGCCAGGACAAAACTTGAACGTTTAACGGGCGCCGGCTGCCGCTGTCTCGCAACGACAACGTCCGCAACTTTCGCCGTCGCCCCTTTTGGCTGGGCTGGCCGAACAATGTCCAGCCCCCTCCAGAATCGGGAATTGCACACCTTGCATCCACACGCGTTGTGCAGGCTTCGTTCTTCCGAGGAGATCTGCTATAGGTCCGCCGCCCTGGTCGGGGCCCGTAGCTCAACGGTTAGAGCCGGCGGCTCATAACCGCTTGGTTGGGGGTTCAAATCCCTCCGGGCCCACCAGTTTTTCTGCGGCTACGGCTTGCTCTGCTACCGTGGCGAGCACCATAGCCAGCCGCACGCCTGGCCGAATTGTATCGGCGGACAGCCAATGCCGGCTTTGTATTGCAGGACTTGTATTGCAGGGTTGGCCGGGCTTCACTACCGCCCAATGCGTGTGCCGGACCGAACTGGAACCGGCGCGTTGCCACCCAAGTCTGGAGCCCACCCATGCCGAAGCCCCCCGCCGCCCCGAAAAACCGCATTGTCGACCTCTACAGCGATACGCAGACCAAGCCCTCGCCCGGCATGCGCAAAGCGATGGCCGAGGCCGAGGTCGGCGACGAGCAGCGCGGCGAGGACCCGACCACGAACCGTCTGCAGGAGCGGGTGGCGGAGCTGCTTGGCAAGGAAGCAGCGGTGTTTTTGCCCTCCGGCACCATGTGCAACCAGATCGCCATGCTCGTGCATTGCCGCCCCGGCGACGAGATCATGGGCTCGGCGGAAACCCACGTCTTCACGTCGGAGGGCGGCGGCGCCTCGGTACTGGCGCGGGCGCAGACGCTCGCGATCCCCAGCGTCCAGGGCATGTTCACGGGCAAGGACGTCGAGGCCAATGTCCGCACCGGCGACAACAGGCACAATCCGATTTCGCGCGTCGTCGTCATCGAGCAGACGGTCAACCGCGGCGGCGGCGCCATCTGGCCGACAGCCCAGATCAAGGATGTGGCGACGGCTGCGAAAAAGCACGGCATGATCGTGCACATGGACGGCGCGCGCATTCTGAATGCGGTCGTCGGCTCAGGCGTGCCGGCCAAGGACATGACAGCCCACGTCGATACCGTCTGGTTTGATCTGTCGAAGGGCCTGGGCTGTCCGGTCGGCGGCGTGCTGGCCGGATCGGAGGCATTCATCCAGGAAGCCTGGCGCTGGAAGCACCGGCTTGGCGGCGCCATGCGCCAGTCGGGCATCATCGCGGCGGCCGGCAATTATGCGTTGGATCATAACATCGAACTGCTGGCGGTGGACCATCGCAATGCCCAGCGCCTGGGCGAGCACATCACGGCCATTCCCGGTCTCAAACTTTACACACCCAAAATCGAGTGCAACATCGTATTCTTCGATACGGCCGGTGCCGGCGTTTCCACAAAGGCCGTCTACGAGGAGCTGCTCAAACGCAACGTCCGTATGGGGCTGACCTACGGGTCCATGATCCGCGCGGTGACACACTATGACGTCTCGCGCGCCGATATCGATGCGGCGGGCAAGGCGCTGGCCGACGCGGTCGCCGCGCTGACGAAAAAGTAGTCGCTGCGATCTGAATGCGAGACCGCGCCGGCACGCGAAGCGCACACTCGAAGCATCACGCGACACGCTCAAACAATCCAACGGAGGTTCCATGCCCGGGCTCTATTTCGATGAATTCGAGATCGGCCAGAAATTCCAGCACGCCATCACGCGCACCGTCACGGAGATGGACAACGTGCTGTTTACGTGCCTGACGCACAATCCACAGCCGTTGCATTTGGACGCCGAATTCGCGGCTAAAACGGAATTCGGCAAGCCGCTGGTCAACAGTCTGTTCACGCTCGGCCTGATGATCGGCGTCTCGGTGGGCGACACCACACTCGGCACTACCGTCGGCAACCTCGGCATGACCGACGTGGTCTTTCCCAAGCCCGTATTCCACGGCGACACCTTGCGCTCGGAAACCGAAGTTGTGGCCAAGCGCCAGAGCAAATCGCGGCCAGAGCAGGGCATCGTGGATTTCATCCACCGCGCCTTCAACCAGCGCGGCGAATTGGTCGCCCAGTGCCGCCGCCAAGCCCTGATGAAGAATAAACCGAAGGTCTAACGCCCATGCGCTCCCTGCTCTTCGTGCCCGCCGACAGCGAGAAGAAGCTCGCAAAGTCGCTGACCTCTGCTGCCGACGTTCTGATCCTTGATCTCGAGGACTCGGTGGCGGCATCCAGGCGCCCTGTCGCTCGCGAGATGGCGAAAGCCTTCATCGGCGATGCCCGCAAGGCCGGCGCCAAGCACAAACTTTATGTCCGCATCAATCCGCTCGACGGCGGCGACTGGGAGGCCGATCTCGCGGGCGTCATGGCGGCGGGGCCCGACGGCATCATTCACCCAAAGCCCCAGTCGGGCGCGGACGTGCATAAGCTTGCGATCGCGCTCGACCACGCGGAAATCCGGCATGGGCTGAAATCGGGCCAGACCCGGATCTTGCCGATCACGACCGAGACGCCGGCTTCCGTGCTGCAGATGCACAGCTATGTCGGCGCATCGACGCGGATGTCGGGCATGAGCTGGGGCGCGGAAGATCTCGGCGCCGTCGTCGGCTCGCTCGCCAACCGCGACGAGGCCGGCAACTGGACCTCGCCCTACCGGATGGTCCGCGATCTCATGCTGTTCACCGCATCGGCCTGCGGCATCGAACCGATCGACACCGTGTTCGTCAATTTTCGCGATTCAGCCGGCCTCAAAGTCGAGGCCATGGCTGCCAAGCGCGATGGCTTCACCGGAAAAATCGCGATCCATCCGGATCAAGTGGCCCCGATCAACGAGGTGTTCACCCCGACATCAGCTGAAGTCGCTCACGCCCGGACCATTATCGGCGCCTTCGCCGGCGCGGACGCGGGCGTCGCAAGCCTCAATGGCATGATGCTGGACATGCCCCATCTGAAGCTCGCCGAACGCATGCTGAGCCGCGCCAAGGCGGCCGGCATCGGGTGAGCGGGGTTTTACCGCACGCCGAGCCAGCCCCGCCTCAACGCTGGTCGATGAGGCGGCTTTCGATCAGGCGGCGGTGGAAGGCCAGGATTTCCTGGCGGCGGCTGCAGGTGTGATAGCGCCCGTCACAGGCCTGCATCAGCCTGAGGCGCTCGCGATAGGGCTCGGATAGCGGCAGCCCCGCCTGCTGCAGAATGATAGCACCGAGATACGGCACATCGACGGTGTCAATGGCAGGCAACCGCGGTGTGGCGACGTTCTGTGCTTCGACCGCATAGTAGGTGGTGTAGCCGATTGAACGCGCGTCGATGGCAACTTCCTCGGCATCCACGTCCTCGCCGAAACCGAGCAGTTTGCGCGTCGCGGTCGGGTGGTGATCGCCGTAATGCACGATGAGAACGGGTTCGTTGGGGAAACGCCGTTTGAGCTCCGCCTTGAACCAATCGTAGTCCATTTTCGCAATGGAAACCCGGCGCAGGTACTCGTGCATCTCGGGATCAGTGCCCGGCCCGCCGCCCGCCACCTTCATGTCGGGCTCAAAGGCGAAATCGTAGGGCCAGTGAACCGACATCGTCTGAATGTAGGAAAACAGCGGTTTTTCCGACGACTTGATATGCCGGTCGAGCTCATCCAGGGCATTGCCGAAATAGAAGCGGTCGCGCTCCGTCGTGCTCTTGGCGCCTTGCGCCTTGAGGTCGAAGATCTCCTTCAAACCAATCGCGTCGTAAAAGCGTGCGTTCGAGACGAAGTTCTTCAGCATCGGATAGAACAGCACGTTGCGATAGCCGCAGCGGCTCAACGCCTCGGGCAAGGTATCGCGCACCTTGCCCGCCAGCAGCGACTGTACGAACGGCCGCATGCCACCGAACGAATGCGTGGAGAGGCCGGTCAGGATCGAGAACTCCGTCAGCCAGGACGCGCCGCCGTAAGTCTCGACGCGCATCTTGTGCAGCAACCCATCACCCGACTGGAAAAGGGGATCGACGCTGCGGTCGTAAACGAGTTGCGGAAACAATCCCGGCTGGACCAGCGATTCCTCGTGAATGAGGATGATGTGCGGAGGCTTAGCTGCCGGCGTGCAATCGCCAGATGTCCCGAACGGCGGCGCGGTTGCAGCGGTCGCAGACTCGATCAACTGTCCGCGCCAGAGCGTTTCGAGCGTCTCCCCCCAGGACGAATAGAACGACGAGACATAAAGAGCGTTCCAGTAGAACTGAGTATGCCGCCGGTCCGGCTTGGTGAGCCCAGTGAGTGTGGCGACTGCAACGGCCAACGCCAGCACCACCACCGAGCCCCGACGGCCAACGCGTGTCGGATCAACCTTCCAGGCCAGCCAGCCTACGAGCGCAACGCTTAGAATTGCAACAGCAAGCGCCACCACATAGGCGCGAGCACCCGACCACAGGAACGAGATCGTCGACCAGGAGCCGAGATAAAAGACCAGATCATAGGCGTGCAGGACCATGCCCTGCGTCTGCTGCTTGGCCGATGATATGGCGTTGATCAGCAGCACCATCAGCGTCACGGCGGCGGCGGCGAACAGGACGCGCCGGGTTGCCAGCGCCACACAGGCCGCGATCGCGAGCGTGATCGCGGCCGTGAAAACGACGTTTGGAACCACACCCTCGTAGAGCCAGAATGACCACGCCAAGAGGAGCGCCAAAACGCCCGTCAATCCCCACGCAGTCCGCACGTCAAAGCCACGGGCCAGCCGGTCCCGCATAGCAACGCCATGTTTCCAGCCCCTCTTACGCGGCGCCGGAATACCCCCGGATACATCGACCATCACGCCCTCTCGCGCCGTCACGTCATACGTTTGTCATAGAAACGCAAGCGTGATGAATGCGACATGAAAGGCGGCACTGGCGCAGGGCGTCGTGAATGCTGTCTGGTGGAGAACGTTGCTGCGTTGCAGCATTTACGCGCCAACGCCCGCAGTCATTCCGCGCTGTCGATCATGCGGACGATCAGGCGCATGAATGTCTCAGGCGCCCAATAACCAGCAATCCGGCTCGCCTCGCGACCGTCGACCATGAGGACGGTGGTCGGAACGGTATCGATCCTGGAGCTCAAACCGATCTTCATCTCGTCCAGACGGGCAGCGTTCACAAAGCGCATGGGAATTTCGCGTGCCCGTGGCGTCTGCTCATAGACCGGTTGTATGTTCTGCTTCACCAGACCGCAGATATGACAGCCATCGACCTCCAGCACCAGGATCTCGATGCGGCGTGCGCTCGCCGGCAGGCGCTGATCGCGTGCCGCCTGGCTACTGGTCGCACCCAAAGCAGAGGCGACAAGGGCTGACACAAGAAGGAGCCGGAAAAAACGCATGTTACGCCTTGAGTTGACCGCGCAGGTACGAACGCAGTCTAGGCGATTTGGCGGCGCAGCGGCGAAACCCTTTACCGGACCGTTAATGCCTGTACCGGAAACGACACGCTGCTGTGCATGGCGTCAGAACGCCGCCTGCGGGCCGAGCGAGCCGATAAAGAGGATGAGGCCGAACACGAGCACCGCCAATGAACCGCCGACACCGGCGACGGTGCGCACGCGACCGGCCCACCGCGAATTCCCAGCGCCACCCAGCCGAACGGCCAACTCGCGCGAACCGACAGCCAAAGCCGCAAGTGCCGAGACTGTCACAGCCGTCCCGAGCGCCATGGCAAAGGTTGCAAATACGCCGGCCCAAAGCAATCCCTGCGAGAGTGCGAAGCCGAGGACAAAGATCGCGCCGGTACACGGCCGGATGCCGACGGCGAACGCGAGACCAAGAGCCCGCGACCAGGACCAGTCGCCCGCAAGCTGGCTCGGCTCAGGTAGGTGTGCGTGATTGTGTCCACAGTGCGCGTGATCGTGGCCGCCGGGTCCATGAACGTGGGCGGGAGAACCGGATTGGCCGTGAGCATGGTCATGGTGATGATGGTGGTCGTGGGCTGCGTGGTCGTGGGCTGCGTGACCATGGCCAGAGTGTTCGTGCGCACGGTGACCGCCGTCATGCGCGGCAGCGAAGCGGTGTTCGCCGAGCAGCCGGCGGATCTGGCCCCAAAGCATGCCGGCGCCAAGCAGCACGACAAGCGCCCAACTGATCCTCTCGAGCCAGTCTTCCGAGGCTTTGCGCGTTAATCCCGTGGCCTTGAACACGAAGACCAGAATGCCAAACAGCAGGAGGGCCGACAGCGCCTGGAACAGGGACGAGAGGAACGCGAGCTGAATGCCCCGCCGCGCCGTCTCGTGGTTGGCGAGCACGTAGGACGAGATGACCGCTTTGCCGTGCCCCGGACCCGCCGCATGCACAATGCCATAGGCAAAGCTCAGCGCCGCCAGCAGCAGGGTCGCAACGACTGGTTCGGACCGGATTTCGCGGATCGTATCGGCCAGCCGCTTGTTGTAGGCCGCCTGGGTGGCCATGACCCACGCGTAAAACCCGCCAGAAGATGGCTGAGGTGCTGCCGCGCCGGGACGGGTAGCTTGTTGCGCCAGCGCCGATCCTACGATCAGGGCCGGCATGCGTGTCATGGCAAAGCAATTCAATTCATGCGGCGTAGGTCGGGTAGAGCTTTTTGCGAGACCCGACGGAACTGGCGCGGGCGCTTGTGGTGTCGGGATTCGTGCCTCGACCCGACCTACAGCCTGCGCCTGCTGCAAACATTGAATCTCCCCAAACGTCAGGACGGGACCCAATACGAATATGCCGATGAGGACCGCCAGGAGCACGAAAATGCATCTGGGCGTACTCCAGGAACGACGCAATAAGCGCATCATGAGCGTGGTCCACAATGCAGTTTGATCGGTTGCGTTGTCGAGAAGCCGAAGCTCGGAACGTCGGTCTGATTGGGGAAACCACTGGGCCTCGCCGTGTCTCCAAGCTTTGCCGTATCCTCAGGCTCGGCCGGCGCCATCTGAATCTTGCACGTCGGCGGCGCACCCGTCCCGAGTTTGATGGGATCGGTCTTGGCCAGATCCAGAGCGATAAAAAAACTTGGATCAGCGACGAGAAAATTGAAGTCCGGCGCATCCGACAGCACGGGCTGGCTCAGCGGTACTGTAAAATTGAGGGTGAGAACTTTCGCTGGAGCATCGCTGGCCACGACGACATTAGGGCCCGGCATCGCGGCCCCAAAAATCAATGACCAGAGCCGGCTGAAGAAACCGGGCGTCGGCGCTGGCGGCTGAGCCGGATCTGCTGTGCGATCGTTCGCGCGGGGCAAAATCCCGCCAGATGGCGACGGCTTGAGCTTACCTGCGTCGGCCTCGGGATCGGCCGGCTTGTCCGTGTACTCCAGCCAATAATCCTTGGGCGCCGTGAATGTCAACGGCGCGGAACCAAGCTTCGCGTGCGTAAAATATTGAAACTCGGCCAAGCCCTCGATATTGACCTTGGCAAGCTCCGCCAGTTCTTCCCGCGAGTATTTACCGTCGTTGTTGGTGTCGAGCCCCTGCACAGCCATTGACGTATAGAATTCGTCGAACGTCCACTTGTGGCGGAAGCCCGAAATACTTCCCCGATCGAACAAGACCGTGGTTTCGACGGTCACCCAGACGTGCGGATGCGCGCGGGCGGGCAAGCTGCTGGCCAACCAGATCGAGGCCGTGGCCAGCACGGCCGCGCTCACGCGCCGGAAGCATGGCGCTGCCTCGCCCTTGGAGACCCCGCCCATCGATATCGTGTCGTTCCTGGCCCGGTCGTGCATGGCCGTCGCTCTACCTATCGGTTGTCGCGGTGCGTCCCGAATCGTCGGAGGCAGCTGACCTCCAGAATAGAGCAACACCAGGGCAGTGGGGATAACCTGCCAGCAATATCCCCGACTGCGACAACTAGACCTGCAACCTGCCTGACGGCCGGGGTTGTGCCCGGTCGTAGCGTTCAGGTTCCAGGTCGCATCAGGCGCCGGAACGGCCGCGTTGCGCACGCCAAGCCGGCGCCACATCGTTCGGCGTCAGCGTGTTGGAGGCCGGCGTTGCCGTGGCCGTGCCCGTGCGCGATGGCCCAAACACCCGCTCGCTGACAAGGTCGACTGCCAGCTTGGCGCCGAAATCCAGCTTCTGCTTGAAGATGCCCCAATACTCGGTGCCTTTGGCGCAGACACCAGCGTTGCGATCGCAGAACGTGGCGGCATGCGTCGCCGCCGTCGATGCGGTCTTGTAGAGCTTTTCCTGTTGGCCAGCGTCGGCTGGCAACAGCAGGACGACGAGAGATAACCAGAACGCGGTACGAATCAGTGTCATTTGACGTCCCCATAGAAGGGCCGAACCCTTGTTTGTCAGGTCAGCCCGTTTTTGCCTGTCTTGTCGCTGGATCTTGACCGATCCTTCTTTTGATGGAGCCCGTTGTAACAGGCGCGAGCAAAGACCACCCCAAAACAGGTCGCTCGTTTTTCGATGAATTCGCCCCGCATTTGCCTGAGATTTGCGGGACAATTACCAGACATTTTCGAGGCATCTGGCGCGTATTTGAGATGAATTGTACGGATCTCGGATGGGCGGCGGCCCGCCCGTTCCGCATGGCCAATCCCCGTGTCCGATCAGCGTGGCCAATCCCCGTGTCCTAGACGCCACGGTTGGGCCGTGATCCCCCGCTAAGTTGCCGCACCACCTGATCGCCGACACGGGATTGCCTTAATCGGGTACTTAGTGCCCCTTCGTCACGGGAACGCGCTTCGACCAGCGCCCATGACGTGTGCGGCACGGGCAGAGCGCCCAGGCCGGAAAACATCGGGCTGGCGAGCAGGCTGAGATTGGTTTCGGCGAGATCAGTTCGGCGGCACTTATGGAATCCAGGGGAACGCCGGTAGATCCGGCTGATTGGAAAAGGCAAGGGGATCCAATGACAGGGAAGGCTAACATCCGCAGCGGTTTGGCACGTTTGATCGGCGCAGCCGGCGGTGTTTCGATCGTGGCGGCATTGGTACTGAGCGCACCGGGCGCGATGGCGCAGGACAAGAAGGCGACGACGAAGGAAAAAGCGCCGGCAGCTGCCCCAGCGGCCGCCGCAGCACCCGCCGGCGAACAGGTCATGTGGGTCAAGCTGTGCGAAAAAGCGCAAGTGTTGACGAAGGACAAGGACGGCAAGGATGTTCCGGCCGAAAAGGGCATCTGCCTGACGCACCATGAGCGGCTCGACGGCAATACCGGCATGGTGCTGGTTTCGGCTGCCATCCGTCAGGTGGAAGGTGCCGAGAAGCAGCATCTGATGGTCATGGTGCCGCTGGGCATGGCCCTGCAGCCGGGCCTGCGCGCGTCGGTCTACAGCAAGGAGCTGTGGGACAAGGCGCAGAAGAACGAAAAGGTCGATGACGCCAAGCTGTCGCCGATGAAGCTCAACTTCACATTGTGCCACCCAGCCGGCTGCACCGCCGAAATCGAGCTGACCGCTGACATTCTAGCCCAGCTCAAGGCGAACGCCGGACTTATGGTATTCTCGATCAATGGCAACGGCCAGGTGATCGCGTTCCCGGTGCCGCTGTCTGGCTTTGCGACGGCCATCGATGGCAAGCCGGCCGACAATGCGCTCTACATGAACGAGCGCCGCAAGCTGATGGAGCAGATCGCCCAGCGCCAGCAGGTGGCTTTCGAGGAATACAAGAAGCAGCAGGAAGCCGAAGCCGCCAAGGGTGGCAAGGCCGCGACTCCGGCGGCCGCTGCGACCGGATCGGTTGATAAGAAGAAGTAAGGCACGGTTGGTTTCTCGCTCATCGAGCATTTGCAGGACGGCGGGGGCAGCTCCGCCGTCCTTTTTCGCAACCAAGCCGTGTTGCATCCGCTGCTTGACCCGGCGGCGGCCAGCCGGTAGCCACAGCCGGTTGCCGCTCGCGCCGCACCGTCGCTTTCCGGGGACAGACCCGCATATGCCGTCGACCAAACTTCAGGGGCCCCTCGAGCGCTACCAGGCGCGCGTCGCATCTGGCGAGATGGATGCCGATCCGGCGCAGGTGGCGGCAGCAACCCTGCTCGACCAACTGGCGGCGCAACTCGCACGGTGGCGCCCTAATCGTGGCTTGATCGGCAGCCTGTTCGGCAAGAAAAGCCCGCCGCCGAAAGGGCTCTACGTGCACGGCAAGGTCGGCCGCGGCAAGACCATGCTGATGGATCTCTTCTTCGACGCGGTACCGTTCAAGCCGAAGCGCCGCGTGCATTTCCACGAGTTCATGGCCGAGACGCACGACCGCATCACCGCGGCGCGCAAGTCCGTTGAAGGCGATCCCATCCCAACCGTCGCCAACGATATCGCCGACACCTGCGGACTGCTTTGTTTCGACGAACTGCACGTCACCGACATCGCCGACGCGATGATCCTCGGACGGCTTTTCAAGGGGCTGTTCGATCGCCATGTGGTCATGGTCGCGACCTCGAACGTGCCGCCCGAGGGCCTCTACAGGAACGGCCTCAACCGCCAGTTGTTCCTGCCGACCATCGCGCTGATCGAACAAAATCTCGACCAATTGGAACTTCTATCCGCCAAGGATTTCAGGCTGGAAAAACTGGAGGGCCAGCAGCTCTACTTCACGCCCGACGACAAGGCGGCGCGGCTTGCTCTCAACGCTGCCTTCACACGATTGACCGGCCTCTGGCAGGGCGCCCCCGAAGATCTCGACGTCAAAGGCCGCGTCCTGCATGTGCCGTCGGCCGCGCGCGGGGTGGCCCGCTTCACCTTCGACGAGTTGTGCGATCGGCCCTTGGGGCCACTGGATTACCTGCACATCGCGCACCGCTACCACACGCTTATTCTTGAAGGCGTCCCGCAGCTGGTGCCGGCGCGGCGGGCGGCGGCGCGGCGCTTCATCAACCTAATCGACACACTGTATGATGCCCGCGTCGGCTTGATCGTCTCGGCGGACGGCGAACCTGATGACCTACACCCGAAGGGCGATGAAGCGTTCCTGTTCGAGCGCACGGCCAGCCGCTTGATCGAAATGCGCTCGGAGGCCTATCTCGCCAGCCGCATGGCGCGCATCGACAGCCAGAACTCAACGGATACGGCCACGCATGCGGCAAAGGACGCTTCAAGTGCGCCGGCCGAAGCCTGACATTCAACCCATAACCCGATCGCCCATGCCTGAAGGAGTGTGACCATGACGATGACTGCGCCGAAGGCGGCAAATATGAATGCCGATATGGCTGCCCTTGCAAAGCGCTATGGCCGCGTCTCGATTCCGGCGGCCGGCCCCTGGAACGACGTGATCGCGGGGCTCCTCGACCACCGGTCCGTGCGCGGCTTCAAGCCGACGCCGCTACCGAAGGGCACGCTCGAAACGCTCGTCGCGGCTGCGCAATCGGCGGCCACCAGCTCCAACTTGCAGACCTGGTCGGTGGTGGCCGTCAGCGATCCGGCAACGCGCGCGGAATTCGCGAAGATCGCCAACAACCAGAAGCACATCGAGCAGTGCCCGCTTTTCCTATGTTGGATCGCCGACGTTTCCAGGCTCGACCGGCTCGGCACGCAGGAAAACCTGCAGCTCGAGAATACCGGCTATCTCGAGACGTTCCTGGTGGCGGCGATCGATGCAGCACTTGCGGCCCAGAACGCCGTGGTGGCGGCGGAGTCCTTGGGGCTCGCCGACGTCTACATCGGCGCCATGCGCAACGACATCGTCCGCGTCGCCGAGCTGCTGCATCTGCCGCCTGGCGCCATGTGCGTATTTGGCTTGTGCATCGGCTATCCGGCAGACGGCGTGACTAACGCGGTGAAGGCGCGGTTGCCGCAGTCAGCCATCCTGCATCACGAGCATTATGACGCCTCCAACGAGCAGACGATTCGCGCTGCTTATGATGCGGAATTAGCCGTCTATTCCAAGCAGCACGAGATGGCGCAATATACCTGGACCGACCGCGTGCTGTCGCGCGTCGCCAAGATTAAGGCGATGAGCGGCCGGCACGAGTTGAAAGCCCACATCCAGAAGCTCGGCTTTCCGCTGAAGTAAGCGGTAACTCCTGATGTGGAGAGGGGCACGGTGTGCTCCTCTCGATCCCGGCGATCCCGCCGATCCCGGCTATTGCGTCTTGCCGATGACCTTGAGCAGGGTGTCCCGCAATTGGCCGACGAGAAATGCCGATCCCGCGTTTGTCAGATGATCGGCGTCGCGCAGAAAGAGCGTTTCTCCGTCGCTGACGATACAAGTTTCGTCCGGACAAAATTGAGTCTTGGGATCGAGCGTCACGACACGTGGGAACTTTTGCACCACGTCGTCCATCATACGATCCGAGGCGTGAAAATGCTGCATGACCTTCGAGCGGCTCCACGGCTGGCACCGCTTTTTAAGCGCGCCGTCCGCGCCAGGGGTTAGCCAGCATTTCGTCAGATCCGCCCCGCTCGAGTACGTCTGCTTGACGAGAACCACCGGGCGGCGGTTGGCGTCGAGCTTCTCGAGGCTGGCGCCAAAACGGCTCGCGAGCCAGTCGTAGTACTCAGCCTCCGACCCCTTGAGAGGCGTCGGCGCGCTTTCTGGACCGCTGGTGCCGTGATAGGCCGCGAAATTGCCGGCGATGATAACCGGATCCCTGCGGCCAGCCAAATACTCAAATGCTTCAGCAACATTGCGCCGGCAATTGCGATTGACGATGCCCTTGACGAAGGTGCTGGTGCCATAGGCGAACATGCAGCCGTGGTCGTAGAGCGCGACGCCTTTGATGCCGTTTTCAGCAAACAGCCGGTCCAGGCCATGCACCAGGTTGAGCGCGTGACTGTCGCCGATGACGTAAACGATCCGGTTTGCGGTCTTGTCGCCGAAGGCACACTGCGCGCGCTTGGGGCTGCAGAGATCTCCGGCATAGGTCAGCCCCTTGTCGAGAAACTGCACCTTGGCGCGGTCGAGCCGCGACGGCACCCCGCCGGTGATCATGATCGCTCCAAGCAGGCCGGCGAAAAGTACGCCAGAAACTGAAAGGCTGCAGGCTTTCATGCGAGAGGTGGGAACCCATTGCGCCAAGCCCGCCCCTGCAGTGGCTCTGTTTTCAGTGGAACTCGACTGCCGGAAGGGAACTTCGACGCACCGAAAGAGCCCGAAACCCAGCGCAATGGAGAGGCACGCCAAACCAGTGATTTCCAAAGGCCCTGGCTCGGTAACCGCATGGGCCCGGTAGAGTGTGATGACAGGCCAATGCACGAGATAGAGCGAATAGGAGATGCGGCCGAGAAAGCGCAGGGGCCGAAGGCTAAGACCCCTCGACCAGACACCCTGCACACCGGCCAGGAGCAAGAGCACGGTTGCCACGACGGGCACAAGTGCTGCTGCTCCCGGCCAGATCGTTTGCCCATTGAAACCCCAAAAAGTGCCTGCAAGTAGCGCGGCCCCAACTGCGCCGGCCACGGGCCCCGTTGCTGCCGGCAGTTCATTCCAACGCCGCTCGAGCGCCAGGACCGAAGCACCGGCCGCAAACTCGAACATGCGAAACGGCATCAGATAGAAAGCTGCGTCCGGCCAGGCCTGCTGGACGAACCCGATCGCGAACAATGACAGCAATCCCAAGACCGCAGCCGGCACCAACCACGCGTACCCGCGCCGCAGCAACAGGACGAGAAATGCCGGCCATACGAGATAGAATTGCTCTTCAACGCCAAGCGACCACGTGTGCAGCAGCGGATGGCCGAGCGCTGACGCATTGAAGTAGTCGATGGCCGACAGAAAATAGAAATTGGAGACGCCGAACAGCGACGGCACCGCCGAACGCGCAAGTTCCAGGTATTCGGATGGGCTGAGCACCCACCAACCCGCGACAAGCGTACCGAGCAACGTGGCCAGCAACGCAGGAAAGAGCCGGAAGAAGCGCCGGATGTAGAACGATTTGAAGCTGAACGTCGCGATGCCGCTGTTCTGCGCATCACCCAGGATCATGCGCGTGATCAGGTAGCCCGAGATCACGAAAAAGATGTCCACCCCGGCGAAACCACCGGGACACAGGCTGCTCTCAAGATGGAACAACAGGATCGGCACGACC
>JANXRM010000217.1 GCA_025353015.1 Hyphomicrobiales bacterium
GGCCGGGACGCCGCGTTCCGCGAGGAATAGCCGCCGCCGCGGCCGCGGCAGGTTAGTTCGAGGCCTGGCCGAGCAACGACCTGATCAGCGGTTGAAGTAGAAGACCGCGACCATCGAGCCGATGAATGAAACCCAGATGCCCGCAGCCAACATCTTGCTGAGATGCGACGGCGCAGCTGCATGATGCAGCCCCTGTTGGCGTTGCTGCTGCGCGGCCTTTGCCATGCCGGCGATGATCGCTGGATCGAGGGCTTTTCCGGCCGATGATTTTTCACTCATGTTGCCAATCCTTGGACGCGACGGTGGGAACTCTTCCGTACCAATCTACCGCCTGTGGCGCGTCGCGACAATGACAGTTGATTGGGCCAATCAATCGCGCCCATCGTCCTGTCACTTATCGCGGCAAATCGGTGCGGCCCATGAGTGCCTTGTCGATGCTAGCGGCGGCTTGACGGCCCTCGCGGATGGCCCAGACCACCAGCGACTGACCGCGCCGGATATCGCCAGCAGCAAAGAGTTTCGAGCGGCCCTTGATGCGGTAGTCACGCTCGGTTGCATCAACGCCCTTGAAGCGGCCCCGCGGGACCACCGCGAGTTCGAGCTGCTTGACCACGTCCGATTCGATGGGGCCTGAAAAGCCCATGGCAAACAGCACGAGGTCTGCCTTCAACTCGCCCTCGCTGCCCGGCACCGGCTTCATCTGGCCATCGACGCGCGTGTAGAGCAGCTTTTCGACCTTACCGTTTTTGCCGGCAAAGCCCGTCGTCGAGATCGAGTACTCGGTCGTGGCGCCTTCGGCCTGGCTGGACGAGATCCGCAGCTTCAGCGGCCAGTGCGGCCAGGAGAGAACCTTGTTCTCCTGCTCGGGCGCCTTCGCCATGATCTCGAGCTGCGTCACCGACTTCGCTCCCTGGCGGAAACTGGTGCCGATGCAGTCCGAGCCGGTGTCGCCGCCGCCGATAACGATGACGTGCTTGTCCTTGGCCGAGATTTCCTTGACGCCCTTGGCGATCTTTTCCGATGACACGCGGCGGTTCTGCTGCGGCAGGAAATCCATGGCGAAGTGCAGGCCGTCGAGATCGCGGCCGGCCGCCTTCTCGAAGAAATCGAACGGCCGCTCGGAGCCGCCCGTCAGCAGCACCGCGTCATGCTTGTCCTCGATGTCGTAGGCGGTGATGTCCTTTCCCACGTGCGTATTGCAGTGGAAGGTGACGCCCTCGGACTTCAACTGTTCGACGCGGCGGGCGATGACCGACTTGTCGAGCTTGAAATCGGGAATGCCGTAGCGGAGCAGCCCGCCGGGTTGCGCGTTCTTCTCGTAGACGTGCACGTCGTGGCCCGCGCGTGCCAGTTGCTGGGCGGCGGCGAGGCCTGCGGGACCAGCGCCGATGATCGCGACCGTCCTGCCGGTCTTCCTCTCGGGCAATTCAGGCTTGACCCAACCTTCGGCAAAGCCTTTGTCGATGATGGCGCACTCGATCGACTTGATTGTCACCGGCTTGTCGTCGAGGTTCAGCGTGCAAGACGCTTCGCAAGGTGCGGGGCAGACGCGGCCGGTGAATTCCGGGAAATTGTTGGTCGAGTGCAGGTTTTTCAACGCCTGCAGCCAATGCCCGCGATAAACGAGGTCGTTCCAATCGGGGATCTGGTTGTTGACGGGGCAGCCGCCCGTTTGCCCGCTGTGGCAATAAGGAATGCCGCAATCCATACAGCGGCTCGCCTGCGTGCGCACGTCCTTCTCGGAGAGCGGAACGACGAATTCCTTGTAGTGCTTCACGCGCTCTTCGACCGGCTTATAGCTGCGGTCGGCGCGGTCGAATTCCATGAAGCCCGTGATCTTACCCATCGTCGTCCGTCTTTCCCGTGGTCGCTCGTTCGTCCAAATCTCAGGTGTCATTCTCGGGCCTATCCCGAGAACCCATGGTTCAACAATTGTCAGCATTTTCGTTTGAGCTGCGCTTCGCAGCGCGCGATCCATGCTTGCGTGTGTGGCCGCGTACTCATGTCGAAGCCACCCTTGTCAGCGTTGCGAGTGTAGGCAAGGATTGCGATATCGGCGACGGTGACTGTCGCACCAACGAGGTATGGCCTGATTGTCGGTGTAAATTGGCGGCTGGCATCCGCACGCTTTAAATGCGTTTCGATGAAGTTCAGAGCCATCTCACCGCGCTCGACACGCCAGGGTTCGCGCGTTTCCTTGGACATGCCTTTGTAGGTCATGTGCCCGATGCAGCCCGCCACAAAGTACTCGTGACAATTCTGCTCCCAGAACAGCCATTCATCGATCTTCGCGCGCGTCCAACCGTCA
>JANXRM010000228.1 GCA_025353015.1 Hyphomicrobiales bacterium
CCGCCTTGAACGAGCTGATCCGCAACGGCCGCGTCGCGTTCCACAACAGCACCTGGGGTTCGAACTCGATCAACGACGTTTCGGCCACCGGCGCTCAATACTTCACCGGCGGCCAGGACGACATGGTCCGCGACCCCGAGCTGACCCGCATGATCACGGAGGCCGACAGCCAGACCGACCCGGAAAAGCGCAAGGCGCTGTGGGCTGCCGCGCTGTCGAAAGTAGCCGCCGACGCCGTCTGGATGCCGGTGTTCGCCTACGCCAAATATTACGCCTGGACCAAGAACCTGGACTTCAAACCGACGTCCGACGAGATGCCGCAATTCTTCGCTGCCCGCTGGAAGTGAAGCGCGACCATCTGTTGGCTGTGTCTCGACCGTGACGGCAAACGCCCGCCGCCATGCTATCCAAATCGCATGATTGACAGAACGATTCGCATCATCGGCATCGACCCGGGCCTTCGCCGCACCGGCTGGGGCATCGTCGAGTCGGACGGCGTCCGCCTCTCGTACGTGGCCAGCGGACTGATCACGTCGGACGCCGAAAACGATCTCGCCTACCGCCTGCGCGAAATCTACGAGGGCATCTGCGGCGTCATTGCCACGCATAAACCGGCCGAAGCCGCCGTCGAAGAAACCTTCGTCAACGAAAACGCCAAGGCGACGCTGAAGCTCGGGCAAGCGCGCGGCATGGCGATGCTGGCGCCGGCCATGAAAGGCCTGAAGGTGGCCGAATATCCGCCGAACCTGATCAAGAAGACCGTCGTCGGCGCCGGCCACGCCGACAAGAAGCAGATCCAGGTGATGGTCAGTTTCCTGTTGCCCAAGGCCCGCTTCGATAGCGCCGACGAGGCCGACGCCCTCGCCATCGCCATCTGCCATTCCAACCACCGCCGCAGCATGGCCATGCAGGTGGCGCTGGCGGCTGGAAAACCACCTGGCAAACAAATCGCGCGCTAACGTGAGGCACCCATGATCGGCAAACTCAAGGGCAAGGTCGATGCGATCGGCGAAAGTCACGCCATCATCGACGTCAACGGCGTCGGCTACGAAGTCCAGTGCTCGGCGCGCACGCTGCGCAACATCGAGCACGGGCAAGAAGTGTCGTTGACCATCGACACGCACGTCCGCGAGGACTCCATCCGCCTGTTCGGCTTCCAAAGTGAAGTCGAGCGCAGCTGGTTCCGCACACTGCAGGGAATCCAGGGTGTCGGCTCGAAGGTCGCATTGGCAGCGCTCGGCACGATGACGCCGCAGGATCTCGCCAATGCCATCGCGCTCGGCAACTGGCAGACGATCGAACAGACCCCCGGCGTCGGCAAGAAGCTCGCGCAGCGCATCGTGCTCGAACTAAAGGACAAAGCCCCGGCGCTAACGGCAGCCGGCCTCAACGTGCCCGCATCGAAGTCTGGAACCGGCACCACACCAGCATCCGCTGCCCTGCCAAGCGCCGCCGCCGAAGCCATGTCGGCATTGTCGAACCTGGGGTACAACCCGGCGCAAGCCTCGGCCGCCGTTGCCGCCGCCATGCAGGAGCTTGGGCCGGGCGCCGACACTGCCAAGCTCATCCGGCGTGGCCTCCGCGAGTTGGCGCGGTGACGCGGGTGGGGCGGCTCCTCGAATATTATTCCTGCCGTTTTCCCGGAATTCGGCGCGGCCCGCAGCCGCGACGAATTGCGGGAAAACGAAGCATGAATGGAATTTCGGCAACGAGTCGACTGTGGATCAAATCAACCAACGTCATCACTTCACCTTCAGCACGATCTTCCCCACGTGCTGGCTGGTTTCCATGCGCCGGTGCGCGTCGGCCGCTTGTGCCAGCGGGAAGACCTGATCGAGCACAACCCGGACTTTGCCGGCTGAAACCAGCGGCCAGACTTTCGCCTCCAGCGCCCGCGCAAAACCCGCCTTCACCTCGCGCGTGCGCGGCCGCAACGTCGAACCCGTCAGCGTGATCCGCTTCATCATGATCCGCGCGACATTAATCTTCACTTCGGCGCCGCCGAGCACCGCGATCTGCACGATCCGTCCGTCCTCGGCGGCCGCGATGATATTGCGCTCCGTGTAGTCGCCGCCGACCATGTCGAGCGTGACGTTGATGCCCTTGCCGCCGGTTGCATCCTTGACTGCTTTGACGAAATCCTCGGTCCGGTAGTTGACGGCGACGTCGGCGCCGAGATCGAGGCACGCCTTGCATTTCTCCGCGCTGCCAGCCGTCGCCATCACCCTGGCGCCGAACGCCTTGGCCAACTGGATTGCCATCGTGCCGATGCCGCTCGTGCCGCCGTGCACCAGGAACCAGTCGCCGGCAGCTAACCCGCCGCGCTCGAACACGTTGTTCCAGACCGTGAACGCCGTCTCTGGTAAGGCTCCAGCGCTGACCGCGTCCAAACCAACCGGAACTGGCAAAGCCGCCGTTTCCTCAGCGAGGCAATATTCGGCATAGCCGCCGCCGTTGACCAGCGCGCAAACAGCATCGCCGGCTTTCCACCGCGTCACGCCTTGGCCTGTTGCCACCACCTCTCCCGCGATCTCAAGCCCGGGTAGGGCCGAATGCCCAGGCGGCGGCGGATAAGCGCCGATGCGCTGCTGCACGTCCGGCCGGTTGACGCCCGCCGCTGAAACCTTGACGAGGATCTGCCCCGGACCGGCTGACGGCACCGGCAACCGCGCCAGCGTCAACACCTCGGGCCCGCCTTTACCGTCGATGATGATGCCGTTCATCTCTGTTGGAACTGCGGCCATGGGAATGCTCCGGGTCTCGTGATGCCTGATCCTCGCGGTTGAAGCACGTTCGAACCCGTTGAGACAAGGTGCTCGGCATGCTTCTCTGGGCCATTGTCTGAGATCTCGCAGCAACAGCCAGCCGGAGGCCTCCATGGATTGGGACGACATCAAGCCAAAGCCGTCAAAGGCACTTGCTGTCGGCGAAGACTTGAGCACGCACTCCATCGCCGAGCTCGAAGCCCGCATCGCGGCCCTCGAAGCCGAACTCCAGCGCACACGAGGTGAAATCGCCACCAAGAAAGCACGCGCGACCGCGGCGGCCGATCTGTTCAAGCGCTGATGCCATGCGCCGCGACGTACCCTTAATTTCGCGATCGTTGCGGCGCCCCGCGGTTTAACGCCAAATTTACCAAGCGCGGGTAATTTAGCGTCATCCAGTTCGCTGGATATCGAGTGGAACCTGTCCACTCAGTTTGACGCCTCCCTTTCGACTCTTGGGCCGCCTCTGGGCGGCTCTTTTTTTTGGGGGGGTGCGGCCGCAAAAAGCGCTCATTTTGGGTCGCATTCTTTAACCAACAACAGTGATGATGGGCTTGGCAGGATCGTTGCCAGACGGTATTCCAGTTAAAGCCCAGGTAGAGCTATGAGTGGTGTCAACTCGAGGCCAGATGTGAGTAGCGTCAGTTCCAAGGGCGGTGTGACCGTCTCGTTCGTCGAGCGCTATGCCCGCTCCGAGCAGTTCGACCGGATTTTCAAAGACGGCATGACGCTCGTCGAGCAGACCGCTGTCTATCTCGATAGCGACGGGCGGAAATCGGCAAAGGGCCTCTCGCCAGCCATTGCGGTGGTCTATGCCACCGAAAGCATGCGGTTGACCACGCGGCTGCTGGAACTGGCGTCGTGGCTGCTGGTGCGGCGCTCGCTCAAAACCGGCGAAATCAGCCCAGAAGAGGCGCGCGTCAAGCGGCGGCGGATCAAGCTGGCGACGGTTGGCCGTCCCGCCCACGTGAAAGGCTTTGCCGAGTTGCCCGAGGGCCTGCGCTCATTGATCGAACGCAGCTTTGCCCTGAACGACCGTATCGTCGGCTTGGACCGGGCCCTCGATGCCCCCGAAGCTGTGGTAACCGCTATCGGCACCGCCAACCCAGTCGGTGCCCAGATCACCGAACTTGCCAAAGCGTTCGCCATCCGCCATTGACGCCCCATTTCTGCGCGCGCTCGAAACGTCCTGGCCTGCTTTCCTCGAAACGACCTTTGAAACGACTGCGGCCCGGAATGACCCGGGCCGACAGCTCAACTTATGCGCCCGAGGCGTAAGCCCGAACCGCTATTAAAACATGCCCTCGAACTTCTTCTTGAAGCGCGACACGCGGCCACCGCGGTCGAGCATGTTCTGGTTGCCGCCGGTCCAAGCCGGATGTGTCTTGGGGTCGATGTCCAACGGCAGGGTGTCGCCTTCCTTGCCGTAGGTCGAATACGTGTGGAATTCGGTGCCATCGGTCATGACCACTTTGATCATGTGAT
>JANXRM010000237.1 GCA_025353015.1 Hyphomicrobiales bacterium
TCGACGGCATCGAATGGCGGATCGTCACAAGCCGCGCGACGCGCAGCCTCGCCTTCATCGCCGGCGAATTCGACATGACGTTCACCGCCGATGTCACCGCGGCCATGCTCAGGGATATCCAGAAGCAGAAGCCTGACGTGCAATGCAGCCTCGTGCAGACGAATGTGCCGATCAACGTCTTGGTAAACCGAGAAAAGCCGCCATTCGACAAGCCCGAGATCCGCAAGGCCATGTCGCTGGCGCTGGATCGGCAGGCCTATATCGACATCATCTCGGAAGGCAAAGCCAACCTCGCCGTCAACATGATGGCGCCGCCCGAGGGACAATGGGGCATGCCGGTTGAAGAGCTTAAAAAATTGCCCGGCTACGGCGATGTCGCGACGCAGCAGGCGGAGGCGCGCCAGATCATGGAACGCCACGGCTACGGCCCGAACAACAAGCTGAAGGTGAAGGTCGCGACGCGCGATTTCGCAACCTACAAGGACCCCGCCGTCATCTTCGTCGACCAGCTCAACAAGATCCATTTCGATGCTGAGATGGAGCTGGTGGAATCGTCGATCTGGCACAGCCGGCTGACCAAGAAGGACTACGCCGTCGGTATGAACACCTCGGGCGTCGGCATCGACGATCCGGACGCCGTGTTGAAGGGCGCCTACGCGTGCAAGTCCGAAGCCAATTACACGAACTACTGCACGCCTGAGGTGGAGAAGCTGCTGGAGGAGCAATCACAGGAAATGGATCCAGCGAAGCGCAAAGCCATCGTCTGGGATATCGAACGCATCCTGGCCCAGCAGGTGGCACGGCCGATCATCTTCCACAGCCGCTCAGCCACATGCTGGCAAGGCAACGTCAAAGGCCACGTGCACGGCGAGAACAGCCTCTATAACAACTGGCGGTTCGATACGGTGTGGCTGGACAAGTAGGGCGCTGGCGGACGTTACGCGCGCCGCGCGTCGTCCTGCATCATGTCAGCGCATTTCTCGCCGATCATGATGGAGGGCGCATTGGTATTGCCGCCAACCACCTGCGGCATGATCGAGGCGTCGGCGACGCGTAGGCCCTTGAGCCCGTGCACGCGCAGCCGCGCATCGACCACTGCGTCGGAGCCCGTTCCCATGCGGCAGGTGCCGACCGGATGCAGGTTCGAGACGCCGCGATTGCGGATGTCCTCGATCAGGTCGGCTTCCGAGGTCACGGTTGGGCCCGGTTGCACCTCGTGCGCGATGAAGGGCTTCAACGCCGGCTGTTCCGCGATTTTCCGTGCGAGCCGCATGCCGTAGAGCATGGCGTCGATGTCATAGGCCGTCTCCAAAAACTTGAACTCGATCTTGGGTGGGCTCAGCGGATCGGGCGTTTTCAGGCTGACCTTGCCGCGCCCCTCCGGCCTTAGATGCACGGGCGAGATCGAGAAGCCCGGCCACTTGTGCGCATAGATGCCGTTCCGATCGCGGCTCTCGATCGACCAGAGGAAGATATTGAGTTGCAGATCCGGCCGGTCGAAGCGCGGATCGGAGCGCACCAGGATGCCCGCAAGCGTGCTGATGCCCGACAGCGGCCCCTTGCGGCCAAGCATGTATTGGACGCCGGCGGTGAGCTTCTTCAAAGGCGAAATCGCCAGATCGTTCAGCGTACCCGGCTGCGTCGATTTCCAGGACACATAGGAATTGAAATGGTCGTGCAGATTTGCGCCAACGGCCGCCTGATCGTGGACGACGGGAATACCCATCTCCTTGAGATGCGCGCCGGGCCCGATGCCGGACAACAGCAGCAACTGCGGCGAACCGTAGACGCCGCCCGAAACCACCACCTCGCCTCGGCAGCGCGCGGTTTTGAGCCCCTCGGGCGTGCGGTATTCGACGCCCACCGCCCGGCCGTTCTCGATCAGAATGCGCGTTGCGTGCGCTTGCGGCGTGATGACGAGATTGCCCCGTTTGCGCGCGGGATCGAGATAGGCGACGGCCGTGCTCCAGCGCCGGCCTTCCGAGACGGTGGTCTGATAATAGCCGGCGCCGTCCTGGCTCTCCCCGTTGAAGTCGAGGTTGCGCGGTAGCCCGGTCTGTATGGCCGCCTCGAGCACGGCATCGACGATGTCGCTGCGGAACCGGCTGTCTGAGACTTTCAGCGGCCCGCCGCGGCCATGGAACGTGTTCTCGCCGCGCTCGTTGTCTTCGGCCTTGCGGAAATACTTGATGATGCTGGCGTAGTCCCAGCCCTCGCAGCCGCGCTGGCGCCAGCCGTCGTAATCGGCCGGCGTGCCGCGCATGTAGACCATGCCGTTGATGGACGAGGTGCCGCCGAGCGTCTTGCCGCGCGGCTGGTAGGACGTGCGGCCGTTGAGCCCCGGCACCGGCTCGCTTTCGAAGCGCCAGTTATAGGTCTCGTTGGTGTAGAGCTTGTGATAGCCGATGGGAATGTGGATCCATGGGTTGTCGTCGCGGCGTCCCGCTTCGAGCAGCAGGACG
>JANXRM010000244.1 GCA_025353015.1 Hyphomicrobiales bacterium
GTCACATCGGGGCCGACGCACGAGCCGATCGATCCGGTCCGCTACATCGCCAACAGGTCGTCGGGCAAACAGGGCCACGCCATTGCTGTAGCGGCCACTCAACTCGGTGCGCGCGTGACGCTGATTTCGGGGCCAACAGGCCTCGCCGATCCCCAGGGCGTTGACGTCGTCCATATCGAGACCGCCGAACAGATGCTGGCCGCCGCGCGGAATGCCTTGCCGGCCGATTGCGCGATCTTCGCTGCCGCCGTTGCCGACTGGCGCGTCGCCAATGCGTCGGGCGAAAAGATCAAGAAGGACGGCAAAAGCCGCACGCCGAAGCTGGAACTGGTCGAGAACCCCGACATTCTCAAAACCATCGCGCATCTGGCACCGGGACCGCGGCCGCCCCTCGTCATCGGCTTTGCCGCGGAAACGCAGAACGTCATCGAGTTCGCCAAGAAAAAACGCAAAAGCAAAGGCTGTGATTGGATCGTCGCCAACGACGTCTCGCCGGAAACCGGCATCATGGGCGGCGACCGCAACACCGTCCACCTCGTGTCGGCCGAGGGTGTCGAAAGCTGGCCGGAAATGGATAAACCCGACGTCGCCCGCCGCCTGGTTGCGCGCGCCGCAGAACACCTCCTGCAAACAACGGACAAAGCCTGATGGTGCGCGTTTCCAAGACCACCCACCGCCTGAAGATCATACAATTGCCGCATGCGCGCGGGCTGCCGCTGCCGGCCTATCAGACCGCAGGTGCCGCCGGCATGGATCTCACCGCCGCCATTGAGGCGGGCGAGGTCGTCCGTCTCGCCCCCGGCGACCGCCGCCTGGTGCCGGTGGGTCTCATCTTGGAAGTGCCAGTGGGTTTTGAAGCGCAGGTGCGGCCGCGCTCGGGGCTGGCCATCAATCACGGCATCACGGTGCTCAACAGCCCTGGCACGATCGATTCAGATTACCGCGGCGAGGTCCAGGTGATCCTCGCCAACCTCGGCCAGAAAGCCTACGTCATCGAACGCGGCGAACGCATCGCCCAGCTCGTGGTGGCGCCCGTGACACGCGTGGCGCCCGAGGTCGCGAAAGGCGTGACGGCAACGGCGCGCGGCGCCGGCGGCTTCGGCTCCACGGGCACCGCGACGGCGGTTCGAGCGCGGCCCGCCGCGACGGCAAAACGCGCCACGGTCAAGTCGCGCCCGCTCGCAAAAAAGACGCGCTCCAAGACGATTGGCGCGAGCAAGCGCCGCACGGCCCGAGCGAAATCACCGGCCCGGAAAAAGCCGCGCTGAGCAAGAAACGTCGCACCCACCGGGGCCGCCGCGCAAGAACCGGCGTTGACTGCGCAAGGGGAAGCCGCAGTGCACCGGACGGGTGTTGGTTCGGTGTCCGATCGGTGCAATACGGCGGCCAAGTGCAGGACCGCCTATTGCACCCGACTCTGAGCGCTTTCGCTCACCCGCCCCGCTTCTTCCTGAGCCCCTCCCAATACGCGAGCCGCTTCCTGATTTCGCGCTCGAAGCCGCGCTCAGGGGGATCGTAGAATTGGCGGCGGGCGCCCATTTCCTCCGGGAAATAGTTTTGGCCCGAGAAGCCGTCTTCCGCGTCGTGATCGTAGTCGTAGCCCGCGCCATAGCCTTGCTCACCCATCAGTTTCGTCGGCGCGTTCAGGATGTGCTTCGGGGGCGCAAGGCTGCCGTGCTCCTTGGCGGCCCGCATGGCGGCCTTGTAGGCGACGTAGGCGCCATTCGACTTGGGCGCGGTCGCTAGATAAATCGTCGCCTGCGCCAGCGCCAACTCGCCCTCGGGGGAGCCTAAGAAATCGAACACGTCCTTGGCGGCAAGTGCCTGCGTCAGTGCCTGCGGATCGGCGAGCCCGATATCCTCGATGGCCATGCGCACGAGCCGCCGCGCCAGGAACAGCCGGTCCTCGCCGCCATCCAGCATGCGGCAGAGCCAATAGAGCGCTGCATCGGGATCGGAGCCGCGCACCGCCTTGTGCAACGCCGAGATCAGGTTGTAGTGCCCGTCGCGGCTTTTGTCGTAAAGCGGCGCGCGGCGCTGGACAATGAGGGTAAGCGCGTCGCGGCTGAGTGGCTTTTGGCCGGGGCCGACGGCGATGAACACTTCCGACGCCAGATTGATCACCGTGCGGCCGTCGCCGTCGGCCATGGCGAGCAATGTTTCCCGTGCGTGCGGCTCCAACGGCAACGCGCGGCCTTCCTCGGCCTCGGCGCGGGCCAGCAGCTTGTCCAGCGACGCCTCGTCGTGACGGTTGAGCACCAGCACATTGGCGCGCGACAGCAAGGCGGCGTTGAGTTCGAACGAAGGGTTTTCGGTGGTGGCGCCGACCAGCGTGATGGTGCCGTCCTCGACGACGGGCAGGAAGCTGTCCTGCTGGCCGCGGTTGAAGCGATGGATCTCGTCGATGAAGAGCAGCGTGCCCAGGCCTTGTTCGCGGCGGGCGCGGGCCCGGTCGAAGGCCTTCTTGAGATCCTGGACGCCGGAAAAGATCGCCGAGAGCTGCTCGAACTCCAAGCGGACCTCGTTGGCCAGCAGCCGCGCGATGGTGGTCTTGCCGGTGCCGGGTGGGCCCCACAGGATCAGGCTTGGGATGCGGCCCGACTGCAGCATCCGCGTCAGCGTGCCCTCGGGGCCAACCAGATGATCTTGGCCGACGACGTCGGCGAGCTTGGTCGGGCGCAGCCGGTCCGCCAACGGACGTGGCGCACCCTTGTCCAGACCGGCAGCTTCGAAAAGGTTGGTCATGCAGCTACTCTAGAGTGGAGCTGAGACCTGGCCAAGCTGCCGTGACATTCGTCTGCTTGGATATCGCGCCGAGGCTTCGGCCGCAGGTGCGCGAACCCGGAGTTCGTGCCATAGTGTTTTGGAACGGTAACAGTGACCATGCTCCTCCTTGTGACGAACGGCATATCTCGAATGCAGCAGATTATTTGGGCTCTTATTTTCCTGGTTCTGGCCGTCCTGCCGGGCCCGGCCTACGCACAGACAGCGACTCGGTCCCGCCTGAAGAGCATTCAGAGCTGGGGCTACAATATCCAGAAGCCGAATGCCGAGGCGATCATCGGGTCCCCCTATGATGTCGTCGTCATCGACTACTCCAGGACCGGCGAGGACGACGAGGCGTTCACGCCCGACGACGTGCGCCGCATGCAGGTTAAGCCCGACGGCAGCCGTCGCTACGTCCTGGCCTACATGTCGATCGGGGAGGCCGAGAGCTACCGTTATTACTGGCACGCTGACTGGGCCGAGCCACTGCGCGTCGCTGAGGGTGGCGCTGTCGCCGACGAGAGCGACGAGGACACCGAAGACGCCCCCAACGACGCCAAGGGAAAGAAAGCCCCGAGCAAGCGACCCACGTCCGGGAAATACAAAATCCTGAACGTGCCGCGGCTCTCGGCGCCGCCGTGGCTCGGGCGCGAGAATGAAGGCTGGCCCGGCAACTTCCTGGTGCGCTACTGGGATAAGAATTGGCAAGACATCATCTTCGGCTCGAAGACGGCCTACCTCGACCGCATCATCGCCGCGGGGTTCGATGGCGTCTTCCTCGATCGCGTCGATGCCTTCACCGGTGTTGCCGACGAGCGTCCGGCGGGCCGCGCTGAAATGGTGGCGTTCGTGACGGCGATTGCCAGTCACGCACGCAAACTGAAGCCCGACTTCGCCATCGTCCCCCAAAACGGCGAAGATCTGCTGCTGGAACCCGCCTATCTCGCCGTTATCGACGCGATCGCCAAAGAGGATCTGTTGTTTGGGCATCCGAACGAAGGCCAACCCAATCCGCCGGCCGAGGTCACCCGAGCTGCCGAAAAACTCGCCCTAGCCGTTCGTGCGGGATTGCCGGTGCTGGCCGTGGAATACATTCTGGCAAAGGAAAAAACGGATCAGCTCCGCGCCGATCTCACGGCCAGAGGCTTCACACCCTATTTCGGCGTCCGCACCCTCGACCGCCTGATCCTGCCCGAAGATTTGAAGCCAGCAACGATACTGGCCGCCGCCGCCGCAGCGGCCGCCAAAAGTGCAGCGGCGGCCGCCAAACGCGCGCCGGCGCCGCGCCAAGTAAAAGGCAAGGGGCGGTCTACTCCGAAGGGTGGCAAGCGCTGACGTCAGGCTGTGGTCGTCGCGCGACTGCGACAGCCAGACCGCGAGGCTGCATGCCGTGCTTTTGGCTGACGTTTTGTCGGGGCTCGCCGTTACCGGTCTGTCGCCGGAATGAACGGCGCGGCAATTGCGCCGTTCTAGGGCCTGGGATTTGTCTCACGCTTTGAGCGCATTGCGGGCCCGAGCCTCCCTGCCGCGCGCGGAAAATTGGCCACGTGGCGACCGCAAGTGCCGCTCCACGTGTCCAACCAGACTGCATCAGTTCAACGTTTCTTTGAGTTTTTTGGCAGGCGTGAACTTCGGCACGTTGGACGCCGGAATTTGAATTGTCTTGCCGGTCGCTGGATTGCGGCCTTCGCGGGCCTTGCGCTTGGCCACTTTGAACGTCCCGAAATCGGGAATGCGCACGTCGGTTCCCGCCTTCATGGACGTGGTCAACTGGGTGATGACAGCGTCAACCGCATCCTTGGCCTTGTCCTTGGTCAAGTCACAAGCGGTTGCAACGGCATCGATCAAATCCTGCTTGCTCATCGTTTGTCGTCCTTTGGTCAGTGATGGGGATGCTGTCAGGGCGCACGACAGCCAAAAATTCTAGCGTCCGGCCCTAAACGTCGGCTGCTGTGCAGCGGCGTGCCGTTAACAACGATTAAAGGCCTCGTCCGTCAAGCCCCAAATGCTCCGAAACGCCCGTAAAATAGGGGCTTGCGGGCGAATTGGTCGCAGTCTATGCGAACAACGAAGAACAAAAAAAACGGCCCTCCCTGAGGGCCGGTTGGCATGCTCGTCTCTTACGCACGTCCGGGTTGGGCGTCGCGCTCTGACGTCTAATGGGCTGTTGGCCGGCTCCCATCTTTTCCCTCGGTGACGGGAGGTGTCTCCGGCTCCCAGGCAATCGGGTCGGGCAGCCGGACAAGCGCCACCTTGAGCACGTCGTCCACCCGCGCCACGGGAATGATCGTGAGCTTGGCCTTCACCTCGTCGGTAATGTCGGCCAGATCCTTCTGGTTTTCCTCGGGGATGAGCACGGTCGTGATGCCGGCCCGCAAAGCCGCCAGGAGCTTTTCCTTCAAGCCGCCGATCGGCAAAACGCGCCCGCGTAGCGTAATCTCACCGGTCATCGCGACGTCCTTGCGGACCGCAATGCCCGTCAAAACCGAGATGATCGCCGTCGCCATCGCCACACCCGCAGAAGGCCCATCCTTGGGCGTCGCGCCTTCCGGCACGTGGACGTGGATATCCTTGCGATCGAACATTGACGCCGGGATGCCCCAGTCAACCGACCGCGAACGCACGTAGGCATTCGCCGCCTGGATCGACTCCTTCATGACGTCGCGCAAATTGCCGGTCACCGACATCTTGCCTTTGCCGGGCATCATGACGCCTTCGATCGTGAGAATTTCGCCGCCAACTTCCGTCCATGCCAGACCGGTGACGACACCAACCTGATCCTCGAGTTCGGCTTCGCCATAACGATATTTCGGAACGCCGAGATACTCGTCCAGCATGTCCGGCAAAACGTGGATCGTCTTGCGCTTGGCTGTCAGGATGTCCTTGACAGCCTTGCGGGCAAGTTTCGACATCTCGCGTTCGAGTGACCGCACACCCGCCTCACGCGTATAACGGCGGATGACACCCTTGAGTGCTTCGTCGTCGATGCTCCACTCACCGTCTTCCAGACCGTGCGCCTGCCGCGTTTCCGGAATGAGATGCCGCTTGGCGATCTCGACTTTCTCGTTCTCCGTGTAGCCGGCAAGACGGATGATCTCCATCCGGTCCAACAGGGCCGGCGGGATATTCAGCGTATTTGCCGTCGTCACGAACATCACGCTCGAGAGATCGTAGTCGACCTCGAGGTAATGGTCGTTGAAGGTGTGGTTCTGCTCGGGATCGAGAACCTCGAGCAAAGCTGCTGCCGGATCACCGCGGAAATCCGATCCCATCTTGTCGATCTCGTCGAGCAGGAAAAGCGGGTTCGTCCGCTTTGCCTTCTTCATCGACTGGATGACCTTACCGGGCATCGAACCGATATAAGTCCGGCGATGGCCGCGAATTTCAGCCTCATCGCGAACGCCGCCGAGCGACATGCGCACGAACTCCCGCCCCGTCGCATTGGCGATGGACTTGCCGAGCGACGTCTTACCGACGCCCGGAGGCCCGACGAGACACAGAATCGGTCCCTTGAGCTTGTTGGTCCGGTTCTGGACGGCGAGATATTCGAGGATCCGCTCCTTCACCTTCTCCAGGCCGTAGTGTTCCTTGTCGAGGATCTCCTGCGCCTCATTGAGGTCCTTCTTGACCTTGCCGCGCGCGCCCCACGGAATGGACAACAGCCAGTCGAGGTAGTTGCGGACAACCGTGGCCTCCGCCGACATCGGACTCATCTGCTTGAGCTTCTTCAGCTCAGCGAGCGCCTTGTCCTTGGCTTCCTTGGTCAGCTTCGTGTTCTCGATTTTCTCTTCGAACTCGGCGATGTCGTCGCGCTCGTCGTTGTCGCCGAGCTCCTTTTGGATCGCCTTCATCTGCTCGTTGAGATAGTACTCGCGCTGCGTCTTCTCCATCTGCCGCTTGACGCGGCTGCGGATCTTCTTTTCCACCTGCAGGACGGAGATCTCGCTCTCCATCAACGTATAGACGCGCTCCAACCGGTCCGAGACCTTGTTGATCTCGAGAATATCCTGCTTGTCCGCGATCTTGATCGCCAGATGCGATGCGATGGTATCGCCGAGCTTCGAGTAATCCTCGATCTGGCCGATATTGCCGAGCACTTCCGGGCTGATCTTCTTGTTCAGCTTGACGTAGCTCTCGAACTGGGTGACCGCCGACCGGGCCAGCGCTTCCAGCTCATCCTTGTTGCCGGGCGTTTCGGCGATGCGCTCAACCTCGGCTTCGAAATATTCGGACTTGGCGGTGTAGTTGACCACCCGCGCCCGCGCGGTACCTTCGACCAGCACCTTGACCGTGCCATCGGGCAGCTTGAGGAGTTGCAGCACCGACGCCAGCGTTCCAACCTGATAAATCGCGTCGGTCGAAGGATCGTCGTCACTGGCGTTCTTCTGTGCCGCGAGCAAAATTTGCTTCTCGGTCCGCATCACTTCTTCGAGCGCATTGATCGATTTTTCGCGGCCGACGAACAGCGGCACGATCATATAGGGGAAAACCACGATGTCGCGCAGTGGCAGGACCGGAAACAACTCGCGGCCTGCGCTCTTGTCCTTGCTCGGCTTCTGATCTTCGCTCATTGGTTTTCCATCCGTATCAACCAGAGCCGCAGTTCCGTTGCCGGACCGTGCCCTTGGTATCAAGATAACCCTTTACCAACCACCCAGTTACCAACCACCCAGCCGGCGCGACAGCTGGGTCAGCACGCCGGCCAAACCAGTATTTGCTGTATTTCTCGCGCTCGTGTTCTCGTCGGCATACCCACGTTCTACGGTCTTAGCCTACGGTCTTAGCCTACGGTCTCAGTAGGTGGGGACGACCTGGGCGACTTCAAGGCCATAGGCGTGTGCCCCCCCCTGCCACATCCCTTTGCCGGCAGACCAATCAGCTTACAATACATTGCCCACAGCAATTCGCACAAGGCACCCGGTCCTAATCACCCAGCCACGACAGACACCAGACGAAATACACCTTTCGCGCCATTCCCGCTGCTGCCTGCCGCTCCACCGTTGCTCAACGTGTGCCCCGCTGGGAGCACCTGGCAAAGCAACGATTGCGACATCAGGCACTGGAACCCTTTTCCTCGGCCCGTTCCGAATAAATCCGAAGTGGCTTAGCGCCCCCGTCAACGACCTCAGGACCGATCACGACCTCTTCCACGCCCTTGAGGCCCGGCAGTTCAAACATCGTGTCAAGCAAAATAGCTTCCATAATTGAGCGGAGGCCGCGTGCGCCCGTCTTGCGCTCGATCGCCTTCCGCGCGATGGCGCGATAGGCGTCCTGCGTGATGGTCAGCGACACGTCTTCCATCTCGAACAGACGTTGGTACTGCTTGACGATCGCATTTTTCGGCTCGGTGAGGATCTGGATCAGGGCCTTTTCGTCGAGATCCTCGAGCGTTGCCACGACAGGCAAGCGCCCGATGAACTCTGGGATGAGGCCGAACTTCAGCAAATCCTCAGGCTCGACGTTTTTTAGAATATCGCCGGTCCGCCGTTCGTCGGGACCGATGACTGTTGCACCGAAGCCAATGGACGTGCCCTTACCGCGCCGCGAAATGATCTTCTCGAGGCCCGCGAAGGCGCCGCCGCAGATGAACAAAATATTCGTCGTATCGACCTGCAGGAACTCCTGCTGCGGGTGCTTCCTCCCACCTTGCGGCGGTACCGACGCAACGGTGCC
>JANXRM010000247.1 GCA_025353015.1 Hyphomicrobiales bacterium
GCCGACCAATCAGATCGGCAAACAACAGACAGCGCCCCCGCTGCCCGTTCAATGGTCCTCCCCAGGCTCGACCCTGACCTGGGTGCCGCCAAAACCGAAGTGCGCCATACCGTTCCGCAGAAAGGAAGCGCTTTGCAAGCCCACCAAGTGTCACTCTTGATCTCCAGCGCTTAACACGAGGATGCAAACCAAATCTTTGCCTAAATATTTCCGCCTCGAATTCAATATTACACTCCATATGCTCTGGATGAACGACACTGGGCGAGCCAAATGCTTGGAACTCGCGCCTCGCCAGCAATTGCTGTCGCTATTTGCCTCAGAAACGGAGGTATGCGCATCGCTTCAGGTTACTCCAATAGCTTTTTTCAGCGATTTTTGTGATCGCATTATCACCTGAAGCGGTGACGTATCTTGTTTAGCGATCGGAACAATATTCGTTGGAGGGCTGTGTAGTTGTCGGGGTATTTCCGCAGGTAGCGCGGCAGCGGCTGCAATTCTGCATGTCGCACTTCATATCCGTGCCAGTTCAACAGGACAGGTTTCGAGGTGAGTAGGCTTCCGTCATAGCCGGGAAACACATAAACCGGCTCCGGCTTGTGGGGCCAGTACCGATCTAACTCCTCTGCATTCCGCGCATACATGCCACGCCAATGCTCCTCGGCGACGAAGAATGCATTTAGCCGATTGGCACACACCAGTCGATACCGCTTATCCACTCCAACGTCGTAGAGTGCCCGCAAGCTCGAGCCCCACATGCACTGGGCCTCTGCAGGTTGGGCGAAGTTCGCTGCAACGGGTATCGTCGGGTTGAACTCGATACACACCAGCTTGGGCCGGTACCGTCGGAGCGCCTTCCACGCGTGGATGTCGTTGCCATCGATGTCGATAGACAGAAAATCGAAGTCTTTCGGACACTGGGTTTTGCGCAGCAGGGTATCCAGTGACGTGGTGTCGTCGAATCCAACAAAGGCATTGAGGCAAGTCACATTCTGCAAAGATTTATTCAATTCGACTAGCTTCTCATACCGCGCCGCAGACCCTTCGATCAGGATCGCCGAGTAGTTGCACTGCTCGATCAGGCGCCGCGTGTTGCTCAGATGAATGCCGTCCCAGGCCCCAAACTCGACACACCAGCGATCTATCGGAGATATCCGAGACAGGATTTCCTCGATGATCCCATCCTCGCCGAATTGCGAGTGGACGTTGTGTTCTTTCGCCAGGATGTCACGACATGTCTCGGACTGACCATTCGCGTCCAACTCACTCATTTCGTACTATCCCCAAAGGCAAGGTGCTGCATCAATGTCGCTCGCGTCGTTATTCTGCTATGTTTTCGACGTGAGCGGATTGCAGGAGCGAACTTTTGAATTCCAGATCGATATGCCCCCGAGCCTCGCTAGGATATGCGATGATAGGAGTTGGTTGCAGTTTCGGCTGCACGGTGAATTCGAAAATATCTCGCAGGTGAACCGTCCCCGTTTCGGTTCCGCAATAGAGTTCGAAGGTGTAATCGCCCTCGATAAGCGGCAGTTCAAGCAGTCTCACAGAGACGTCAGTTTTCCCCACCGCCAGCTGGCAAGGGACCGTCTCCGTCAACCGCAGGTCGAAGATTGCGATCCGGGTGCCGCGCGCGCTGAAGATCAAAACGCAGAACTCCGTCAAGCTGGCGTCCTGCTGCGCTTCCAGCGTGATGGTTATGGCGACTGGCCGGCCGCTGCGCGGATTGCGGGGGACCACTTCGAAGCCACTTACAACTAGGTGCTGATCAATCCGGGTCGAATTGCGGGAGTTGCGGTTCGGACCGAACGAACGGGTTGCCAAGTAGTGCTCCATGACTGTGCCGCAGGCTCCGGCGCTTACGATCTGCCCCTGCTCCAGCATTATCGCGTTGCTACAAAGCTTTTCCACCGCCCCCATATTATGGCTCACAAACACCACCGTCCGGCCACCCTTCGCGACTTCGCTCATTTTGCCGAGGCACTTCTTTTGGAACTCGGCGTCGCCAACGGCTAGGACCTCGTCGACCAGCAGGATTTCCGGGTCGAGGTGGGCGGCCACAGCGAATGCCAGTCGCACGTACATGCCGCTGGAATAGCGCTTCACCGGCGTATCCAGGAATTTCTCGACGCCGGAGAATTCGACGATCTCATCGAACTTGGCACGGATCTCGGCGCCGGTCATGCCGAGGATGGCGCCATTCAGCCGGATGTTCTCGCGCCCCGTTAGCTCCGGGTGAAAGCCGGTGCCGACCTCCAACAAACTCGCGATGCGGCCGCGGATCTCGATGCGGCCCTTGGTCGGCGCGGTGATGCGCGACAGGATTTTCAGCAGCGTCGACTTGCCAGCGCCATTCCTCCCGATGATGCCGACGACTTCGCCGGGTTGGATTTCGAACGACACGTCGCGCAGCGCCTCGAAGGTCTCGGTTGGCTCCGCCGCCGCGCTTCGGCCCGTCAGCCGCCGCAATGGCTGCATCACGGCGTCCACCACCGTCTCGCGGAACGTGGCGCCAGCGGCCTGCTTGGACCCGATCTCGTAGGTCTTGCAGAGGCCTTCGACGCGGATTGCAGGCGCGCTCATGGGCGAGAAGATCTCATATGATGTCGGCGAAACGCCGCTCCACTTTCTCGAAATAGGCGATCCCGGCGGCGAACACCAGGACTGCCACCGCCAGCGACAGCATGATCGCGAGCCAATCGAAGGGCCGCCCCAGGAACGCTGAACGGAACCCCTCGATGAAGCCGGCCATCGGGTTGAGGAACAGCAGCCACCGCCAGCCTTCCGGAACGAGGCGCGCGGGGTAGACGACAGGCGTCGCGAACATCCAGAGCTGCACCAGGAAGGGAATGACATAGCGGAAATCGCGATAGGCGACCGTCAGTGCCGACAGCCCGATGCCGACGCCGAGGGCGATGAAAACCGTGCCGGCCACCAGTAAGGGAGCCAGCAGCAGATTGACGCTCCAGCCGACCCCATACCAGAGCATCATCGCCAGCAGGATGACGACGGCGATCGCAAAGTCGACAAGGCCGCTCCCCGCCGCCGACAACGGCACAACGAGGCGCGGGAAATAGACCTTGGATACCAGATTGGCCGAGCCGACAAGAGAACCCGCCGAACTCGTGATGGCATTGGCAAAGAACGTCCACGGCAGAAGCCCGGCATAGACGAAGATCGGATAAGGCAGGCCATCGGCCGGCATTTTCGCGAGGTGCCCGAAGAAGATCGAGAACACCACCATCAGCATGACGGGCTGAATGATGGCCCAGGCGAAGCCGAGCGCCGTCTGCTTGTAGCGGACCTTGATGTCGCGTTCGGTCAGGACCCAGAGCAGTTCGCGGTACTGCCAGAGTTCCCGGAAATCCAAGGCGCGCCAGCCCCGCGGCGGCTCGATGACCGTCAACACGTCGCCCGCAGCAGCCGTCACCGGCCTGACGGAGCCTTTGGACGGCACGGGTGCTTCAGTGGAAATGGTGTCGGACAAGGGCATCAACCTGCGTTGCAAAATTCGGGAAAGCGAACCGCTCGACGCCGTCCGGCGGCATTCCTGCACGCCCCGCGCGAAGCGCACCGATGAGCGCTGTAACGAGTTCGTTCCGGTTGCCGGGGTCGATCAACGTTCCGATTACTCCGTCGGCGAGTGCATCGGCGCTGCCATCCCGATGACCAGCGATAACAGGAAGGCCTGACGCCGCTGCTTCGAGAAACACGATGCCAAATCCCTCGCCGGTGCTCGGCATGGCGAAGACATCGGCCAGCCGGAAGTGATCGGGCAAGTCCTCGGCCGCGACCTGCCCCGCGAAGATGACGTGGTCGCGCACGCCCGCTGCAACGGCTGCAGCTTCGAGCCGCAGTTGATCGTCGCCCGATCCGACGACGAGATAGACCGCCTCCGGAACGTTCAGGCGAACGTCGGCCAACGCGCCGATGATGCGGTCGTGGCCCTTGTATTGCTCCCCCGCAGCCAGCCGTCCAACCGTCAGAATGACTTTCCGCCCAACCAGCCCGTATCGCGACGCGAGTTCCGACGGATAGGCCCGCACATGAAACCGGGCGTCGACTGTGTTCGGCAGAACGCGGACGCGGGCCGGATCGATATCGCACCAGCTCAACAGGCGCGCGCGGGTATGCCGGCTGACGGCCGTGATCAGATGTGCCCGCGCCGTCGCCTTGCGAATAGCAGTCCCAGGCTTGGCCCAGGCCTCGATGCCATGCACCTGCAGCCAGAGCGGTTTGCTGCGCCCCCGTGCAATGAGCGCCGCCAGCGGTGCTGCATTGAGGTGCCCGCAGAACAGGATGTCGAACGGGAGCTGCAACGCCATCTCGCACGCATTGACGACCCACGATAAGCGGCCGGGTTGCGGGCGCCGTTGCGTCACCTTCGGCGGTGTCGGCGCCCCGACCTGACCGAACCGCGGCAATGCAACGATGTCGCGCACGGCGCTCGACTGCGACAGCGCTGTCATCAGATCCCGATTGTACTGTGCAATACCGCCGGGCGCGCCGAAACCATCTGAAATGAGGGCGAGCACGGTCATGCGTGAGTTGTTGCCGGAAACCGTGCGCCGACGACCCGGCTCCAATCCCGCGCCCATGGGATGTCCGTTGAACGTAGGCGGCCATCGCCGTCCGTCACGAACGCCCGCATCCAGGTTTCGACCGGCGTCGTGAAACCAGTCTTGGCGCGGCCAGTCACCGCCGCCGGCAACGGGCGTGATGGTGCCGCGGCGAGCACCTGTTTCCCCTTGCGCCGTGCCGATCCAGCCGCCGCCGCAACATGCGCAAGCAATACGCTATCGACCAACGGCGCGCGCACTTCGAGGGAATGCGCCATGCTGGCCCAGTCCGTATCGCGCAGCAGTTGATTGCGCATGTAAAGAGCGGACTCGAGCGTCGCCACGCGTGCGAAATTGTCATGCGCGTCTGGCTGCAACGCCGCGCCGATCAATTGCAACGGCTGCAACCGCGCGAGCCCGTCGCGGATCGTATCTGGATCCAAAACGCGCGCCAGTTCCCAAGGCATGAACAGGCCGCGTCGCAAGAGATAAGCGCCCGCATAGGTACCGCCATATTCCAACAGCCCTGCAGCCTTGGGATTGATCCCGAGCCGGCCCGTCATGACGGAACCCAATCTGCGCACCCCCGCGCCGAGGAGCGGCACCTGCGACGGGATTGCAAATGCCCGCACCCATCGCGGAATATCGCGAAACGACGGGTAGCCGCCGAACAGTTCATCGCCGCCGAGACCTGAGATCGCGACCTTTAATCCAAGTTCCCGCGCCGCTTTCGACACGAACCACGTATTGATCCCATCGATGCTCGGCTGGTCCATGGCCGTGACGATCTCAGGAAGATCCGCTTCGAATTCGGCGCGCGTGACGATGCGGGTCGTGTGCCGTGTGCCATAGAGTTGCGCAACTTCACCCGCGAGGCCGGTCTCATCTTGCGCTGTTCCGCGAAACTCGTCGAAACCGACGGTCACGGTTTCGATCCGCTGTGCGCCGGCGTCGCGCATCAAGCCGACGAGCGCGCCGGAATCGATGCCAGCCGACAGAAATGCGCCGACCGGCACGTCCGCCACCAGATGCGCGCGGACGGAATCCAACAGTGCCGCGCGACAGGCGGTAACCTTATCGTACTCATTTGCCTCGCCGCCGGCATCCAGATCGGCGCGCTCGAAGGCCGCTGCAATCGCATGATACCGCTCTGGCGCTCCGGCACCGGTCCGGTCGATGAGCAAGGTGCAACCGGCGGGGAGTGCCCTGATCGCGCGGAAGGATGTGAAGGGCTCGGGCACGCTGCCCAGGAGATAGAAACCAACCTGCCCCGCCGGATCGGGCTCGTGGGAAATCTTGCGCCCGGCCAGGAGCGCTTTCACCTGGCTTGCAAACCGGCACGTCCAGCCGTCGTCGCTGTAATAGAGCGGCTTGATGCCATAGGGGTCCCGCGCCAGCAGCGTTACCCGCTCGCGCGCATCAAAGAGCGCGAACGCGAACATGCCGCGCAACGCGCGAACCATCGCCACACCTTGCCTGGCATAGAGATGCAAAAGCACCTCGGTATCGCTTTGGCTTTGAAAAACGCAACCGGCAGCTTCGAGATCACGGCGCAGTTCCCGGTAATTATAAATCTCGCCGTTGAAGGTAACGGTGCAGCGGCCGTCGGCGGATTGCATCGGCTGGTGGCCGTTGTCCGTCAAATCGATGATGGCAAGCCGGCGATGCCCGAGACCGATGCGATCCGCCTCGCCGTACCAAGCTCCTGCCCCGTCAGGCCCCCGTGCAGCCATGTGATCGCGCATGGCGATCAGCTCCGCCCGGTCAACCGAATTGGCTGCGTAGTGATAAGCGTGAATGCCCGCTATGCCGCACATCGAAAACTTGGCCCCGTCCCCCGCACCTATTTCCTGGCGACAAACCAAACCACGAATTCGACGCACGTTTTCGACATCCACAGTCGCATCGTCACTGCGGCGCAAACCAGATCGTCTGTCCCGCAATCACGTCCATGCGATACCCCGCGCTGGCGAGCATCTCGATCAGTTCGTGCTCGCTCTTTCCGCGCGCGGCCAACTGCCGGGGATGCAGCTCCATCGCGAGGACGCGTACGCGATGCTGCCTGAAAATCTCGGATGATCCGAGCACCGCCTCGTACTCGCCGCCTTCGATGTCCATTTTCATGAAATCAATCCGCCCGAGCGCTTCCGCGTCGAGGACGTCGACGAGTTTGCGCACTGTTACCGCTTGTTGTGGCAACCGGTATTTGGTGGTGGCATGCAAGCCGCTGGAACCAGAAATT
>JANXRM010000291.1 GCA_025353015.1 Hyphomicrobiales bacterium
CGGACCTGACACGCCGATCCCGGCTATGAACCGACCGCCCGAAATGGCGTCGATCGTCGCCGCCGACATGGCCGCATTGGCAGGCGTCCGCGCCGCCAGCTGCATGATGGCGGTGCCGAGCTTGATGCGCTCCGTCTTGCCGGCGAGGTAAGCGAGCGGCGTCACTGCGTCCGTGCCGTAAGCCTCCGCCGTCCAAACGGAGTCGTAGCCAAGCGCCTCGGCCTTCTGCACGAGCGCGACCGGATCGACGAAATGCGCGCCGGAATAACCGATATGAAGTCCGAGTTTCATGGGCGTCCCTCTCCTTGACTGCAAGAGCCGACAGTGCGGCTGCACCACTGCATGTCTTGGGGGCCAGTGTAGCCGGACACCGCTGGGGGTGCGCAAGGGGTGCGCAAGGGCTACCATGAAACCACCCGCGGCCATCAGGCGGTGGGCAACCGGCACAACCCGTTATTGCAAGAGGGCCGAATCGCTTAACCGTGGAGCAATAGCCGACTGTTGCGCACAACTTTCGCACAGGATTCCCACGCTTTGAACCGCGGAACGTCATGGCCGATTATCGCGAAATCAACGCCCTGGCCAAGAACCCCTCGCGCGCGCGGTCATTGGCGAAATTCCTGCTGTCGCAGGACAATCTTGCCCGCACCGACTGGGAAGCCGATTTCTTGACGGCCATGCTCGAGCGCCGCGACGAGCTGACCACACGCCAAGCCGAAAAGCTCGTGGAGATCCGCGACGACCAGATCCTCTACACAAAGGTCGACCAGTTCGTGTTCAAGCGGTTGATCGAGACATGCTGGTGCAATCGGTTTGATCTCGACAGCGACGAGGATTTGGCCTTCATCGAACAGCTGAAAAGCAGCGGCAATGTCGCGCTGCGCAAGTCGGAAGCGCTCCGCCTCAAGCGCATCGCCATCGCGCTGGACGAGATCGAACCGCATCAGCAGTGGCGGTTTCCGGTGCCCAGTTACGCCTGATTTTAAGCTCGCAACCTACGCCCGCGTCATCGCGCGCTGATCCAGCGACCAGGGACCCGCGCCGAACGCGAATAACACCAGAAATCCACCGGCGATTGCCAAGTCCTTCTCGAAGTGCAGAAGCTGATTCCGGTCGGCAAAGTTGTTGTGAAAGAGCAACGCCGCGGCGATCGAAAATCCTGCGAGAGCAAGCGCTGCTAGCCGCGTTTGCCAGCCAACCAAAATGGCCAGACCACCGCCAATTTCGGCCGCAATAACCAGCGGCAGGAGAATTCCCGGCACGCCAAACTTCTCCATATAGCCGGCGGCGCCGGCATAGCCCTTCATCTTGCTCCAGCCCTCGAGCAGGAACAGTGACGCCAGCAGGAACCGGCCCAGAAGCAGGGCGCCAGCATTCAGGGGATGATCTGCGTCTGGCATTTTTGTCCCGAACATAGCGATGGCTCCTGGGTCGAAAATGCCAACACAAAAATCTCAGTTCGCCTTGGCAGCCGTAGGTTGGGTCAAGCACTGCTTTCGCGCGACCCAACATCGCTTGCTCCACGGGGCGTTGGGTCGCGCGAGTGCAGTACAGAACGCTTGACCCAACCGACGTCGAAAGCGCACTAAGAACTCAGTTCGTCTTCGCGGGCGTCGCTGGTGCTGCGGCAATCACCTTTTCCAGATCTTCCCGCTCCTCGCAGCCCTGCGGGCACAAGGCCACGAGCTTGGCGAGATTGGCCTTGGCTTTATCCGGCTGGCCGAGTTCCACGTACATCTCGCCCTGGTACTCGAGCGCGCCCTTGTGGTTGGCGTCGAAGTCCAGTGCCTTCGCGTAGAATGTCGCGGCATTCTTGTAGTCGCCTGACTTGCGCGACGCGAAACCGATCAGATTATAGACATCGGCATGCTGGACAGTATCGTTGATCTTGTTCAGATCGGCCAAGGCGCTGGCATAGTCCTTAGCCTTGATCTTGGCGCGGACCTCAGTCAGGTCCGGCGCATCCTTCGAGACCACCGTATCGACCGCATAGGCGGGCGAACCGGCAACCGCTGCCAGAACGGCCAAGCCGACAGCAAGGCTGCAGGCCCGTGCAAAAAAAGGGGTGCTGATTTTTGACAGAAGCATGGGGGGCTCCGAAGTGTTGTTTGCTCAGGATCGATCAACTCTGGGGCGTTTCAGGGATATGGGTGGCCTGCAACAAGAAGACGTGGAACGGCAGACCACCCTTAGGCTCATCGAGTGGCGCTTTTACGCCTTCTTCGACAGCAGTGCGTAGCCGGTGCCGTCCTTCTGGAACGTACCGACACCCGGGAACGGGAAGTGGTAACCGCAGATGTTCATCTTGTCCGCGATGACACGATCGAGAACCTTGCGACGTGAAGCCTCCGCCATGTCGCCGTCCTGATCGAACACGCCGCGCCACGTCGGTTGGGCCGCCGAAAGAGCCGGCACATAGGCCGTATCGTTCGAGATCATCAGCTGCTCGTTGCCGGAGGACAGGTGGAAGGCCACGTGGCCCGGCGTATGGCCGGGAGCACTGACGAACCGGATCCCGGGCGTCACTTCGACTTCACCTGAAACCTGCTTGATGTTCTTCCAGGTCGGGAACACGGTGTTGATGCGCGTGCCCAGTGCTTTGCGGCCTTCCGGCAGCTTCTCGACGCGACCGGCCTCCGTCCACCACTTGTACTCGACCTCGTTCACGACGATCTCGGCATTCGGGAAGATGGGCTTGTTTGTGCCCTTTTCCATCAGACCGAAAATGTGGTCGGGATGGAAGTGCGAGATCAGGATGGTGCTGATTTTGGCCGGATCGATGCCGGCAGCCTTCATACCGTCATGCAGGCGGCCCGCCGTTTCGGTGGCGCCGGGGAGCTGTCCGCCGGTGCCGCTGTCGCACAAGGTGAGCTTGCCGCCATTGTTGACTACGACGACGGTAAAGGGGATCGACACGAAATCAGGCGTTAGCCCACCTTTGACCAGCGCCGCCTTCGTTTCATCGACCGAGGCGTTCTTGAAGAAGGCCGGATCGTGCGGCTTCTCGAAGATGCCGTCGTAGATCGCCGTGACTTCGGCGGTACCAACCTTGTACTTGTGGAAGCCGACGGACGGCGGCGGCGTCTTCTGCGCCCAGGCCGTTTCGACTACGAGGCGGGAGGACAGACCGAGGGCGGTCGCCATCCCGGCGGAAACCATGACGTCACGCCGTGATAACTTTGACATTGTTCACTCCAGTCATTGCTGCATATGCACGCTTAAGTCTGTGGAACCGGCGACTGCAGGCCTGCTTGGTTCCACACAGGGCAAGACGCCGGGAGGCACGCGTTTATTCCTTGGTAACGAATTCGTGATCGGGAGGGCTTCAAGGCCGGTGCCGGGAATAAATCGCAAGGTTGCGGTGTCATTGAAGGGCAAGAGACACAAAGGGAACGCGTCGTGGACACGGGAGTGACCCCAGCCCAATGGCCGGATTGCCGAACTTCGAACGGAGCGCGCTGCCGCATATGGATGCGGCGTTCAATCTGGCGTATTGGCTGCTGCGCAGCCGTCCCGACGCCGAGGACGTGGTGCAAGAAGCCTACCTCCGGGCCTTCCGCGCCTACGCCAGCATGACGGGCGACGACATCCGCCCGTGGCTTTTGACGATCGTGCGCAACTGCGCCTACAAGGCCCTCGCAAAACGGCAGCGGGGCGGCAACGTCATCTCGTTCGACGAGGCCTATCCAGCCCGCGCAGGTGAGGCTGCAGGCGCCAACATCGCCTCTGACACGGCCACGCCCGAGGAGCACTTGCTCGGCGACGGACAACGCACGCTGGTGCTGGCAGCGCTCGCCGAATTGCGACCAGCCTTTCGCGAGGTCGTCGTGCTGCGGGAGATGGAAGAACTCTCCTATCGCGAGATCGCCGACATCACCGGCACGCCCATCGGCACCGTCATGTCGCGCCTGTCACGGGCGCGAATCGAGCTGAAATCCATTCTGACGCGTTTGATCGACAAGGACGAAAACAATGCAGTGTGACCGTGCCCGCGAAATGATCGGCGCCTCTATCGACGGTGAGCTGACGGGATCGGACCGGCAATCGGTCATGGGCCATCTGCAAACTTGCGCCGAGTGTGCGGCCCTCGCACAAGACTACGCTCGGATCGGCCGGCAGATTGCCGCGGCCGGCCGCGAACCCGCGCCCAAGGGGCTGGCGCTGCGCATTCGCGCGTCACTCGCCGAGGAAGCCGAAACGGCGCCGAAAGCCTTGGAGGCGCAAGCAGCAAGCGCGTTCACACCGGTTCCGGCAACAAACCGCCGCACCTGGAGTTCAGGCTTTGCGCGGCAGGCTGCTGGTTTGGCTGCGGCTTGCGTGCTATCCTCGGCCTTGACGTGGGGCGTTGTAACCTCGCTCGCCCCCGGCATGCGCCTGGAAAGCGATATCGTCTCGGCGCATATCCGCTCGCTGCTGCAGGACAGCCCGATCCAGGTCGCGTCGTCGGACTCTCACACCGTGAAGCCCTGGTTCAATGGCCGCATCGATTTCGCGCCCGACGTCAAGGACCTGACCCCGGAAGGCTTCCCGCTCATCGGCGGACGCCTCGACTACATCGGCGACCGCCGTGTCGGCGCCATCGTCTATCGCCGCCGCGTGCATGTGGTAAACGTCTTCATGTGGCCGGCCGCCAACGCCGAACCGCAAGCCCCTCGGTTCGAGACCGTGAAGGGTTACAACCTCATGACGTGGAGCCGCAGCGGCATCTCCTATTGGGCGATCTCCGACCTCAA
>JANXRM010000319.1 GCA_025353015.1 Hyphomicrobiales bacterium
CGGATGGCGGGCCAGCGCCGGCGTCGGCATCTGGTCGGGCGCACGGCCGACGTCCATCGCGGCGCCAGCGATCCGGTCGCTCTGGAGTGCTTCGGCCAGCGCCGCTTCATCGACAAGGTTGCCGCGCGAGATGTTGATGAAGACCGCGTCCCGCTTCATCTGCTGGAATTCCCGCACGCCGATCAGGTTTTCCGTCGCCTCGGTCGCGACAGCCAGGCACACCACGTGGTCGGCCGTTGCCAGCAGCGTATCCAGATCCATGTGACGAAACCGCGCGTCTTCGACTGAAGCGTTCGGGTCGGCGATAAAAACCTGCATGCCGAGCGCGGCGGCAACCGGTGCCAGCGCCCGTCCGATACTGCCATACCCGATGATGCCGAGCGTACTGCCGGCGAGTTGGCGCCCCAGGCGGACCTCCGGCATCCGCCCGGCCTGATAATCCGCCGTGGCCCGCGACACGCCGCGCGCCAGATCCACCAGAAATCCGACCGTCAACTCGACCACCGAGGCCACGAAGCCAGGCTTGGCGCGGGTTACCAACACGCCTGCCGCGGACGCCGCGCCAACGTCGATCGTCCTGATATCGACGGCGCTCCGCAGCACCGCCTGCAATCCAGGAAGTGCTGCAAAGACTGCCGCCGGCACCGCCGTCTGGCGATCGGCGACGATGAGATCGACGCCTCGGGCTGCAGCTGCGAGCGCCGGCGGGTCCAGCGCCTCAGGCGCATCGTGCAGCTGAACATCGCCAAGCGCGCCAAGCTCCGCGAGAGCCCTGGCCCCATAATAATTCGCGCGCATCTGCGGCGTATGTGTCAGCAGAATTTTCACGAGACCAATCTCCACATTGCCGAACCTGGGAGCAATTCGTGAAACATTCCCTTCGCGGATGCGTACCATGCGCGGATGCCACTGCCGCCGGCCCCCAAGTCCCTGCCGGTCAGCTGGCCGAAGTGTACCCAGCCGCCGCCTGGGGTCCACAGGGAACGCGATACGAAGTCCGCGTGCGACGTCGGTATTGCGGTATTGCGCAATGTCGCTTTGACGGCTATGGCTACGTCACGAGCGTTGATGTCCAGGTTCGGCCCGTCAATTCGGGTTCCGACGACGGCTGCACCCAAGCGGCACTGCCCGAACGGTAGAGCCCGAACGGTAGAGCCGCGAGCGGAGCAGCGACCGAAAGGGTTGCAAAAGCAGGAGCCGATCCTGGACCCTATCAACGACTTGGGCGCGTAGCTCAGCGGTAGAGCACACCCTTCACACGGGTGGGGTCACAGGTTCAATCCCTGTCGCGCCCACCACTAAAACCCCAGAAAACAAAGGACTTTTCGGGTCTCATGGTGCGAGGAGACGTAGAGAACTTGTTGTGAACTTGCACTGAATTGCCCCCCACGAGTGGCACACTAACCGGCACAGTGAATCGGGCCTCAGTCCAGGACAGTGCTTTCCAGTTGGTAGCAGCCGGCTGAGGCACCGGGGCTTGCAACCCAACAAGCGCCCCTTCATCGAGATGGCGCGAATCGTGGGCAACGCCCGAGTCGCGCAAAAGGCGTGACCCTGGCAGGAGAGCCTTGATCGTCGTTGCAAGTGTGCGCTTTACGATCAATCCGAACTCTTTCTACCTATCGGTTTGTCGGATCGCGACCGCGACATACCGTCCATTGCTCAAGTCCGATCTTGTCAGCGCACTGATACGTGCACGACACTTTGTCCTGAGAACAAGCGGCCCTGCGCAATGATGCCGCGGTTCCGCTCGGGGTCATGTTCATCGACTTCGTTGGAAAGGTCCACATGCATGAGTCGGACTGCGCTGGTGCTCCTGTTCTTGGCCATGACGCCTGTTCAGGCTCAGGACAAACCGGACGTGACGCGACAGTGTGCCGAGACCGCCGAACGGGTCATCAATGCGGTTGACGGCAAGTTTGAAGGGGGGAACAAATTCGGCGGAAAGGTCATTCTTGCTGGTTCGGTTCCCACCTACAGATTGCATTTCTGGTGTGGACATGGAAGTGAACCGCACTATTTCTCAGCAAGCGTTAGCTGGGAAGGGATCGGACCGCCGCCCGACTACTGGGATCTGATCGCTAAAGCCGGTGTTGCTGTTACCGGAGAGGCCATCGAGATCGTAAGAACGGCAGTTCGGCAGTGCGAACATGAGGCCCTACAAAAGGGTAGCTTTAACCTTGGCCAGATAGCTACCGGCAAGGCGCAAGTGGAGTGTTCTCATCGCACCAGAGACGGCGGCTCGAACCATACCGTTGTCTTTCCATCGCGACCATCTCGACCATAACTTGTCAGAAAGCTGATTATTGCGCGACGGTCTGACCATAATAAAACCGGGGGAGGCGTATGTGACGTGGTTGCGTATCTTGGCAGTCGTTCTTTCTTTAGTGACCGTAGCCACACAGCAATCTCATTCGCAGTCAGCGAGGGTAGCGGGCAACGACAAGCCGGTGCCGTCCATGTTCACCATTAAGGGCTTTGCGACGGCTATGGGTCGCGACGAAGCCAGTCGTCATTGCTTTGCTTCCGGTTTTTGTAACAAGCCCGAGTCGGTGGAGGCATTGAAGCCATTGGGAAGAGACGAGGGCCGTTTCGGCAAAGGGGCAGAGTTCTCATTTCGTCACGTCCAGGACGATCGGCTCAAGGACGATCGGCATGAGGTCATCGGCTATCGCCAAGCGGCAGACGGTCGAATCATGACCATGCAGCTTTTTTTGTGGGCACCACGCGATGTTACCGTCACTGAG
>JANXRM010000334.1 GCA_025353015.1 Hyphomicrobiales bacterium
AACCTCTTGTGACTTGGCTGCGGCAAGGCCGCCCTGCCGCACGTGACCGGGACGGCATGTCGAAGTGCTGCCTTGGGATTGGATTGGCAGACCGGGGCAAGAGCGCTCGCGCCCTGGCAACGAGCCCCGGACTCCCACGCCAAGGGCTGGGACGGAACTGTCCGGCGTCGTGCGTGGGACCACCCGCGGCGGCAAAAATTCACCCGGTCACGTGCGGCAGGGCGGCCTTGCCGCAGCCAAGTCACAAGAGGTTCCCGGCGGTTACGCCGCCCTGTGCCTGGATTTGATGTGAGAACTCCGAGCGGAAACGCTGCGGAGGGATTGGGCGTGAGTGGTGAATGGTCAGTAAGCAATCGGTGTCTTATCCACCCACCTCAATCCTCAGCGCTTGCCACCGCCGCCACCGGCACCACCGTGTCCACGCACTGCTGCGTGGCGGCGTCCGTCGTTGCCCAAATGCGCCGGGCGATGGCGTTTGAACGGCCGCCGGCCGGCGACGAAGCCGGGGCTGTAGTAGGGGCCGTTGTCGTAGCCCGAACCCACCGGCGCACCAGAGTCGCGCGCCGTGTCGCCGGAGTTGTAATTGTAGTTGTGCGTGGTCGCGCGATATTCCTCGTGGCCGACATGCAACGGCGTCGCGCCACCCGGATTGATGATGACCTTCGAGTGCGGCGGCAGCGGCCGGAACACGCGCACGCCAGCTTCCAGCGTGACGGTGGCGCCGTAGAATGCGCGCGTCTCGATGCGGGTGGTGGTGGCATCCTGTGCGTTAACGGAGGATATCAGGAGAGCGGCAGGCGACAGGGAAACGGCAGCGGTCAGCAAAGCCAGGCGGGTGTGACGCAACATCGGAACGCTCCGGAAAAACATCTAACGGATGTCCAACCTTAGACCGGCGCGTGGTCATGCTGTTTAACGAATTGGCAACGATGTTAATGCCGGGCCGGGCGTCGCTCCTCAACCGCTGTTTTTCAAGCGCGCCAGGGCTTCCGGCGTATCGACATCGATGAAAATGGCGTCCGTCCCAAGATCCACCTCCACGACCTCGTCGGCGTAGTGCCCGATGATATGCCGCGCACCGGTGTCGCCGGCGACCTCCAGCATTTCCGTGAGATATGCCGCCGCGAACAGCACGGGATTGCCGCGTTTGCCCCCATGCACGGGCACAACGATGGAGCGACCTTCCTTGGGCGCGAAGGCCGAAATCAACCGGTCGATGTGCGCGCCCGAAATGCGCGGCATATCGCCGAGCGCGACGACGCAGCCATCGAGGCCGGCGGCCAATCCGGACGGAAGCGCCTGAATGCCCGCCTTCAGCGACGTCGAAAGCCCGGCCGCGAAATCCGGGTTGTGCACGAACGTGATTTCCAGCTTGGCCAGTGCCGCCTTAACCGCGGCAGCCATATGCCCCGTGACGACGATCACCGGACGAGCGTCACTCGCCAGCACAGCTTCGACCGTGCGCCGGACGATCATCTTGCCGTCGAGGTCCGCCAGCAGCTTGTTCTCAGGCCCGAACCGGGTCGAGCGGCCAGCGGCCAGAACAAGCGCCGCGATGCGCGGCGCGTGGCGTGCACCGTCTTCGGACTCCGGCATGCCTGCATCTCCCTGCTCAGGCTGGTTGCGAGGCTGGTCACGAGGCTGCGGCCGCGACGGGATTTCCTTCAAGAGCCCGCCGATCCCCATGGCGGCGACATCTTGCGTCATGATTGGCAGTCCGGCGAGGCGCCGCTCTAGGATCCAATCGAAACCGTTGAGCTTCGGCGAGGCCGCACAACTCGGCGCGCCGATGACGTCGCGGGCGCCGAGCGTTCCGAGCATCATCAGGTTCCCAGGATCGACGGGCATGCCGAGCCGGATGATCGTGCCGCCCGCTTGCACCAGCGCTGCTGGAATAACGTCGCCGCGATCGACGATGGCGGACGCTGCGAAAACGATGATCGGGTCGGCGCCGGAGGCTGCAAGCCGTTCTATCGCAGCTTTCACCGCGGCTTCGCCGTGGTCGACGGTTTCGCTGGCGCCAAGTTCGCTGCCGAGCGCGTGCAGACGGCTTTCGATGGCGGCTTTTCGCTTCGCCAGCACATTGGCCTTGGTCGCGGGCAGACGGGTGAGGATGAGCCCGGCCGTCTTCTTTGCGAGTGGCGCGATCCGAACGAGGCCGCCGGCCGCGCGGGCCAAATCTTCCGCACGCGCGACGGCGCCTTCAGGCACCGAAAACGTGATGATCTTCACGGTCGCCAACATCTGGCCTGATGTCACGCGCTCGAAAGGCGCGACGGTGGCGATCGTCAAGCCTTCGTCGATCGCGTTGAGGGCGGCAATGGCTGCCTCGTCGAGTACGGCAAGGCCGGCTGTGTCGGCAAAAAGATTGGCGCGCCCGGTGAACGCTGCCGCATCGCGCACGAAAGCGCCCGCGGCGGCTCGGGCGATGCGTGCCGCGGCAACATCCTCGCCGACGTCGCCCGCCTCGAGTTTCACCGCGACGATCTCGGTGACGCCGGCCGCTTGCAGCCGCGCGATTTCCGCAGCTCCGACCGTCCGGCCCTTTTTGAGCGCGCCGTTCGGCGTCGCAACGGAGTGCGCGAGGATGACGCCTAAGGCCTCGGCGAGCGGGAAACGGGCAAACTTCATGGCATCCTTAAGAGCGTGACCGAAAATCGGAACGTTACGCGCACAATGCAATCGCGTCCACCGCGCGGGCGCCGAGGTTCAATGCGCGTGCGGAAATCGTGCCTCGGATTCCGAACCGGCATCCGATCGTGTATGGCTGGCAGCAGCGGTCTGATGGTTGGCCCTTGCCCGCGTAACCGTCCCAACCCTCCGCGATTGCAGCCCCGACGTTCACTGCTACAGTCCGGCCTGCATCAAACCGACCATCCGGCTGCCGGGAGGCCTTGGCTCATGACACCGCCCATCAATACCAGCATCCTCGGCGCCATCATCGCCTACGTGGCGGTTCAGTTCGCGATCGGCGCCTGGGTGTCGCGCCGTATGACCTCGGACGAGGACTACATCGTGGCCGGGCGCTCGCTCGGCACCGGGCTCGTGGCGTTCTCAGTCTTTGCCACCTGGTTTGGCGCGGAGGCGATCCAGGTATCCGCAGGCGAGATCTACGAGAAGGGGCTCTCGGGCGCGCTCGTCGATCCGTTCGGCTACGGTTTCGCGGTCATCATCGTCGGGCTGCTGCTGGCGGCACCACTCTGGCGGAAGGGCATCACCACGTTTGCCGACATGATCCGCGCGCGCTACTCGCCGGCGACGGAAAAGCTGTTCGTTCTCGTTCTTTTGCCGGGCTCCATTTTCTGGGCGGCGGCGCAGATCCGCGCGTTCGGCCAGATCCTGAGTTCCAGCGCCGGGCTCGAGGTCGGCACCGCGATCGTGCTGGCCGGATTGCTGATCGGTGGCTACTCGGTCATCGGCGGGCTGCTCGCGGACGCCATTACCGACGTCGTGCAGGGGCTGGCTGTCATCGTCGGTCTCCTGGTGTTGACCTACGCGGTCATGGCGCACATGGGTGGCTTCCAGCAAAGCCTTGCAGCCATCGAGCCCCGGCGTTTGGATGTCTTTGCGTCGGGTGGCGAAAGTCCGCTCGCACGCATCGAGAAACTCGCCATTACGATTTGCGGCAGCATCGTTTCGGTTGAACTCATTTCGCGGTTTCTCGGCGCCAAATCCGTGGGCGCCGCGCGACGTGGCACGCTGATCGGCGGCGCGCTTTATCTGGCGGTTGGCTTGATCCCGATCTTTCTTGGCCTCGTCGGTCCAAGCCTGATCAAAGGCCTCCAGGAAACCGAGCAGATCGTGCCGAAACTGGCGGAGGCCTATCTGCCGGCCGCCGCTTATGCGCTGTTTCTGGGCGCGCTCGTGTCGGCCATCCTCTCCGTGGTGCATGCGGCGCTGCACGCGCCGGCAGCGCAATTGTCGCACAACATCCTGATCCGGCTTATTCCCGGCATTTCGGCCAAGGCGAAGCTTTGGAGCGTGCGGCTGACCGTGCTTGCATTGAGCGTCGTCGCGCTGTTCCTAGCCCGCTCGGTCGACCAGATCAAGGATCTGGTGGAAACGGCGTCGGCGTTCGGCAGCGCGGGCGCGTTCGTCGTCGCCATCTTCGGGATCTTCACGCGCATTGGCGGCCCGGCCAGCGCCATCACGTCGCTGTTGACCGGCATCTTGATGTGGGTTTGGTGCAAATATGTGTTTGGCATCAAGATCCCCTACCTGACCGGACTGGCAGCGGCCTTGTTGGTCTATCTTGTGGTCGCCTGGCTCGAAGGCCGGGATAACGCGCGCAACCTGATGCCTGGGATGGCGGGCAAGAGCCGCGCGGACAAATAAGGGAAACCCGCGCGCTTCTGCAACTGGGCTGTCCGCATCGAAACGGGCGGAGAGAAAGTGCTTGTGCATGCGGCTGGCCTTGTGGCTAAGGTTCGACCAACATCGGGTGTCCAAGGCGCCGCAAAGAGCTGGTCTAAATCAGTCGAACGAGGGAGGACGAATGCAGCGATCCGCACGCTTTCGCGCGGCAAGGCGTGCTGCACCACTCATGTGCTCTGCCGCTGTCAAGCATGGCGCACTTGGTGTCCTGCGGTATGTCGTCGGCGGCCGATGCTGAGATCTGCCCGCCGCGCCTCCTTATGGTATTGATAGAGCTAGACCCAATGGATTGGGCCCTTACAAGCCGGTTCCCGGAGAGACACGCGTGAACGAGAGCATAAAGTCCGTGGCGCCCTTGCTCCAGGTGAGCGGCGTGACGCTGCAATACAAGACGAAACAACATCTTGTGACGGCCACGTACCGGGTCAGCTTCGACGTGCTGCCTTCGGACCGGTTCGTGCTGCTCGGCCCCTCGGGTTGCGGGAAGTCGACGCTGCTCAAGGCCGTCGGTGGCTACATGAACCCCACCGAAGGCACGATGAAGCTGAAGGGGCAGGTCATCCGCAAGCCCGGGCCCGACCGCTGCATGGTATTTCAGGAATTCGACCAGCTGCTGCCGTGGA
>JANXRM010000409.1 GCA_025353015.1 Hyphomicrobiales bacterium
GCAGGAACAATCGGCAAATACCGCGGCGAGCACAGCCGACGACCAAACATCCCCGGCACCACGTCGGCCAACGATTTCCGAACGCGAAATCCTGGCCGAGTTATCAGCGCTTTTTTTTCGCGATGCCATGGCGGTTCGCGATGGCATCTTCCCGCCACTCACGGACACCGGCAGCCCCCTTGCGGGCTTGCGGCGGGCCCGCGCCATGCTGGCAGACGTTCCTGACGCATTCCGGCGCCGGCAATCGCGCGAGACGGCGACCGCGCGCTCAGCCGTCGTCACAACGGGACCCGATGAGTTGCCGTTGCCCGCATACTTCACGCAAGACTTCCACTTCCAGACCGGCGGCTATCTCACGGAAGATTCCGCGCGCCTCTACGACATCCAGGTCGAGACGCTGTTTTTGGGCGGTGCCGCCCCCATGCGGCGCGAGGCACTCAAGCCTATTGCAGAATTCATGCGCGATCGCGACCAGCGCAAAATCGCGTTGCTGGATGTGGCCTGCGGCACCGGCCGCTTCCTGCGCGATGCCCGCCTCACGTTTCCAGCCATGCAGCTGACCGGCCTCGATCTTTCTGCCGCCTATATCGCTGAAGCCAAACGCCAAATGAGCGACCTTCGTCCGGTCCGCTGGCTGACGGCCAACGCCGAGGCGATCCCGCTCGCCGATGCCAGCCAAGACATCGTCACGTCGATCTTTTTATTCCACGAGCTGCCGCCCGATGTTCGCCGTCGCGTCACAGCCGAGATGGCGCGCGTTCTGAAACCCGGCGGCCTGCTCGTTTTCATCGACAGCTTGCAGATGGGCGACCGGCCGAACTGGGATGGTGTCCTCGAAGCCTTTCCCGAGCGCTTCCACGAACCCTATTACCGCCACTACGCCATTGACAATCTCGACGCGCTTCTCAACACCGCCGGATTGGCCGCGCGTTCATCCTGGACATCTTTTTTCGCCAAGGTCATGGTTCGCAATAAACCAGCCGATTGAATGCGCCGCAGGCATGCCATGCGTAACGATCGGGAATGGTAACTCTGGAGCCCCCAATGCCTTTCATCACCACCAACGACGGCGTCAAACTTTATTACGAGGAAGCAGGCCAGGGTGACCCGATCGTGTTCGTGCACGAATTCGGCGGCCACCATCTTTCGTGGGAAACGCAGATGCGGTACTTCTCGCGCCGCTACCGCAGCTTCACCTATCAGGCGCGCGGTTGGCCGCCCTCGGACGTGCCGGACAAGGTCGCCTCGTACAGTCAGGCCCGCGCCGCCGACGACATCGCTGACGTCATGAAGGGTATAGGGATCTCAAAGGCTCACATCGTCGGCCTGTCCATGGGCGCGACGGCGGGGCTCGAGTTCGCCATCCGGCATCCCGGCAAAGGGCTCTCGATCACGGCTGCGGGCGCCGGCAGTGGCGCGACCCGCGATGCGACAGAACTCGCACGCTTCGCGGCCGAAGCCAATGGCGTCGCCGATTTGATCGATAGCAAGGGCATGCAGGCGCTCGGCGAGCGCTACCTGAACGCACCGTCACGCCAGCAACTCAAGCTCAAGGACCCGCGCGGCTTCACTGAATTCTTCAAGCAGTTCGTCGAAGGCGCATCGAAGGGCCGTGCGCTCACCATGCGCGGCGTGCAATCGCAGCGCGCGCCGATGTTCGCCCGCGAAGCCGAGTTGCGCGCCATCAAGGACCCCGTGCTCATCGTCTGCGGCGACGAGGACGATTCGACACTCGAAGTCTCGCTGTTCATGAAGCGCACGATCCCGCGCTGCGGCTTGATGGTGTTCCCGCGCACCGGCCATGGCATCAATCTGGAGGAGCCGGCGGGTTTCAACGCGGTCGTGCAGGACTTCATCCACGCCGTCGAGCATGGCAAGTGGGGCGAAAGCGTCTCCACGCACGGCAAGGGTTTCGCGATGCTACCGACCGCGATGCCGCCGAAAGCTTGACCGCACGCATCATCCCTCGTACGCGAGGGATGATGACCGACGAGGGGTGCTCATGACTGCGAAATCTAACAACCTGATCAAGGGCGCCACAGGCGATTGGGAGATCGTCGTCGGGTTGGAGGTGCACGCCCAGGTCAACTCGCGAGCCAAGCTCTTCTCGGGGAGTTCCACGGCTTTCGGCGCGAGCCCCAACAGCCACGTCTCGCTCGTTGACGCGGCCATGCCCGGCATGCTGCCCGTCATCAACGAAGAGTGTGTGGCGCAAGCCGTGCGCACGGGCCTCGGTCTCAACGCAGAAATCCATTTGAAGAGCGTTTTCGACCGCAAGAACTACTTCTATCCCGACCTGCCGCAGGGCTACCAGATCAGCCAATACAAGCAGCCGATCGTCGGCGAGGGTGCTGTCGAGATCGACGTCGACGGCGAAGCCATCCGCATCGGCATCGAGCGGCTACATCTCGAACAGGATGCGGGTAAATCCATCCATGACCAACACCCGGACTCCTCCTACGTCGATTTGAACCGGTCCGGCGTGGCGTTGATGGAAATCGTTTCCAAGCCGGACCTGCGGTCCGCCAAGCAAGCCCAGGCCTACGTCTCCAAGCTGCGCACGATCCTGCAGTATCTCGGCACCTGCGACGGCGACATGGAGAAAGGCAACCTCCGCGCCGACGTCAACGTCTCGGTCAGAAAGCCCGGCGCCGAATTGGGCACGCGCTGCGAAATCAAGAACGTCAACTCGATCCGCTTCATCGGCCAGGCCGTCGACACCGAAGCCCGCCGCCAGATCGGTATCATCGAGGACGGCGGTAGGGTCGACCAAGAAACGCGCCTCTTTGACCCGCAGAAAGGCGAGACGCGCGCCATGCGCTCCAAGGAAGAGGCGCACGACTACCGCTACTTCCCCGATCCCGACCTCCTGCCGCTCGAATTCGAACAAAGCTTCGTTGACAAGCTCAAGGCCGGACTTCCCGAACTGCCCGACCAGAAGCGCGCCCGCTTCATCAAGTCCTATGGCCTCTCGGTCTATGACGCCGATGTGCTCGTCGCCGAAAAGGCCAACGCCGATTACTTCGAGACCGTCGCGCGTGGGCGCGACGCGAAGACATCCGCCAACTGGGTGATCAACGAGCTGTTCGGGCGCCTGAACAAGGAGGGCGGCGACATCGGGAAGTCGCCCGTATCGGCGCAACAGCTCGGCCAGATCCTCGATCTCATCGGCACGAACGTCATCTCAGGCAAGATCGCCAAGGACCTGTTCGAGATCGTCTGGAGCGAGGGCGGCGATCCCGCCGACATCGTCGACAAGCGCGGCATGAAGCAGGTGACCGACACTGGCGCGATCGAGAAAGCCGTAGACGATATCATCGCGAAAAACCCCGACAAGGTCGCGCAGGCCAAGGCCAAGCCGACGATGATCGGCTGGTTCGTCGGCCAGGTCATGCGCCAGTCCGGCGGTAAGGCCAATCCGCAGGTGGTCAATGATATCTTGAAGGCAAAGCTGGGCATCTGAGGCCAGCCGGCCGGCTTTGCATCGGCCTTCGCATTTGACGGCGTGCCAGCACGAACTGAATTAAAAGAGAGTGCGGACGTGCAACCCTCCCCCAATCAGCGCCTCGCAGAACTGCTGATCGCCGCGCGCCGCGACCGGCGGCAGATCACAGCTTTGCCCGCGGACCTGGAACCCGCAACGCCCGAAGACGCCTATGCGATCAACGCTCTCGTCGCAGCTGGTCTCGGATGGCCACAACTAGGCTGGAAGATCGCCGCAACCACACTGGACATGCAGCAACGTCTGCGAACGTCGGAACCCATTTACGGCCGCACCTACCAACGCTTCGCGGCCCTATCGCCCGTCCGGTTCCGGCATGCAGAGCTTCTCGATCCGCTTGTCGAATGCGAGTTCTTCTTTCGTCTCGGCCATGAACTGCCATCGCGCAATACACCCTATACGCGCGGTGACGTCGCTGCGGCCGTGTCGGCTGTCCATGCCGGCGTCGAAGTTGCCGAATGCCGGTTCCCACTCGCGAACCTGCCCTCCGTTCCAGCGATCCTGGCCGACGGCGCCGCATCGGGCCACTACGTCATCGGCGAAGCCTTCGCGACGTGGCAAGCGCAAGACTTTGCAGCGATGCCCGTGACCCTAAGCGTCAACGGACACGTCCGTCGTGAAGGCCACGGCCGCGACGTCATGGGCGATCCCATCAACGCGCTGGTCTGGCTCGCCAACGCGCGCGCCAAATGCGGCGACGGCCTTGCCGAAGACGTGCTGATTTCCACCGGCACCGCGACAGGAATGCTGTTGGCCAAGCCAGGCGACACCATGCGCGCGACGTTCGGTGACGACATCACAGTCGACCTTGCCTTCGACGCATGAACCATCAGCTGCACCAACGCACCACATGGCTGCCCTGGCATTGCCGCCCCGTTATTGCCGTAACGTGATTGCCGCCTCGGAATGACTGGTGCAGGATGCTTTCGCGCATCGTGATGCAATATTCCGGCATCAAGCGCTGAACGGGCTGAACCCATTGGTGCCACTCATGTTCTCACGCGAGGCCATTGTCACGGCGTTAGACCTATGGGAGCGCGCGCGCGTCCTCTTCAACGTCATCTTGCTTGCGTATGTGCTCGCGCGTTTCGGCGGCGCCCTGTTGGCAATACCGCATAGCCTTTGGCCGGAGATCATCGCGCTGGCGGCCGCCGCAAACATTATTTACTGCATCGCCTATCCGATCGACATCGTCACGCAGTCGACGAACTATCGGCACATGTGGCAGACCGTCGGCAGACCTGCACTGTGGATCGTGCTTCTCGTGCTCAACTTGGCGCTCGTACACATCGCGCTCGCTCACATGCTGCGAGGTCTTTGAGCAGCCAACGCGCCGACGCACCCATCAGAAGGTTCGACAATAGCAAAAGGGCCGCCCTCTGGAGGTCGGCCCCTTGCAAGACATACGAGATAAGCCCGGTTCAGGCCTTCTTCTTCGCCTTGGCCTTTGCAGCGCGCTTCTTGCCAGCGACCTTCTTGACGCGCGTACGTGCAGCCAACGTGCTACCGCGTGAGCTGGTTGCTTTCTTACGGGGAATTGCGCGCTTCACCTTCTTCTTCTTCGTCTCGACGTTGCGTGCCGAACGTGCGCCTTTTGCTGCTGCCATGGAGAAATTCCTTCTGTTGCTGTTGCACTCGACGCAGCATCTAGTTGTTTTTCACAACACAGACAAGCAAAAGCGTGACAGTTCGATGAACAGAACGCCGCACAGTTGACTATCGCAACAGCACGCGTACCGCGAGTGGCATGCCATCTTTCGGTCGAAGCGTGACGCGCGAAACAGGCTCGGGTGCAAGCGAAGCGTCGCATGAAAACGCCACGTCGCGCACGAGCGTCGCGAGCAACACGACCGCTTCGATCATTGCGAAACTCATTCCGATGCAGGTGCGCGGCCCAAATCCGAACGGCATGAATTGCGTGCGCGCGTAACTTTGCGAACGCTCCGGCGTAAATCGTTCCGGATCAAACCGGTCGGCATCGACCCAGAGTTTCCGATGCCGATGCACGGCGAAGATGGGTATGACAAGCATCGAACCTGCAGAAAAGCGGTGGCCACCAAACGTCGTCGCCTCGCGGGCCTTGCGGCCCATCACAGGCGCCGGTGGATAAAGTCGCATCGCTTCCTTCAACACCATCCGTGTGATTTGGAGCTGCTCCACATGCTCGGCGCGTAGTGGTTCGTGCGCCGCGATCCGCATGACCTCTTGTCGAACCTGCGCCTGCCACTCCGGTGCGCGCGCCAGGAGATAGAGACACCACGTCAAGGCTTTCGCAGTTGTCTCGTGGCCCGCCGCCGCAAAGGTCAGCAGGTTGTTCAAAATCTGGCCATCGGCCATCGCCGCGCCGGTCTCGGGATCGCGCGCGCGGCCAAGTCGCGCCGTCAAGCCATCGCCCCGCCAGTCCACCGCCCGCGCCCGCGCGACGATACCGTTCATGGTTTGCTCGAGCCGTTCGGCATGCCGCAACATCGGCCGCCGCGCCGGATGCCAGACCCACTCGGGCCAACCCAGGATCTCGTAAGCGATGTCCCAGCTCGTGTGTTCGAGATAGGCACCGATATGCAGCTTCAGCTGGTTCGCCTCAGCCTCGGTAGCACCATCGAAGATGGTTGCTTGCAGGACATCGAACGTCAGGTCGGTCATATCGTGATCGATGCGCACGTTCCCAACAGGCTTGCCCGTGCGCCACCGCTCGATCGTTTGCATCGCAGCAGCCGACATGCGCGGCACCAGCGCCATGAGATCACCGTGCCGGAAGACAGGGGCGACCGTCCGCCGTTGCCAGCGCCAGTCAGCGCCTTCCGCGATCAGGATTCCATCTCCGAGGATCGGCTTGAAAATGCGTCGTTCGATCGGTGACTTCGGAAAATTCTCGTGGTTGCCGAGCAAGATCTCTTCGACGAGGGCAGGCCCCGTCACCCAGGCAAGCCTGCCGCCCATAGCGGGCGGTACGAACATCGGCTCATGATAGACCTGCACCGGCAACGCCCGGAGCGGATTGCGCAGGAAGACCGGTAGAAATCGCCAGAGCGGTAGCGGTGCGGACGGCGCAACGATGGTGGGGGGATAAAGCTTGGCCGGATCTTCCGGCAATGACATATCAGCGGTCGAAATTGACATGAGCGGCGATCCTCCGGAACAGGAGATTGCAACGCAAACATGCGCAGCAGCTTGATCGACAGCGACGCAATCCGCGTTGAGCTAATTGAACAGCAACTTAATCCCATACCCTGGCGCCAAGAAGGCACCGGCCCAGGCGAACGAAGAAACGACGCTGGCCGGAAGAAATCGCCAGAGCGGCATCTGGAGCATACCGGCGATCGCAGGAATGAATGGACGCAGAAAGCCAGAAAATTTGCCGCCAGCTACGGCCAGAACGCCCCAGCGCTCGAACAGCACTTGGCACTTCGGCAACGCGTCCGCATACCGCGAGAACGGCCAGACTTTCGGCACGTCATGCTTGAAGATGCGGCCGAGGGCGTAAACCACGACATCGCTGATGATCGCGCCGGCCGACGCCGCCAACCACAAACGCCAGAATTGTCCGCCGGCCGCCGCGTGCGCTGATCCGATGCCGAGAAACAACGGTGTCGATGGCACGAGCAGCGACAGGCCCGGAATGCCTTCGGCAAATCCCATGAAGAAAACTGCCGGCTCGGCCAGCGCCATGTTCTCGCGCACGAAACCGATCACGGCGTCCTTTGCCTGCTCGAACGTCATGAGATGGGCGTCATCGGGTGAACGTCATGAATGGGCAATCAAGAATGGAAAGTCCCAGGCGCGCTGGTGGCCGCTTGGCGTCAAACGCCGAACTTGGCTTTGATGAGCGTGAACACCTTGAACATGCTGTCGCCAAGCACCATCAATGCAAAAGCCCATACGAACGCCGACGACCAATTAGCGATCTGGAACACGCCGGTCGGCATGCGCAGCGCCCCCGCCACGATCGGCACGGAGGCCCGCATCGGCCCAGAGAAGCGTCCGAACACGATGGCCCAGGCACCCCACTTCTTGAAGAACGCCTCCCCCTTGGGCAGCAGTTCGGGGTAGTTCTTCAGCGGCCACATCTGCGCGATCTGCGCATGGTAGTGGAGCCCGAGCCAATACGAGAGCCAGTCACCGAGCGCAGCTCCAATGGCAGCCGACGACAGGATGAGCCAGAAGTCGAAGCTGCCGACGGAGCCAAATGCCGCCCCGATGACCACTAGGATGCCCCAGAACGGCAGCACCAGCGATACGAAGGCCAGTGACTCCCCAAAGGCCAACAGCATCACGATCAACGGCGCCCAACTCTTGTTGGCCAGCGCAAATGCCTTGATCGGTTCGAAGAGATGTTCGAAATACTGCTCGATACCCATGCTGCTTTCCATCCACCCAACCCCAGCGCAGCAAGTCTGATGGACGGGGGGTTGTCAATCCGGTTCAATACTGAGGGTTCCATACGACTGGCGCACGAACGGCCGCCGTAGGCATATGGCACCTCAAGCTTTACAGCGCCGCTTCATCTCGTTGGAAAGCTCTTTCGAAACTTCCCCAGCCAGCATCACGCCGCGCGAAACTTGGGCTGGCGTCATACCCGAACCACCGGCGCCGCGCAGGACACCTGGTCCAGCGTCAGCCTCGCGCCGGCCGACAGCGAGCTCCTCGCAGGACAAATCTTTCTTCTTGGTTTTGAAGGCGAAGAGACGCACGCCTGACGCATAGGCGTGCGGGCTCGCGGACTCGCGCACCCATTTCCGGTCACGGTCGCCAACCATCGAATGCAGTGTCGATTGGCGCTGATCGATGCAATGCTTACTGTCGTCGATGCATGCGAGGCCGGCGCGAGGTTCGGAGATCGCCTCGGGTTGCGAGCCGGAACACGCCCCAAGGCCCACGGCAACGACACCAAGCGCGGCAATGGTCACAATGCGTCTCGCACTCCCCGCCGCGCATCCAAGATCGATCATTGCCCCTGCTTCCCCGTCCGACGAAATCTGATGGCTAAAGCCTAACGGCCAAAATCTGTGCACCCAGCACCGCCCGGCCGCCGCGGATCAACCACGCAGATCCACCCCCTTGTGAACCTCTGCTGGAGTCCTTAGAACCAGCAGATGGCGGCCGTGTGGCGTGCATATCGATGCCCGGTCAGGTCGAAGCTCGGACGAGCCGCCGTAGCGACGCAAATCAATGCGATGTCCGCCGCTGCCTGTTATGCGCGGCATCCGGCACTTTGCAAGACTTTATCCGACCCTCGACGAAAAATCGTCAACCGTAACAATAGGTAACAGGAGACGTACGAATGGCCCACGCGATGCGTATTCATAAGGTCGGCGGCCCCGACGTGATGCAGTATGAGCAAGTCGAGGTCGCAGCCCCCGGCGCTGGTCAAGTCAAGCTCAAGCAGCATGCCATCGGCGTCAACTACATCGACGTGTACCTGCGCACCGGCCTCTATCCGCAACCCGCGCACCCCTTCATTCCCGGGATGGAAGGCGCCGGCGAAGTAATCGCGCTTGGCGCTGGCGTCACGGACCTCAAGGTCGGCGACCGCGTCGCTTATGCGGGCCCTCCCGGCGGCTATGCCACGGAACGCCTCATGCCGGCCGATCGTGTCGTTAAAATCCCTGACGGCATCGACTACAAGACCGCTGCGGCGATGATGCTGCAAGGCATGACGGTCCGCTACCTGATCCGCAAGACCTACAAGGTCGACAAGAACACCACGTTGCTGTGGCACGCCGCTGCCGGTGGCGTTGGCCTGATCGCCTGCCAGTGGCTGAAGAGCATCGGAGCCACGGTGATCGCCACGGCCGGCGGCCCCGAAAAGTGCAAGATGGCCCTCGACGCCGGCGCCACCCACTGCATCGACTACAAGAAGGAGAACTTCGTCGAGCGCGTAAAGGCCATCACGGGCGGCAAGCTCTGCGATGTCGTCTATGACTCGATCGGCAAGGATACGTTTCCGGCCTCACTGGACTGCTTGAAGCCGCTGGGCCTCTTCGTAACATTCGGCAACGCCTCGGGCCCGATCGAAGCTGTCAATCCGACCATTCTGTCGGCCAAGGGTTCGATCTACATGACGCGGCCATCGCTTGGAAACTACATCTCGACGCGCGCCGACCTGGTCGAGACGGCCAACGACCTCTTCGACGTCGTCAAAAAGGGCACCGTCAAGATCAACGTCAATCACACCTATGCGCTCAAGGATGCGGCCCAGGCGCACAAGGATCTGGAATCGCGCAAGACGACCGGCTCTATCGTCTTGACGCCCTGATCTGCATGCAGACGTCTTGAATAGCAGCGGCTCGCCCCGACCCGGCGAGCCGTTTGCATGTCATTGGTTCGAGGGCTGAGGTTCGAGGGCTGAGGTTCGAGGATTGGCGCGTGCGCGTCATTGATCTTCGCCAAAGCCATCCTCCACCAGTGCCACCAGCGCCGCCAGTGCCGCTGCGCCATCGACGCCGTTTGCCTCGATCAGGATTACTGTGCCGGGACCGGCGGCAAGCATCATGAGCCCCATGATCGACGTGCCACCAACCGATTGTCCGTCCCGAGTGACGCGCACGCTGGCTTGGAACGTTTCGGCGCATTTGACGAATTTAGCTGACGCGCGGGCGTGCAAGCCCTTCTTGTTCCTGATCTGAACTTCAGCTTTCGTTTCCGTCACGCCGCTCACCCCGCTCGAAGCTGTAGCTTGGCCAGTGTACGGCAAACTTAGGATTCGCCTGAGAGTACCTGGCTCGCGACGCTAATGTATTTGCGCCCAGCCTCTTTGGCCAGATCGACCGCTTCCGGCAATGCCTTGTCGCGCCGGACACTCGCCAACCGGATGAGCATCGGTAAATTGACACCTGCCAGCACCTCGGCCTTGGTCTCTTCCATGACCGAGATCGCCAAGTTTGATGGCGTACCGCCGAACATATCCGTGAGGATGATGACCCCTGTTCCGGTATCGGTTCGTCGCACGGCGTTGATCAATTCGCTGCGTCGCTGCTCGATATCGTCGTCCGGGCCGATAGAGACGGTTTCGATCTGCGTCTGCGATCCAACCACGTGCTCCAGTGCCGAGCGGAATTCAACCGCCAGCCCGCCGTGCGTGATGATTACGATGCCGATCATCGGCTGCCTATATCTGAAACTCAGCGTCGAGTTGCGAGATCCATCGTCGATTTGGATGGATCGGGCACCGGTGCCGCGGATGTGCACCTTCTTTGGGGTGCATGGCTATGCGGCCGAATCACCAGTGCTAATTTAGCACCAGCCGTTGCATGTGTCCGTCCCAATCAAGACCAACCCAAGAACATCGTTTATTAGCACAGTCACGGCCAATGCTCACGGCCGGAAACCCGCTTGCCGCAAGATTGCAAGAATCACCTTCAGGGGTGCTGATGCCTCGAACGGAGCGATTTTGAACAACGGCAACCGGTGCCCAAGCACGTCGAACCAAGGCACAGGATCTGGATATCGCTCGACATCGCAACTCTGAACGAGCTTCACGGCAACGGCAATCTCGCACTCTGCTGTGTAAGGTACCCTCAGAATACCAAGGCCGCGAACCTCGAGCTTTCCCGCAATGGCAGGCGGGCACCGTCCACGAAGGCGCCCGTCGCGATCTTCGACGATGACCTGGTCGT
>JANXRM010000223.1 GCA_025353015.1 Hyphomicrobiales bacterium
CTGGTAGCGCCGCGATCTTGCCCGCCAGATCCCACAAAGCGATGTCGACAGCACCCAATGCCCGCAACTGATTGCGCATTCGCGTGCGGCCCCACATACGCTGGAAATGTTTCTCACGGTCCAGCGGATCTTCACCGATCAGCATCGGCTTCAGTGCATCGGTAACGATGTAAGCGTCCTTGCTGCCCGCGACACTCGATGTCCCGAGAAAGGCATGGCCTTCGAGACCCGCGTCAGTTGTGATCGTTACGAGCCCCAGATCGCTCCGCCCAGCGAAACGTCCACTATGGCGGCCGTATTGCGTCGCTGGGATGCCCTCCCAGGCGAAAATCGTGACTGTGACATCCGTTATTTTCATGGCCCGCTCCATTGCAAGGTCCGACGAGACTAACTGGCGAAAAGGGCTCTGGCCATCGCGGGGCTACCGTGCGGCCGCCCGCGTCCGCGTCAAGACCCTTGAAATGCTCGACTGGGAATTTTCGAACCAAAACACCGGCCCAGGAAACGATGGCCCGCACAATCTGGCCAAGAGCTTCGGCCTGGAAATTTTGCCCGCATGGGCAATCTGTCCCGTATACTCTGACGTAAACTCAACTTGCACCCGATGTAACCGAAGGATGCCGTCATGGATCGCCGCGCCAACGTACTTGGAGGCAAGACGACCGCTCAAGCGCTGAAGAAGCCCGACCGGGCCGAAGCCGAGGAGGCGGTGCGCACGTTGATCCGCTGGATTGGCGAAGATCCGACCCGCGACGGACTGCACGAGACGCCGGCCCGCGTCACCAAGGCGTTCGAGGAGTATTTTCACGGTTATGACCTGGATCCCGAGGCCATTCTGCGCAAGACGTTCGAGGAGATCGACGGCTACGACGAGATGATCGTGCTGCGCGGCGTACGATTTGAAAGCCACTGCGAGCATCACCTGGCGCCGATCATCGGCCATGCCTGGGTGGCCTATGTGCCGAATGGCCGCGTGGTCGGCATCTCGAAACTTGCCCGTGTTGTCGATGCCTTCGCCAAGCGTATGCAGATCCAGGAACGGCTGACCGCCCAGATCGCCAACACGATCAACGACGTGTTGAAGCCACAAGGCGTCGGCGTCGTGATCAAGGCGCAGCATCACTGCATGGCGACGCGCGGTGTGCACAAGCACGACAGCGATCTCGTCACCAGCCGGATGCTCGGCTGCTTCCGCGAAAACGGCATGACGCGGCAGGAATTCTTGTCGATCGTCGGTAAGTAGGGATGTGCGGGCGCCCCGGATAAGGGCGCTCCAGCCCGCTATCTGCGTGTTATCGGCATCAGTGCAATCCAAAGCGTAAGGACTTGCATACGCTACGAGCGCAATTCGGCTGATTGCCCGTTTGACCCAAGGTGCGAATAAGATATGCGTCCGCTGAATGATGGGCCGTCAGCGGGTCAAAACGATGGATGGAACGGGCAGGGAATTAGCCGGGGGGCAGGTCGATGCCACGCCGGCCGGCCGCGGTGCGGCGGGCGCCCATGCTGGAGAGCGCCCATCGGAAGCGGTCAGCCCTGGCCCGTCATCCCCGTCACAACCAGCCCCTGCGCAGAGCGGTATCGGCGTTGATTCCGGTCTTTCGGCTCTGGCATTTGTCGCAGGCCACTACCAGATCGGCGCCGATGCCCTGCAACTCATTCATGACTCAGGGCTCGGCCAGAAGCCGAGCGGCACCGACGACGTCATCCGGATGGCCAAACGGCTAGGCCTCAAAGCGCGCTTGCAGGCCAACCAACCTACGAGCCGGCTGCAAACCATCCCGTTGCCGGCGATCCTGCGTCTCAAGGATGGAACATTTGCAGTGGCGGCACTGCGATTTCCGGACGGACGGCTGCGGCTTGCCCACCCGACGCGCCGGGCCTTCAAGGACAGCACGCTCGAACAAATCGCCGAGACCTGGACAGGTGAAATCGTCCTCGTCACGCGTCGCTTAGGTGGCCGGGGCGCCAATCCCGCCACCTTCAGTTTCCGCTGGTTCATCCCCTCGATCTGGCGTTACCGCTGGCCGCTTGCGCATGTTCTGGTGGCGTCGCTGTTCCTGCAGCTTTTCGCGTTGGTGACACCGCTGTTCTTCCAGATCGTCATCGATAAGGTGCTCGTTCACAAAGGCATGTCGACGCTGATCGTGGTCGCGGTCGGGCTCGTCGGCATCGGCCTCTTCGATGTGACGCTGCAATATCTCCGCGCCTACGCCCTCAATCACACCACGAGCCGGATCGACGTGGAGCTTGGCGCGCGGCTCTTTGATCATCTCCTGCGCTTGCCACTCTCCTATTTCGAAACCCGGCCTGCCGGTCAGACCGTGGCGCGGGTGCGGGAGCTCGAAACGATCCGCGCGTTTCTAACGGGCCAGGGGCTTTCCTCCGCCATCGATCTGTTGTTCACCCTCGTCTTCATCGCCGTCATGTTCGCCTACTCGACGGTGCTGACTGTGATCGTGTTGGCTTCGATCCCGTTCTATCTCGTGATCACCATGCTGTTGCGCCCAATGCTGCGCGAGTTGATCAACGAGCGTTTCAACACGGGGGCAGCCAGTCAGCAATTCCTGGTCGAATCGATCGTCGGCATTCACACGCTGAAGGCAGCCGCCGTCGAGCCGACCCTGCGCAACCAGTGGGAAGAGAAGCTCGCGGCCTATGTCCGCGCCTCCTTTCAGGCGGTCCGGCTCAGCAGCCTTGGCCAGAACGCCTTCCAGTTCGTTAGCAAGACGACGGCAGCGCTGGTGTTATTTTACGGCGCCCAATCCGTGATCGCGGGCGACTTGTCGGTCGGTGCGCTGATCGCCTTCAACATGATGATGGGCCAGGTGACCGCGCCGATTTTGCGGCTCTCGCAACTCTGGCAAGATTTCCAGCAGATGCAAATTTCAGTGCAACGGCTCGGCGACATTCTGCGGAGCCCGCCTGAGAGCGAGCGCCTGGCGCAAGCGAGCCTGCCGCCGGCGAAAGGCGCGATCAAGGTTTCCAACGTTGTGTTCCGCTACCAACCGAGCGGCCCTGAAACGCTGAAGGGCGTCTCGCTCGATATACCAGCCGGCCAAATGATCGGCGTCGTCGGCCCCTCGGGGTCCGGTAAATCGACGCTGACCAAACTGTTGCAGCGTCTCTACCGGCCCGAACGTGGCCAAGTGCTCATCGACGGACTCGACATTGCCCAAGTCGACACCGCGTGGCTCCGCCGCCAAATCGGCGTCGTGCTCCAGGACAGCATGCTGTTCAACCGCACGATCCACGACAACATCGCGCTCGCCAACCCGGCCATGCCCCGCGCTCAGGTGGTGGCGCTGGCCCGCCTCGCCGGCGCCGACGAGTTCATCGCCCGCCTGCCGCTCGGCTACGACACCCAGGTCGAGGAACGCGGCGCCAATCTCTCGGGCGGCCAGCGCCAGCGCATCGCCATCGCCCGGGCGCTCGCAACCCAGCCACGCATCCTGATCCTGGATGAAGCGACCAGCGCCCTCGACTACGAGAGCGAGCGCGTCATCCAATCAAACATGCGCCAGATCGGCCAGGGCCGCACGGTCATCGTCATTGCGCACAGGTTGGCGGCCGTCCGCCGCTGCGACCGGATCATCACGATGGAAGACGGGCAGATTTCAGAGGACGGTACGCACGACAAGCTGCTGCAGAACCCGGCGGGTTTTTATGCCCGGCTCTGGCGCATGCAACTGCAGATCGATTGAGGGCGACATGATGCTCGCGACACTCCCGGCGAAACTCGTTGCCACCTACAGCAACTATGCCAAGCAGGCGAAAACCGCGGCTCAAAAGCGGGACGGGGATACAGCCGATCGCGAGTTCCTGCCGGCGGCACTCGAAATTGTCGAGACGCCCCCCTCGCCCATTTCGATCGCCTTGCTCTGGTTCATCTGCCTGTTGTTCGCGGGCTCGCTCACGTGGTCCTACTTCAGCGCGCTTGATATTCACGCCATCGCCCAAGGCAAGATCCAGCCGCGCGGCCGGTCGAAGGTCGTGCAGCCCTTCGAGCCCGGCAAGATCACGGCAGTGTTCGTGGAAAACGGCACGACCGTCAAAGCCGGCGATGTCGTCGCAGAACTGGACCCGACAGAATCCGCGGCAGATCAAGAAGCGATCCGGCAGGATCTCGGCGCGGCGCGCGGCGAGATCATCAGGCGCATCGAGGCGATTGAGCAGGGCCGCAAGGAAGCCATCGCACCCGTGAAAGAACTGCCGTTTCCACCAGAGGTCGATACCTCGGTCCAGGAGCGCGAGCGCCGCGTGTTGGTGGCAGAGATCAACCAGCTGGCGTCCGTGCTGCTGTCGCTGCAATCGCAATTCGTCGAGAAACAAGCCCAGTTGCAGCGGCTTCGGATGAGCATCGAGGCGCGCGAGGGATTGCTGGCGCTGATGAAGGAACGCGTCGACACGCGCCAACAGATTGACGACAAGAACCAGGGCTATCGCTCGAAGGTTGTCGATGCGCTGCAGGAATACTTGCGCGAGCAGGCCAATCTGATCGGCGAGAAGGGACAAGCCACCGAGGCGGAGGCGGCGCTCAAATCTCTGCAACGCAAGATGGAGCAGGCGCGGACCGAGTTCGTCGCCGACCAGTCGCAAAAGCTGGCGGAAGTCGAGCGTAAGCGCGATCGCCTAACGCAAGAGCTGGTCAAGGCTCGCACCAAGGCCCAGCGCACGCGGCTGACTGCGCCCATCGACGGCACCGTCCAGCAATTAGCGGTCACGACCGTGGGCCAGGTTGTATCCTCCGCGCAGGCATTGATGACGATTGTTCCCTTCGAGAACCCGCTCGAGATCGAAGCCATGATCCTCAACCAGGACATCGGTTTCGTCGCCAACGGACAAACAGCCGTGGTCAAGGTCGAAGCGTTCCCGTTCACGCGCTATGGCACCCTCGATGCCCGGGTGCTCAAGGTCTCGCGCGAAGCCGTGGATGAACGCGAGGCGAACGGTCTCGCCGATCCGGCCGGAGCCGGACGGCCACAGGGGAGCTACGGC
>JANXRM010000477.1 GCA_025353015.1 Hyphomicrobiales bacterium
CCTCGAGCTGGCCGGCCTCGTAGCTGATGTGCAGGCAGTTTTCGTCGGAGCTATAGGGCTTGGCCACCGACGCCTTGACGGGGATTTTTTTCTGTTATCTACGTCGCCGACCGCGAGAACCACCGCATCCAGGTGTTCAACGGTAAAGGCAGTTACGAAACGCAGTGGAACAACCTGCACCGGCCGAGCGGGCTGTTCATGACTCCGGGCAAATGCCCGATCTGCTATATCGGCGAGATCGGCCCGCATCTGCCCGTCAATCGCGGCGCGCCGGGTCTCGGGCCGCGCGTTTCGATCGTCGACAACCACGGCAAGCTACTGGCGCGCATCGCGCGCGTGCCGTCACTCGGCACGGCACCGGGGCAATTCATTTCGCCGCATGGGCTGGCGGTCGATTCACGCGGCGATCTCTATGTCGGCGAGGTGGCGCAAACGTCCTGGCCGTCCAGCAATCCGGGAATACCGCATCCGCCGGGCCTACGTGCCCTGCAGAAGTTCACGAAAATCCCGGCTGTTGCGAAAGCCTGACCATCGCTCCTGGAGCCGAACGACATGAGCCTTTTCCCGCCGCCCGTCACCGTCAAAGCCGAAATCTTCGCCCGCGTGCCGGACAAGTTCCGCCGAAAAATCCGCACGTCCTGGGCCGATTACAACAAGGCGGGTGTGCCGGCCGACTGCTTCCTCGAAGGGCCGAGCTTCGACCGTGCCGGCAACCTGTTCGTCACCGACATCCCGCACGGCCGCATCTTCAAGGTTTCGCCCTCGGGCGACTGGTCGTTGATCACGGAATATGACGGCTGGCCGAACGGGCTCAAGTTCCACAAGGACGGCCGCGGTTTCATCACCGACTACAAGCGTGGGATCATGACGCTCGATGTGGCGACCGGCAAAGTTGCGCCGCTGATTGAAACCATCCGCTCGGAGAGCTTCAAGGGCGTCAATGATCTGCACTTTACCATGAACGGCGATCTCTACTTCACCGACCAGGGCCAGACCGGCCTCCACGATCCGACGGGCCGGGTCTACCGCTACACGGCAGCGGGTCAGCTCACCTGCCTCGTCAACACGGTGCCGAGCCCGAATGGTCTGGTGCTCGACCTCCACGAGAAGGTGCTTTATGTGGCCGTCACACGCGCCAATGCGGTGTGGCGCTTGCCGATCATGATTGACGGCGCGGTATCGAAAGTGGGCATCGCCATTCAGCTTTCGGGCGGCCTGTCGGGTCCTGACGGCCTAGCGCTCGATGAGGAGGGCGGCATCATCGTCGCGCACGCCGGGCTCGGCTGTTGGCGCTTCGACCGGCTCGGACGGCCGACACACTTCATCGATCCCGTGGTCGGCCTGTCGCTGACCAACGTCGCGTTCCAAGGCCGCCGCCTCTACATGACGGAATCGGAGTCCGGCCACATCCTCACGGTCGATCTGCCGGCGGCAGGCCGAATGATGTACGGGCTGAGCTGAGTACGGCCTCAGTTGAACGTGGTCGATCGCGTTTTGCTTAGGTGATCGGCATCAACAATTGAATCGCAAATGCATCCAAATCCCGCGGCGGTTCCCCGGACGAGCATGCGCCGGTGGCGCATCAGCGAGATCCGGGGGCTTTCCCGGCTGCGTTGATCTCGGAGCATCGCAACGAGCGGGAAGGACCCTGGATCGCCGACGCCGGCCTGTGGCCGGCTGGCGTCCGGGGAACCCACCAAGCTATCGTTGCAATTCTGCTCGAGCTTTAATCGCCCTGCAACGCATGCGCTTCCTCGAAGAACAGGTCTTTCCACGACTGGGCCTTGGTCTTGATCATGCCGGTGCGGTGCATGAAATCGACGAACTTGCCGATTTTCTTCGGCGTCCGCGTGTACTCGAACCCAGGCTCGCTCATCAGCGCCAGCACTTCGTCCTCGCTGAGTTGTTTTTCCCGCGTCAGCTCGATGAAGAGTTTGGCCGTGCGCCGCTTGTCGGCGTTGATCCAGACCATCGCCTCTTCATGCGCCGAGATCACGGCCGCAAAGACCTTGGGATTGGCGGCACGGAACGGCTCCGTCGACACCAGAATATTCGACGCGGCCGTGCCCCCCAACAGATCGTAGCCGTTCATGATTGTCTTCAGGCCGCCTTTGACCTCAGCGGCATGGAACGGCTGCGTCGCGATGTGCGCATTGACTTCGTGGGAGGGATTGAGCACGGCGATCATGCCGTCCGGGTTCGGGAGTGCAATCACGAGATGATCGAGCCGCGTCTGCTGGCCCAGCCCCCACTCGCGTTCGGCCGCCATCTGCAGCAGCACGGCCTGCATCGAGGACTTGGCTGAGGGCACAGCAATGCGGTCCTTCTCCGTGAAGTCCTTCAGCGACATGATCGTGGAGCTGCGGACGTTCAGCCAGAAATTGCCGGAACAGTTGCCGGAGACACCTTTGACGCCGATGCCGCCTTTCGTGCGATCCCAGAGCAGTGCAAGGGACGGCACCCCCTGCAACGAGAAATGGACGCTACCCGATAGCAGCGCGTCGTTGATCGCACTCGGGCCGCCAAGCTTCGACCACGCCACCGTGAGGTCGGGGAGCCCAGCCTTGGCCGCATGCTTCTCGATCAGCTTCTGCGATTCCATGACCATGAACGGCACGAACGTCGCGCCGAACTGCTGCACGAGTTTGACCTCCGCCACCTCGGCTAAGGCCGTGCCGACAGGTGCGGCGGCCAGTGCCAGCAACAACAGGATTATCTTCAAACGGCCTATCATGGTCAGCCCTCCCCAGGTCTTCACATTAATTGGGGTGAGCATAGCCACGATAGCCACAGATCACCAAATCGGCTGGCGACAGCAGGTGCCAGATCAGCCCCGGCCGCGATAGGGATGGACGCCCTGGTCCGGCAACCAGACGCCTGAGGGCAGCGTACCTGTTTGCCAGAACACGTCGATCGGCATGCCGCCGCGGGGATACCAATAGCCGCCGATGCGCAGGAAATGCGGCTCCAGCAGCTCCGCCAGTCGCTTGCCGATGGCAACCGTACAATCCTCGTGGAAAGCGCCGTGGTTGCGGAACGACCCGAGGTAAAGCTTCAGCGACTTCGATTCGACGAGCCATGCCTTCGGAACGTAGTCGATCACGACGTGGGCGAAGTCGGGCTGGCCGGTGACCGGGCAGAGCGAGGTGAACTCGGGCGCGGTAAACCGTGCGACATAGTGAGTGTCGGCCTGCGGATTGGCCACACGCTCCAAGACGGCCTTATCGGGGCTGTCGGGGAGGGCCACGTGCTGGCCAAGCTGGGTCGTCTGAGATGTTTTGCGTTTCATGGCGGCCTTATCGCTGCCTGTCCTGGCGATGTCCAGGAATGTCGCCTGGTCGATTTCGTTGGCGGGCAGTGAGGTCGTGGTGCAGAGGCGATATGTGCGCCAATCTTTTGCAGATGACCGCCGGTGCGGAATCCGGCAGTTTGGTCGCACTCGAATGCCACAGCGGAACATTGGACCACGGGACGGGAGGCAGAATGGCACCGGCAGCGCGCCAATATAAATACTACGACTTCGTGATGGTGGCCTTTGTCGTTGTTCTGCTGTGCTCGAATTTCATCGGCGCGGCGAAGCAGGCGCAGATCGACCTGCCGATCCTCGGGCCGACCCCCTTCGGCGCCGGCGTTCTGTTTTTCCCGATTTCCTATATCTTCGGCGACATTCTGACGGAAGTTTATGGCTACGGGCGTGATCGCCGCGTGGTGTGGGCCGGTTTTGCAGCGCTCATCTTTGCTTCGTTCATGGCCTGGGTCGTCGTCAGTCTGCCGCCAGGTCCGTCCGACTATATGAAAAGCTATCAGCCGGCGCTCGAATCCGTTTTCGGCAATGCCTGGCGGATCGCCGCCGGCTCGATCATCGCATTCTGGTGCGGCAGCTTCGCCAACGCGTTCGTGCTCGCCAAGATGAAGATCATGACCAACGGCCGGCACCTGTGGTCACGCACGATCGGGTCGACCATCATTGGCGAAGCGATCGATTCCGGTCTTTTCTATTTCATCGCCTTCTACGGAATCTGGGCGACCGGGGATATTATCAAGGTGGCGATGGCGCAGTATCTGCTCAAGACCGGATGGGAAATCGTGATGACGCCGGTCACCTATAAAATCGTGAATTTCCTGAAGCGCGTCGAAAACGAGGACTATTACGATCGTGACACCGACTTCAGCCCGTTCCACATCGACAAGTGAGAATAAGAATTGGGGGCAGACCAATGGGTCTGCCCCCATAACAAGGGTGATCCCATGCCTTAACGGCTGCGGCCGCCGCTCTGCCAGATGGAATAGCCGACCGTCACGAGCGCCGTCAGGATCATGGTGCCGAGGATGTCCGGGCGCTGGACCAGTTGCAGCCATAGATTGAAGCCTTGCCAGTAGCCGCCGCGCGAGGTCAGGAAGCTGTTGGTGACGACGATGATCAGCACGACGGCCATGGTCAGGCCGACAGCGATGGCGACATCGGTAAGCTTCTTCGTGAACTGGGGCATGGGCACTGTTCCTTCGATATCTAAAATGCCGCACCCATCCTCGAGTGCGACTAAACAGTGCATTTACCTGATTCGCGATTCGTTGACGTGCCGATACACGTCGAACGCGCAATAGCCTCGGCACGGCTGTCCACAAGCCAAGCACGCGCGTCGATATTCAGTAGGTCAGCGCGGCCTTGATGGTGATGAGCTCGCTACGGCCGTTGGCATATTCCTCGTAGGCATGGCCGGAGCGGCGATACCAATAGCGGCTGTTACTTTCGTCCGGCTCGAGCTTGTGCAAGCAGGCGTGAATCCAGCATGCGGTCGCATGACCTTCATGCACCTGCACGATGCCGTGCGCACCCTCCCAATCGCCTGAAAGAGCCAGTTCAACAGCGCGGATCAGCTCTTGCTGGATTTGGCTTTGTGGAATTTGCCCGGGTCCGCTTTCCATTCGTTCCATCCCTTGATGCGCAAGTCGCACGACGGGCAGGTGCCGCAGCCGTAGCCCCAAGCGTGCCGCTGGCCGCGCTGACCTTGATAGCACGTCACCGTATCCTCGATAATGAGCCTGACCAACGCTGACCCACCCAACGTCTCGGCGAGTTCCCACGTCTCCGCCTTGGTGCGCCACATCAGCGGCGTTTCGATCGCGAAACGGCGGTCCATGCCTTGCGAGAGCGCCTTGGCCAGCGTTTGCAATGTGTCGTTGCGGCAGTCGGGGTAGCCGGAGAAATCGGTCTCGCACATGCCGCCGACGAGCGTGAGGATGCCGCGCCGCCAGGCCACGGCCGCGGCGTAAGTGAAAAACAAGAGGTTCCGTCCGGGCACGAACGTGTTTGGCAGGCCCGATTGCGCGACGTCGAATGCGACGTCGCGGGTGAGGCTCGTTTCGCTGATGGCCCCGAGCGTCGGCAGCGGCAGCAGGTGATCGGCGCCGAGACGGCCGTGCCAAGCGGGTTTCATGGCGGCGAGCAACGGCCGGATTTCGGTCCGCTGCGTCAACTCCAACCGGTGCCGCTGGCCGTAGTCGAAGCCGATCGTCTCGACCGCGTCAAAGCGCTCCAGCGCCCAGGCGAGGCAAACGGTTGAATCCTGCCCACCGGAAAAGAGGACGAGCGCCTTGGTTGGCGGCATGGGGGTCTCGCGATTCGCTATTGGATCGATTGGCTACTGGATCAAAGACCGGTCGCGCCAGTCCTCCGCGGCCTTCTCGGCTTTGAGCTTTTCCGCCTTGGGCAGCTTCTTGTAGACCTCGGCCAGGACGTCGTCATCCAGGCCGTTCGCTTTCGCAATGAGATACCACTTGGAGGCTTCAGCGGGGTCGAGCGCGACGCCCTTGCCATACGCGTAGCACCGCCCGAGCCGGTTTTGCGCGAGGGGCAGGCCCTTCTCGGCAGCTGATCGGAAGAACTTGGCGCCGAGTTGCTGATCAGGCGCCGTCCCGAGCCCCGCGAACAGAACGATCGCGTATTGTAACTCAGCCTCAGTGTGGCCCGAGTTGGCGGCTTTCCGCAACCAGCGTGCGGCTTCCCAGGCATCGTTGGCCGTGCCGGTGCCCGTGGAATAGAGCGATGCCAAGTCGAACTGGGCGGCAACAACGCCGCGCTCGGCGGCATATTCGATGTGCTTGAAAGCGCGGTGCGGATTTTCGGGCTTGCCCTTGCCACGCAGGAACTGCAGGCCGAGATTGTAGTTGGCAAGCACGTGCCCGGTCGCTGCCGCCTTCTCGAACAGGCGGCCAGCTTCGTTGAAGTCTTGGCTCACGCCTTTGCCTTCGGCATAGAAAAGGCCCAGCCCAAACGCTGCTTCGACATCGCCGAGTTCGATGCCCCGGGCGTACCACGTCGCGGCGGTTTTGGGCGACTGCGGAACGCCGAGACCTTCTGCATGGATGCGCGCGATCAGCGTGTGCGCCTGTGGGTCGCCGGCTTTCGCCGCTTGTTCTGCCAGCTGCAACGCGGTGAGATACTGACCCTGATCGAAGGCTTCGTAGGCAGGATCGCCGCCAGCAGCACCCTTGGCGTGCGCGCTTCCGGCGGGAGCAGTCGCGGGCCCGAGTGGCGTGGCGAAACTGGGTTTCAGGCTCGGCGTGGTGGCCGCGCCGGGAATGGCCTGCGTCGGTGCCGCCTTGGGATCGATCGCCTGGCTCTTGACCGTCGGCCCTGCCGGCGGGGCTTTCTTCGGTGTGTCCCGTTTTGTCACGCCATCGGGCTCGATGCGCTGTTGCCAGGCGCTCGTCTCGGCTCGGGCCGTGCCAGCTATTGCAAACGTCGCAACGGCTGTCAGCACATGGGCACGCCGTCTCAGGGATCGCGAGGAATTCATGTTGCAGTCCTCCTCAACTGTTCGCGGGGCTCAACTGTTTGCAGGCGCCCGCGCGGCCGCAATCGCTGCCGACATCGCCGCCATCACCTCGCGAACGCTGGCGGGCGACGCGCCGGCTGCCACGTGCACGGCGATGAAATCGGCACCCGCTTCCGTCAAGGCTTGGGCCTCGTCCGCGGTTTCGACATCGAATGCCACGCAGGGCACTTCGAAAATCTCCGCCCACCACGCGATCAGCTCCAATCGTTCCGCCCGGGCGGACTCCCGATCGACAGATGCCGAAGCCAAACTGAAACCAACGTAGTCGGCGCCGGCCTCGCCTGCCGTCATCGCGTCGTGCCGGGAATTGCCCGCGTCGACGCCGACGATGAAGCGCTGGCTGATCAGCTCGCGCGCGGCGTTGTAGGCCTCCTCGAGGTTTTCGCTGACCGGCAGATGCACGCCATCCGCCTTGAGCGTGCGCGCGAGGCGGGCATCGCCTGACATGAGCACGGCAGCGCCAGCTTTTTGCGCCGACGCAACAAGGGGCGCGGCGGATGCGGCGTCCAGGGGCTTGCCTGTCATCGGCCGGACCACGACCGAGGCCACGGCGGCGGCGTCCAATGCAGCCGCCAGGCGCTGCGACGCGCCGTCGGCGGCATCGAGTACCAGCATCAGGCGGGTTGGTTCAGTGGATCGGCTCAAGGCTTATTCTTTCTGGCAAGGTCGGAGCGGTTGATTTCGAAAGCGGGGACGAACGGCGCAACCGCTGGATTACGGACGCTCTTCGGCAGGAATGGGGCGAAATCAAGATGCTGGCCCGAACCATTCGTCGCGCATGGCGAGAACTGGGTCGTCGGGCGACAGCAAAGGCTCGAGCAACTGCCGGTAGCGCGGCAGATTGCGCTCGAAAACAAAAGTGCAGGTCTGCAGCAATCCCAGTCGGAAATCCAGCTCCGGTCCGGGTTCGCTTGGGCAGGACGCTGCCGCCTCAACTGCCTGCGCAAGCCAGATCCAGGCAAACGTGATGGTCCCGAAGAGGTCCATGTACATGCTGGCCTTGGCGAGGCTCGCGCGCGGGCCGTCCGTCCGCCGCACCCCGGCCAGATGCTTGGTGATGCTGCCAAGCGCCACGCAGGCAGCGTCGAGCGCTGCACTCTGGCTGGCCAATTGCGGGTGCTGGCTCGCCCGGTTGGACGTCCGCTCGATCTCGGCCAGAAGTAATTCAAGGCCCCGTCCCTCCGCCATGCCGACTTTGCGGCCCAGCAGATCGATGGCCTGGATGCCGTTGGTGCCCTCGTGGATCGGGTTCAGGCGGTTGTCGCGATAGTGTTGCTCGACCGGGTGGTCGCGCGTGTAGCCGGCACCGCCCAGGACCTGCATGGCGTTCGAGTTGGCGGTGAGGCACTCCTCCGACATCCAGGCCTTGAACACGGGCGTCAGCAGGTCGAGCAGCAAACCGGCATCGTTGCGCTCCCCGGGAGTTGCCGCTGCCTTCTTCAGGTCGGCGAGCTTGGCGAGGTAGAGCGCCAGCGCGATGCCGCCCTCGGCCGCTGCCTTCTGCAGCAGCAGCATGCGCCTGACGTCGGCATGCGCGATTAATGCCACCTGCGGGCTCGCCGGGTCTTTGTTGTCGGGATGGCGGCCCTGTAGCCGCTCTCGCGCGTAGCCAAGCGCATGCTGATAAGCGGCGCTGGCGTGCGCGACCGCGCCCATGGAGACGCCGATGCGGGCCTCGTTCATCATCGTGAACATGCAGGCGAGACCTTGGCCAGGCGCGCCCACGATTTCGCCGATCGTTTCGCCACCCTCGCCAAGGCTAAGCGCCGTGTTGACCGTGCCGCGCTGGCCCATCTTGTGATTGAGGCTGGTCAGCGTCACGTTGTTCCAAATGGTCAGCTTGTCCTCCTCGTCCAGCCGTTTGCGGGGCACGATGAAGAGCGAGATGCCTTTGGTCCCGGACGGCGCACCCTCGATGCGGGCGAGCATCAGATGCACGATATTCTCGCCCATGTCGTGCTCGCCGCCCGAGATCCACATCTTGGCGCCGCGGATGGCGTAGCGGCCATCGCTCAACGGCTTTGCCGTGGTCGTGATATCGCCGAGCGACGAGCCCGCATGTGGCTCGGACAGCGCCATGGTGCCGAGAAAGCGGCCCTCGACCAGCGGCAACAGATACCGCTGCATTTGTGCCGGCGTTGCGTGCTGGGCCAGCAATTCGGCAGCGCTTTGCGTCAGCATGGCGTAGTTGGCGATGGATATGTTGGCGGCCTGGAACCACAGGAACGCCGCATTGGCGATCAGGCGCGGCAGCCCCAAGCCGCCATGTTCGGCGTCCGCCGCCATGCGGAAGAAGCCCTGCTCGCGGAAGGCGTTTAACGCCCGGCCGATCTCGGCCGGCAGCGCCACGCGGCCGTTTTCCATGCGTGCGTCATCGGCGTCCAGTAACTGGTAGCTTGGCAGAAACTCAGTGATGGCGAGCTTTTCCGCTGCATCCAGGATTTGCTCCACGCTGTCGCGGTCGAAGGTCGCGAACGCCGGAAGTTGGAGGATGCTCTTGGCGTCGAGCACCTCGTCCAGAACGAACGATAGGTGTCGGCGATCGATCAGGGGCATGCGATCAAACCCCCTCGGCCACCGGGCCCTCGCGCAAATGGCAGGCGGCAAACTGCTTCGGTCCGACCTGGCGCATGGCCGGCCGTTCACTGCGGCAGCGGGCCTCGGCATAGGGACAACGCGTGTGGAAATGGCAACCGGAAGGCGGCCGCATGGGACTTGGCACGTCGCCCTGCAGAATGAGCCGCTGCGGAGTGACCGTCGGGTCGGGAACCGGTACCGCCGAGAGCAAGGCCTGCGTGTAAGGATGCTGCGGGCTCGCATAAAGCACATCCTTGTCCGCAATCTCGACGATGCGGCCGAGATACATGACGGCAACGCGGTGCGATATATGCTCGACGACGGCCAGATCGTGCGCGATGAAAAGATAGGCGAGGCCGAAATCCTTCTGCAGATCGATCAGCAAATTGATCACCTGCGCCTGCACCGAGACATCGAGCGCGGAGACGGGTTCGTCGCAAACGATCAGCTTCGGCTTTAAAGCGAGGGCGCGGGCGATGACGAGGCGCTGGCGCTGGCCACCGGAAAATTCGTGTGGATAGCGCGTCAGCTGATCGGCGCGCAGGCCGACTTTCTCGAACAGCTCCGCCACGCGCCGTTCGATCTCGGCATTATCAAGCACCTCGAAATTGCGCAATGGCTCGGCCACCAGATCGAGCGCGCGCATACGCGGATTAAGCGAGGAGAACGGGTCCTGGAACACCACCTGCAACTGGCGCCGGAAAGGTTGCATGGCGCGCCGGTTCAAGCCGTCGATACGCGTGCCGCTGACGCGGATTTCGCCGGTCGTCGGCTCGATCAGGCGCAAGATCAGTTTGCCGGCCGTCGATTTTCCGCAGCCCGATTCGCCCACGAGCCCCAGCGTTTCCGCCTCGCCGATGGAAAAACTGATGCCGTCGACGGCGCGCACGGTCGCAACTTCGCGCGCCAGTAGACCTTTTCGGATGGGGAAATGCTTGCTGAGATTGCGAACGTCGAGCGCGGGTGGCGTTGGAGCGGTCATGGCAGCGCGCCTCTTTCGGCAGCGGCGTAGGTTGGGTCAAGCCCCGCTCCTTCTGCGGGCCGCGACCCAACAGAAAAGCGAGCGAAGCAACATTTGCTTTGCTTCATTGCAAAACTTCGAACAGGAGGAAACGAAGGACAAGCGGAGCGCTGCGCGCACATTTTTCTGTTGGGTCGCGCCGCTCCTTGCGCTCGCTTGACCCAACCTACGGCAAGAGCAGCGGCATTCATGACAGCGCCCCCATCGACTCCGGCGCCATCCAGCAGGCCGCGAAATGACCCTTGGCCTTCTCCTCCAACGCTGGTGGCGCCGTGTGGCAGTGGTCGGTCACGCTGGCGCACCGCGCCGCGAAATGGCACCCGGGGATCTTGGACTTCAGCGACGGCACGACGCCCGGAATCTCGGCCAAGCGAACGCGCTCGCCAGGCGTCTTGGTTTCGCGACGCGTTTTTGTTTCCAGATGCGGGATGGAGGCCAGCAACGCCCGGGTGTAGGGATGGCGTGGTCGCGCGAAAAGATCGCGCACGCTCGCTTCCTCGACTTTACGCCCCGCGTACATCACCACGACCCGCTCGGCCATTTCAGCGACCACGCCCAGATCGTGCGTGATCAAAACGATCGCGGCGCCGGTGCGCGCCTTCAGTTGCCGCATCAGGTCCAGGATCTGCGCCTGCACCGTGACGTCGAGCGCGGTGGTTGGCTCGTCGGCGATCAGAAGTTTTGGATTGCAGGCGAGCGCCATGGCGATCATCACGCGCTGGCGCATGCCGCCCGACAATTCGTGCGGGTATTGCGTCAGCCGCCGCTCCGGCTCCGGAATGTTGACGAGTCTGAGGATATCGATCGACCGCTTGTCGCCGTCCGTACGCGACACGCCCTCGTGCAGCATGATCGTTTCGGTGATCTGGCGGCCGATCGTCAGCACCGGATTGAGCGAAGTCATCGGTTCCTGGAAGACCATCGAAATATCGTTGCCGCGGATCTGGCGCATCTCGCGATCGGAGAGGGCCAGCAGATCGCGGCCATTGAAACGGATCGCGCCAGCAATCTTGCCCGGCGGCTCCGGGATGAGCCGCAGGATCGACATGGCCGTCACGGACTTGCCGCAGCCGGATTCGCCGACGATTGCGAGTGTTTCGCCAGAGGCTACCGAAAACGAGACGCCATCGACGGCGCGATTGACGCCGTCCGGTGTGCGGAAGTGGGTCTGCAAGTTTTCGACTTCGAGGAGTGCCATCGATTACAGCCTCTTCGCCATGCGGGGGTCGACGGCGTCGCGCAGGCCATCGCCGAGCAAATTGACGGCGAGGACGGTCAGCGAAAGAAAGACGGCGGGGAAAAAGATGATGTAGGGCTTCACCTGCCAGAGCGTGCGGCCATCCGCCATGATGTTCCCCCAGGACGGCGCGATGGTCGGCGGGACACCGGCGCCGATGAACGACAGGATCGCCTCGGTGATCATCGCTGAGGCGCAGATGTAGGTCGCCTGCACGGTCAGCGGTGCAATTGTGTTCGGCAGGATGTGGCGCAGAATGATGCGTGGCGTCGATGTTCCACAGGCGATGGCCGCGTCGACGTAAGGTTGCTCGCGCAACGATAGCACGACGCCGCGAACGAGGCGCGAGACGCGCGGGATTTCGGCTATCGTGATGGCCAGCACCACATTCTCCACGCTCGCCCGCGTCAACGCCATCAGCGCGACGGCCAGCAGGATCGGTGGGATCGACATCAGGCCGTCCATGACGCGCATGATCAGGCCGTCGGCCCAGCGGATGAAACCCGACACGAGGCCGATGCCAAGGCCGATGGCGGACGACAGGATGGCGACGGCAAAGCCGACGATCAGCGAAATCCGGGCGCCGTAAATGACGCGGGTGTAGATGTCCTTGCCGTAGGCGTCGGTGCCAAACCAGTTCTCGGCCGAGGGTGGGCGGTTGCGTTTTGCAGGCGCGATCGCGCTTGGATCACCGGTGCCGAGAAACGGCGCCAGCAGCGCCATCGCGACCAGTAGCAGCAGCATGCCGCCGCCAACCGCCATTGTTGGATGCCGGTAGGCAAAGCCCGCAAGGCCGTGGCGCACTTTGACCGGCGGCACGATGTCGGGAAGCTCGACGGCTGCCCGGCCTGATGGCGCCTGTGTCTGCCGTGCCAGCGCTGGCGATGTGATCTCGGGCGTCAATACTGGATCCTCGGGTCGAGCGCCGTATAGATGAGATCGACGGCGAGATTGACGAGCACGTAGATGAAGCTGAACATCAGCACGATGCCCTGGATGACGGGATAATCGCGCCGCACGATGGCGTCAATCGTCAGGCGGCCGAGACCGGGAATGGCAAACACGCTTTCGGTGACGACGGCGCCGCCGATCAGAAGCGCGACGCCGATGCCGATGACCGTGACGATGGGAACGGCGGCGTTCTTCAGGGCATGCAGAAATAATATGCTGCCCTGGCCGAGACCCTTGGCGCGGGCGGTGCGCACATAATCCTGGCTCAAGACCTCGAGCATGGTGGCGCGCGTGATACGGGCGATGAGGGCGATGTAGATGAAGCCGAGGGCGATGGCGGGGAGGATCAAGTTTTCGAGCCAAGGCCAAAAGCCCCGCGCGATCGGCGTATAGCCCTGCACGGGCAGCCATTCCAGCTGCAGGGCAAAAACATAGGCCAGCAAGTATCCGACGACAAAGACGGGGACGGAGAAGCCAGCGACCGCAAACGCCATCAACAAGCGATCGATCCAGCTGCCGGCTTTGGCAGCCGCGATGACGCCCATGGGTACAGCGAACAGGATGGCGAGGAAGAGGGTCAGCACCATCAGCGACAGTGTCGGCTCCAGGCGCTGGCGAATGAGTTCGGTGACCGGCAGGCCGGTGAACATCGACGTGCCGAGATCGCCCTGCACGAGCCGGAACGACCATTCGCCGAAGCGGACAAGGAACGGCCGGTCCAGGCCAAGATTGGTGCGGATTTTCTCGATGTCGGCCTGGCTCGCCTGATCGCCAGCGATGACGGCGGCGGGATCGCCCGGCGCGATATAAAGCAGGCTGAACACAAACAACGCGACGATCGCCATGACGGGGATCGTCGCCAAAATTCGTCGGACGATATAGGCGAGCATGGACTACTCGGGCTGAAAATGCTTCTGATGCGGCTGCCTCATCCCGACTTCTCGATGAGCGTAGCTAGGTAGAGCCGACGATCTGGGGCAACGCCCATGCTTTCCTTGAGGTCTTTTGCAGAGGCTTCGTCCAACGCTTTGTGAATTTCCAACGGGGAATGTGTTTTGGCATTTTACAGAATTCCACAAATCGCGTCATATTCCATATTGTTCGCCACAACTATTTCATAGTTCTCAGCGATCCGCCGCCTGCAAGTTGACCAGAAACTCAGTACTTCTCCGACAAGCTCATCTCCATGTAGCGGTATTGGATTGCAAACTTCCCCACAGAGTGGAGTCATATTCGCGATTGCACTGACCTTTGCTCTGTGCAACCGCCACTGCTTCATCCAGCCGATCATGAGTTTCAATTGTCAGAAGATTTGATGCGAACAAAAATGGCCCAGCGATCGATACGCGACAAGCTGGGCCGTTGACGAGTGTTACCCTTTCTTCACGCCCCAGAACCACGGCAACGGGCCGCTGGCGATACCGGTGAGGTTGCTGCGCCAGGCCTGATACCCGAGGAAAAATCCGGTCGGGATGTAGGTCACGTGCTCCATGCCGAGCTTGTTGACCCGGCCGATGATCGCCTTTTCCTCGTCGAGCGTTTTGGCGTCGTACCAGGCGCCGATTTCCTTCTCGATCTCGGCGTTGTCGGGCCAGCCGAACCAGGCCTTGTCGCCATTGGTCCGGATCGCGATGTTGCCGACGGGGCTCGCGGTATCGGAGCCCGCGTGCCACGTGTGGAACATGCCCCAGCCGCCCTGGCCCGGAGGGCTTTTCGAGGCACGACGCTGGCCGACGGTACCCCAGTCGGTCGCCACGAAATCGACCGTCATGCCGATCTTTTTCAAGAGGTCAGCGGTGATTTCGCCGAACGCTTTGGTGATCGGCTGGTCCTGGGCCACGACGCAGGTGACGGGCTGGCCGGCGTAGCCGCCTTCCTTGAGCAGTGCCTTGGCCTTTTCGATGTCGCGCTTACCTTTCAGGGGTTCGCCGCCATCTTCGGTATAGAGGGGCGTTCCTGGCGTGAAGAAACTCGGGCACGATTTCCAGAGCCTCTCGTCGGTTCCGACCAGCGCCTGCATGTAGTCCTGCTGGCTGAGCGCGATCTGGACAGCCTGCCGGACCTTGAGGTTGTTGAACGGCGGATGCATGTGGTTGAGGCGGAACGAGCCGATATTGCCGAGTGGATCGGCGATGTCGACCATCACGTTCTTGTTCTTCTTCAACAGGGGCACGAGATCGACCACGGGATTTTCCCACCAGTCGATTTCACCGCTTTGCAGCGCCGCCGACGCGGTTGCGGGGTCAGGCATGATGATCCATTCGATACGGTCGAAATTGATGACCTTGCCGCCGGACCACCATTCGCCGGGCTCACTCCTCGGCACGTAGTCCTTATTGAGTTCGAACGCGGCGAGCGCGCCCGGCTTCCAATCGGCTTTCACGAACTTCATCGGGCCGGAGCCGACGTATTCCTCGATCTGCTTGAAGGGATCGGTCTTGGCAATCCGCTCGGGCATGATGAAGCAGCAGGGTGTGCCGACCTTGCCGAGCGCCAGCAACATTTTCGGGTAGGGCTTCGAGAGCACCCATTTGAAAGTCTTGTCGTCGACGGCGGTCAACTCTTTCTGGATGGCCTTGAGCATTAATCCCATGGCGTCGCGGGCAGCCCACCGGTCGATCGAGGCGACACAATCCTTGGCGGTGACGGGGGCGCCGTCGTGCCATTTCAAGCCTGACCGCAGCTTGAACGTCCAGGTCAGACCATCGGCCGAGACCTCCTCGCCCTCGACCATCTGCCGCTTCGCCTGCAGCTTGCTGTCCATGCCGTAGAGCGTGTCCCAGACAAGCTGTGACGCATTGCGGACGACGTATTGCGTGCCCCAGATCGGATCGAAATTGGCGAGGTTCGCTTGCGGTACGAACTTGAGAACCCGGGCAGCCTGTGCGATTGCGGGCGCTGCAAGGCTGCTGGCTGCCGTGACGGCGCTGGCGCTGACGGAGGTCTTAATGAAGGTTCTTCGATCCATGGCGTACAATCACTCCCGTTCGAGGCCTCTGATGGACCTCCAGCTGCCGGCTTGTTGGATAAGTCCGGCTCCCACGATGACCTATTTACTTCGACCTGGGCTCTGAGCCGCTGTCAAGACGGGAACGCAGGCAAAATGCCTGGCAAATCGGCAATGAAGCTGGCTTGCTCAGGACATAATCATTTGCAGATCCGCGCGGCCTGTAAGCATTCGACCTAACGATCCATCGATCAGTCGAGCTTGAAGCCCTTGGCGCGGACAAAGGCGCCGAAATCGGCCCGTTCGGGCACGGCGTAGTGGCGGGCTTTCTCCTCGCTCCAGCCGTAGTCCGCGCTGGTGCCAAATTTGGCGACGTTGCGCTGGCTTCGGTAGGGGAAAATCGCATTGCGGCGCTTGTCATAGCCCGCCACGGCCTCCCGCGTGCAGTCCTGGAAACGGTTCCGGTGCAGCGTCACGGCGAGTGGCAACCGGGCACTGATGTTGGCGGGCACATCAGGCCAGCCAAACCCCATGCCGGCGACTGGAAAGACGTGGTCGGGCAGGCCGAGCAACTGGCTGACCTCGGTCGCGTGATTGCGAATGACGCTGACCGGGCAGCAGCCGGCGCCGGCCGCTTCGGCCGCCGTCACGAACGCGGAGAGCGCAATGCCGGCATCGACGGCGGCATTGAAGAACGCATCCAGGTGGTCGTTGGCGAACGGGTGCCCGCGCCAGTCGTGGACCTGGCGCTGACGGCGATTGTTGCCGAGGAAAATGATGAAATGCGGGGCTTTTGGAATCCAGTCCTGATCGGCGAGAAGCGTGTCGATGCGGGCACGGATGGCCGGATCGTCGACGATGAGGACGTCGCGGCCTTGCAGGTCGCTCTTGCTTGGCGACGACAGCGCCACCGCACAGAGCGTCTCCACCAAGGCTTGCGGCAGCCGTTCCGGCTTGAATCGCCTGACGACGCCTCGGCTGGCCATGCGCTTGAGCGTGGCGTTATCCGCGATCTCGGGCCCTGGGGCGGCGCCGAAATCGCCGAACCGGTGTTGCAATATGCCGGTCAACGTTTTTGTGTCAGCCATTGGTGACGTCCTTGCTACGTGCCTGCGCTACCCGTGAGCGCTACCCGTGAGCGCTGCCTTGATCGCCAGAAGATCGCGCCAAGCCTGCCGTTTGGCGGCAGGCGTGCGCAAAAGGTAGGCGGGATGCAATGACGGCATGACGCGGATTTTGGCCTCGCCTGCCACCACCTCGCGCCACTTGCCGCGCACCTTTAGAATGCCCTCGGACTGGCCGAGGATCGCGGCTGTCGCAGGACCGCCGAGCGTCAGGATGACGCTTGGCTCAACCAGCGCGATCTGGCGATCCAGGAACGGCCGGCAGACCAGGGTTTCCTGCGGCGTCGGCGTGCGATTGCCGGGCGGGCGCCAATAGACGGTGTTCGTGATGTGCACGTCGGCTTCACCGAGACCGATGGCGGCCAGCATTTTATCGAGCAGCTGTCCCGAACGGCCAACGAAGGGTTTGCCGGCCCGGTCCTCGTCGCTGCCGGGCGCCTCGCCGATGATCATCAGGCGAGCCTGTGGACTGCCGCGATAAAAGCAGAGGCTCTTGGCCGTCGCCTTCAGGCTGCAGCCGTCGAAAGCGTTGAGTGTCGCCTCCAAGGCCTCGAGGGTCGCGGCCCGGCCTGCGGCCTCGCGTGCGGCCATGCTCGCAGCGTCGGGCGGCGTCGACGGGTAGAACCGTGACGCGGCCGGGGAATCGGTTTCAGGCGCATGCCGCGGCGTCGAAGCCACGAGCGTCGGGCGGGCTGTCGGGATCGCAGATGCCGCCAGCGGGGCAATTGCCGGGCGGCGGACCTCCGGGCGCCGCGGCTCCGTTGGCGCGCTGCCGGCCCTGGGCGATGACACGCCCGAGGGGGCTTGGGGCGTGGCGCTGCCCGCAGGCGTTTTCGCCGGCCACTCGAAACCGGCCCCGGGTGCCTCGCTCCGCGCGGTCCAGTCGATCGGCGTCTCGGTTAACGCCACATCGACGCCCGCCACGCGCCACCAGGCGAGCAGCGCCAACAGGTCGTCTTGAGTTTCGATGTCGTCCATGAGAGCCGTCATTATTGCAGCATATCGGGAGGATCGCGAGATGCCAGCGCCTAATCGCAATTCGACACTATCCATCCGAGTCGCGAGCCGGGCCTGGGTTGTCGAGAGGGGGCTATGCGCTCACAAGGGTTGACGGTCCAGCCGCTTCGGACCTAATCGAACTGTGAAAAGAGGCTGCGGGATAGGGATCGAACAAGATGGCACAGGACGGGGCGGATCTGCCACCACGCGAGGCAATGGAATTCGACGTGGTCATCGTCGGTGCGGGCCCGGCGGGCCTGGCGACCGCGATCCGTCTGAAACAACTCGCCACCGAGCAGGGCCACGATCTCTCGGTCGTATTGCTGGAAAAGGGCTCCGAGGTCGGCGCGCACATCCTCTCGGGCGCTGTGATCGATCCGATCGGGCTCGATACCTTGATCCCGGCCTGGCGTGACAAGGGCTGCCCGCTCGACACGCAGGTTATCGAGGACAAGTTCATCCTCCTCGGGCCGGCGGGCGACATGCGATTGCCGAACGTCGGCATGCCGCCGCTGATGAACAACCATGGCAACTACATCGGCAGCCTCGGCAACGTCTGCCGCTGGCTCGGCGAGCAGGCGGCCGAACTCGGCGTCGAGATCTATCCGGGGTTTGCCGCCGCCGAAGTCCTCTACGACGACAACGGCGCGGTGACTGGCGTCGCGACCGGCGACATGGGGCTCGGCAAGGATGGCCAACCGAAGGATAGCTTTACGCGCGGCATGGAGCTGAAGGGCCGCTACACGGTGATCGCCGAAGGCGTGCGCGGTTCGCTCGCCAAGCAGTTGATCGCGAAGTTCGAGCTCGCCAAGGGCCATTGCCCGCAGAAGTTCGGCATCGGCATCAAGGAGCTTTGGGAGGTCAAACCTGAGAACCACAAGCGCGGGCTCGTGCAGCATACGCTCGGCTGGCCGCTCGACAACCGGACCGCCGGCGGGTCGTTTCTCTACCACTACGGCGAAAACCTCGTTTCGGTCGGGTTCGTGGTCAATCTCAATTACGAGAACCCCTATCTCTCGCCGTTCGAGGAATTCCAGCGCTACAAAACGCACCCGGCTATTCGCGGCGTGTTCGAGGGCGGCAAACGCATCGCCTATGGCGCGCGCGCAATCAACGAAGGCGGCTGGCAGTCGATCCCCGACCTGGTGTTCCCGGGCGGCGTGCTGGCTGGCTGCTCGGCGGGCTTCGTCAACGTGCCGCGCATCAAGGGCAGCCACAACGCGATCCTCTCAGGGATACATGCGGCGGATGCGATCTTTGCCGCGGTCAAAGCCGGCCGCGCACACGACCGGCTCGACGATTACGAGGCGGCCGTTCGTTCAGGTCCGATCGCGCGCGACTTGAAGCCGGTGCGCAACGCCAAGCCGCTGCTGACGCGCTTCGGCACGATCCTCGGCACCGCGTTTTCGGCCGTCGATATGTGGCTCAACACCATCATTCCAGGCATCGGGCTCGGCTACACGCTGAAGCACGGCAAGGCCGACTATGCGGCCACTAAACGCGCCTCGACCGCCCAACCCATCGATTACCCGAAGCCGGATGGCGTCCTAACGTTCGACCGGCTGACCAGTGTCTCGTTCTCGGCGACCAACCACGAGGAAGACCAGCCGGTTCACCTCAAATTGAAAGATCCCAACATTCCGGTGGCGATCAACCTGCCGGAATTCGCCGAGCCCGCGCAGCGCTATTGCCCGGCAGGCGTCTACGAGATCCTGACGGGCGACGATGGGCGTCCGCGCTTCCAGATCAACGCGCAGAACTGCGTCCATTGCAAAACGTGCGACATCAAAGACCCAAGCCAGAACATCACCTGGGCAGTCCCCGAAGGCGGCGGCGGCCCGAACTATCCGGGCATGTGAGTGTGGGGTTTCCGAGTGGGCGCGTGAGCCAAGTAGGTTGGGTCAAACCCTGCGCTTGTGCGACCCAACAACCGTGGAGCAAGCCATGTTGGATCGCGCAAGGGCTTGACCCAACCTACAATTTGCCGTTGTCCGTCCGCCCCCCTCAATGCCCCTTCGGCTTGGCCGTCTCGAAAGCGGCCTGCTGCTCGGGCGTGGCGGCTTTCTGGTTTTTCGCCTGCCAATCCTTATAGGGCATGCCGTAGACAATCTCGCGGGCGTCGTCCTTGGAGAGCGCCATGCCCTTCTGGCCGGCGGCATCCTGGAACCAGTTGGCGAGGCAGTTACGGCAGAAACCGGCGAGGTTCATCAGGTCGATGTTCTGCACATCCGGACGGCCGCGCAGATGCTCGACCAGGCGGCGATAGGCAGCGGCTTCCAGTTCGATTTGCGTTTTCGCGTCGATGGTCTGGCTCATCTGATGGCCTTTCGTCAGGAGTTGCGATTGCGGCGCTGCGAGGCTTGTAACTTCAGATTGGGCGCGTCGAAGATGCTGTCAAGGACCGCGATGGTCCGGTCCGCCCAGGCTGCCTGACCCGCCGCGTCGCGGATAAGATCCTGGCGGTATTCGATGAGGGCGTTGGGCAGGCCGCGCGAGGTGGCGTGCTGCCAGAGGCAATCACCTTCGAGGCTACCCTTGTAAGGTTGGTTGTCGCCGACGATCAGTTGTCCGTCCGCGGCGAAGGCCTCGATCATCGGGCGCGCTAAGCGGTCGTCCCGGTCCCAGAGCAGACCGACGTGCCACGGTCTTGGCACGCCTTTCCAGCTCTCGGTGAAGCTGTGGATCGACATGATCAGCGGCTGCACGCCCGAGGCCAAGCAAGCATCGATCACGCCATCGATTGCTGTGTGATAGGGCTCATAATAAAGGCGCGTGCGCTTCTCCCGTTCGACGTCGTCGAGGTCGCGGTTGCCGGGGACGACGGCACCGTCGGAGAGGCGCATGATGAGCGTCGGGTCGTCCATGCCGCGGTTTGGGTCGATCAGCAGCCTGGAATACCGCGTCATGACCGCGGGCGCTTCGAACGCCTCGGCAATGCGGCGCGTGACGGCGGCAGCGCCGATGTCGTAGGCGATGTGGCGTTCAAGTTCGCGGGCGCAGAGGCCGAGCGTGCCATAGCCCTCCGGAAAGGCATTGCTGGCGTGGTCGCAGAGCACCATCAGGCCGGCGTCGGCGCGCCCCGGCAGTACGACGAAACTCTCGGCCTCAGCGGCGGCGATGTGGCCAGTGGTGGCATCATGGCCGTTTGTCGTATCGCGCATGCTACATTCCGATCGCGCAGTGGACGTTGAGCAAGGCCTGCCGGCCGCCGCGCACGGCGGCGATGGCGTCCACCAGGGCACGCTCCAGTTCTGCCGGCGTCTCGACACGCAGGCCAAGCCCGCCGCTCGCCTCGATGACTTTCTCGAAGGCCGGCGATGGCGCAAGGCTCGACAGCGGCATGTCGTTGGAGGCGGCGGCATGCCCCTTCGGATAGACGGCGCGGGTCGATTTCCTGACCGCGTTCCAGACCTCGTTGTTGAAGACGATGGTCAGGATCGGCAGGTTGAGCGCGGCCGCGGTCTGGTGGCACGCCACCGGGTTGGCAAACATGTAGGAGCCATCACCGACGCAGGCGATGACAAGGCGGTCGGGCAGCGCGAGCTTGGCGCCGAGCGCCGCCGGCACGCCCCAGCCGAGCCCGCCGGCGATGGGGTGGCCGAAATAGCTGTCGGCGCGCATGAATGTCATGGCCGAGGCATCGCAGCCAAGCTCGGCGAAGACGATGGCGTCGTCACCCTTGTGGCGGTCGATGCAGCGGCTGACCCAGGCGTTGGTGCAGAGCCCTGACGGCGGTTGATCGAGCGCGGCGTTCCGGCGCTGGCGTTCGGCTGCAAGTTCGGCCGTGATGGTTTTCTTGCGCTGGGCCGATGCCGCCGGTAACGCCCCACCCAATTGCTCAAGTGCTGCGCCGACATTCGAGCGGATAACGACGTCGCCCGGAAACGACCGGAACGGCACGCGCGCGAACGAGGGATCGGGGCCGATCTGGATGACACGGCAGCCCTGCGCCAGCTTATGCCGCACCGGCAGCCACGGCACCATGACGTCGAGCACCAGGACTGCATCGGCGTTTGCGATGCGGGGGGCCACATCGAAGCCCGCGTGCATGGGGTGACCAGTGGCGAGCGCCAGCCGCCGCGGCCAGAAGTGGATGACCGGTATGGCCGTCTTGTCGACGAAAGGAGCAAGCGCTGCGAATGCCGAGGTGTCGTTGCCGCCGACGATGATCAGTGGCTGCTTGGCGCCGCGTAGAATGGCGGCGGCTTCAGCAATGGCAGCCGGGTCTGGATACGTCATGCTTGCCGGTTTCAGCGTCGGTGTCGGCGAGATCGGCCCGCCAGTCCACGGTTCGGCCAACACTTCACGCGGCAGTGACAGGTAAGCCGGTCCACGCGGCTCGCTCATGGCTGATGACAACGCGCGATCGATGGCGGGTTCGATCTGCACGCCGTCGCGCAGCTCGTAATCCCACTTCACGAATTCGCGCAACATGCTGCCCTGGTCGAACATCTCTTGGCCCCAGTGGATCGGCAGATCGCGCGAGCCGAGTTGGCCCTGTTCCGTCAGCGGCGTGCGGCCGGACGCGAACAGCATCGGCACCTGATCGCGCGAGGCGTTGATGATGCCCATCAGCGCGTTGGCCATGCCCACATTGACGTGCACCATCACCGCCTGCGGGCGGCCGGTGACGAGATAAAAACCATGCGCCATGGCGACGGCAGTTGTTTCATGGGCGATGGCCACGGCCTCGGGCATGGGGATACCCACCTTGCGGCCGCGCACGAGCCCCTCGATCACCGGCGCGAAATCGGTGCCGGCATTGGCGAACAGCCAGTCGATGCCGCGGCTTTTCAGCAGCGCGAGATAGGCCTCCGCCGTTGTTTCGAGTTTGGCGCTGCGCTCTGTCATTCCAGGTTCTCCCAGCGATTATTCGGCTGCGGCCTGCTTTTGGGATGGGGCCGGGTTGAGCTCGCGCAGGCGCGGCATCACCTCCCGGCCGAACAGGCGGATATTCTCCAGCGTGTCCTTGTGGTCGAGATGGCCGCCCTGACCGAAGAACAGTAAATGTCCAATGCCGCCGACGCGGTCGTTCAGCGCCTTGATCTGGGTGTAGACGTCGTCGGGGGAACCGGCGAACACGGTGCCAGCATCCATGAACTGCTCGAGCGTCGCTGTGCGCTGATCGACGGGGTTGCCCAGCCGGTCCTTGACGAAGCCCTTGGAGCCGCCCTTCATCATCGCCACGTTGGCGTTGACGGAGTTGTAGCCCGGCGGGTTGGTGAAGGGTTCGGCGACGACGACCGACGTGCGCACGTATTCGGCGATGATGTCGGCCCGGCGATAGCCCTCGGCCCGCGTCGCGCCGACACCGACGCACGCGGCATAGGCGAACCGGTCGGTTCCAGCGGTGCGGCCAAGCTCAGCCGAGCGTTTGCGATAGGCTGAAAACATCGGGCCGGCGGCGCTGCCCGACAGCAGCGTGCCAATGACGTGACCGCGCTCGGCCGCCATGATGCCGCTTTCAACGCTGAGGCCGGTCATCCAGATGGGTGGCGTCGGCTGCTGGATCGGCCGCGGCCAGATGTTGACGTTTCGGTAGTGGAAATACTCGCCTTCCCAGTTGAAGGGGCCGTCCGTCGTCGACAGCGCCTTGACGATCAGGTCGTGCGCCTCCCAATAGCGCCGCATCAGGCGCGCGGGGTTGCTGTTGGCGGGATGGATCTCATAGGGCGCGCCCTTGACGAGGCCCATTTCCAGGCGGCCACCCGAGAGCACGTCGAGCCAGGCCATTTCCTCGGCAACGCGCACGGGGTCCGGCCGGTTGGCGATCGGGTTGCCGAGCGAAAGGAGCCGCGATGTCTTGGTTTCCCGCGCAATGATCGCCAGCGCCATAGGCACGGACACGGTCATGCAGGTGGCGGTCGAGTGATGCTCGTTGACCATGATGTCCAGGCCCGCCTCGTCGCAGGCGCGGAATTCGTCGAGGTAGCGGTGCAGGAGTTTGTGCGCTTCGTGGGGATCGACCGCCTTGTTCGGGAAATTGACGCGCAGCGAGCCGGTTTTCAGGCCCTTTTCCCAGGACGGATGGTAGGCCATTTCAGAAAAATACCAGACGCGCATGGCGGATCTCCTGGCTTTGGAAACTCAGACTTGATGTGTCGCCTGACGGTTGGGATCAGGCCGCGAACCCGGCAATGTGTTCGGCGAACGCGGTGGGCTGCTCCCAGGCGGGATAATGGCCGCAATCCTTGATGACTTCGAGCCGGGCGCTCTTGATTTCAGAAACGAAGCCCTGGCCGTAGGCCGGCGTCACGATGCGGTCGTGATCCCCCCAGAGCAGCAGCGTCGGCTTGTCGATGCGGTGCAGCCAACGCTTCAGGCGCGGGTTGTGCATGTAGGGTTTCCAGCCGAACAGGGCCAGACTCTCGCGCCCGCGCGCGATTTGCGCCAGTTCCGCATCGCTGAATCTCGCGGCGTCGAAATGGCCCTTGGTAGGGTCGGCCCAGGCACGTGCCACAACCTCCTCGCGGCTCAACGAATGCATGTCGGCGATATCGCGATCGGTGTGGCTGCCGTTCTTGATCCCGAGGGGCGCTGCCAGCACGATGTTGCTGAATGCGGCCGTGTTGCGCACCGCCATCTCGGCCGCGATCCAGCCGCCGAAGCTGGCGCCAACCAGCACGGCGTCCTTCAGCTCCAGCTTGGCCGCGAGATCGAGATAGAGGTAGGCCAGATCTTCGACGGTGCCGATCCAGTCGGGCAGCGCTGAGCCGCCAAAGCCTGGATGTGCCGGCGCGATCACCCGGAATTTCTGGGCGAGGCGTTCAAGCCAGGGCCTGTCTGCGCCGAGCCCTTCACCAGCGTGCAGGAACAGCAGCGGCCGCCCCTTGCCCCGTTCCTCGAGTTCGAGGTCAACGCCGGATACCTTGCACGTCTTGGGCATCAGTGTTTACCCCTTCTTACCGGCGGCACGGATGTCGGAGAGTGTCTGGCGCGGCGTCAGCGCTTCCGGATCGATCTTGAGTTCGATGATGGAGGGCTTGCCCGCATCGAGTGCGCGTTGGAAGGCGGCCTTGAAATCGGCCGTGCGGTCGACCTTTTCGCCGTGGCAGCCGAAGGCCCGCGCATACGCCGCGAAATCCGGGTTGACCAGCGTCGTACCGACGACGCGTTCCGGGTACTGGCGCTCCTGATGGGCACGAATGGTGCCGTACATGCCGTTGTTGGCGACGATGGTGACCACGTTCAAACCGTATTGCGCGGCCGTGGCCAGTTCCTGGCCGGTCATCAGGAAGCAGCCGTCGCCGGCGAAGTTGACGACGGTGCGCGTCGGATCGGCAAGCTTAGCAGCGATGGCGGCCGGAAGCCCATAGCCCATGGAGCCCGATGTCGGCGCGAGGCAACTGCGATAGCCTTTATACTGCATGTACTTGTGCACGAAGCCCGCGTAGTTGCCGGCGCCGTTGGTGACGATGCCATTTTCAGGCATCATGTCGGAAACGGTGCGCACGACCTCCGCCATCTGCACAGAGCCGGGCGTTGCAATCGGCTTCAACGAGGCCAGGTAGATGTCGTTCAGTTCCTTCCGCGTCGCGCTCCAGGGCGTCGACGCCGGTTTCGGCAGGCTTGTCAGGAAATCGGCGAAGGTGGCGGCGGTGGCATTCACTGGCAGATCGGCGCGATAGACCGAGCCCAACTCGTTACCCGAAGGGTGCACGTGCACCAGCGTTTGACGAGGATTGGGAATGTCGATCAGCGTATAGCCCGAGGTCGTCATCTCGCCGAGGCGGGCACCGATGACGATCAGCAGGTCGGAATTGCGGATCGCTGCGGCCAGTTTCGGATCGAGGCCGATGCCGGCGTGGCCGGCGTAGCAACGATGCCGGTTGTCGATGTAGTCCTGGAAGCGGAAGGCGGCGGCGACCGGCATGTCGAAGCGCTCGGCGAAGGCCTCGATCTGCTTTTGTATTTTTTTGCTCCAGCCGGGGCCGCCGATCATCATCAGCGGGCGCTTCGCGCCGGCCAGCAGCTTCGTGAATGTCGCCTGGTCCGAGGTGCTCGGCGAGGGTTCGGCGAAGCGGGCGGCTTTCGCGTCCGGCGCTTCGCCCTTGGCCGACAGCATATCCTCCGGCAATCCAAGGACCACCGGGCCCGGCCGGCCGTTCATCGATGTGTGATAGGCGCGGCTGACATATTCGGGAATCCGCGACGTCGAGCGGATGACGGCGGCCCACTTCACGAACGAGCCGAACAGCGACTTGGTCTCGATCTCCTGGAAGGCCTCGCGATCCTCGTGCTGCTCGCCGGGCAGCCCCAGAAACATAATCATAGGCGTCGAATCCTGCTGCGCGATGTGCAGGCCCGCCATGGCGTTGGCCGCACCCGGTCCGCGCGTCACGAAGCAGATGCCGGGCTCGCCCGTGACCTTACCCCAGGCTTCCGCCATCATGGCCGCACCCCCTTCCTGGCGGCAGATCACGGTTTTGATGCGGTTTGAATCGTGCAGTCCATCGAGCGCCGCGAGGAAGCTTTCGCCGGGAACCGTGAACGCGGCGCTGGCGCCCTGGGTTTCGAGCTGGTCGATCAGGATTTTGCCGCCGTGCCGCATGGGGTGTCCTTTTTTGGTTGCGCCTTCAGATGCCCACAGAGCATCCGGCGCGTGTTCGCACTGGGTGGGGTAAAAAACTCTCCCAGGCGTTTTAGGCTGCAATGGCGGGGCCGTGTAGGGGAAAGTTACAGGCGCTGTCGTTTCATCGCGCGCGGGCGTCCCTTCGTCCACGGGCATCCCGCGCTGGACATCAAATAAAGTACGGCGGTCAACCAAACATGCGGTCAACCAAAACAAAAAGGGGCTGAACCCCATATCAGCTAAGATTGCTGGGCCGCCCCTCGATACAACGCAGATACTACAACCCCGGAACCCAGCACCGGTGTTGCCCGGTTACCGTCAGCTCTGGCCGCGTCAGCTTTCGGCACTGTCGCGGTCAGAAACTTTCCGTCGCTTTGCCCGGCTTTCTAGAGTGAACCAGGTCCGAATCGAGTCTCCCCAGACTCGGGCATCATGTGATCGCGGACGCGAACCTGACCCCTTTTTGCAGAACGCCGCACAATATACAAGCCGCGGCAGCTTGTCAGCAATCTTGTCACGTTTTCGTCATCAAGGCGTTTACGCGGCGATCGCGGCTGCGTGCAACCGGCCGGCAGGCGTTGCCAGTGCACCTGGAAATGGCTATGAGCGCGAAGCTCCCGCTGCGGGGGGAGAATCGCCGGCCCGGTCTCGAGGGTCCGCCCACCAAATTCAGGATCGGATTTCATGCGCCTCTCCCGCTACTTCCTGCCTGTTCTCAAGGAAACGCCGAAGGAAGCCGAGATTGTCTCGCATCAGCTGATGCTGCGCGCTGGCCTGATCCGGCAGGAAAGCTCGGGGATTTATGCCTGGCTCCCGCTAGGGTTGCGGGTGCTCAAGAAGGTCAACCAGATCATCCGCGAGGAGCAGGACCGGACTGGCGCCCTCGAACTTTTAATGCCGACCATCCAGTCCGCCGAACTCTGGCGTGAATCCGGGCGTTACGAGGCCTATGGCAAGGAGATGCTGCGTATCGCCGACCGGCATGACCGCGAGATGCTGTTTGGGCCGACAAACGAGGAGATGGTGACGTCCATTTTCCGCACGCATGCCAAGAGCTACCGCGATCTGCCGCTCAATCTCTATCATATCCAGTGGAAGTTTCGCGACGAGGTGCGCCCCCGCTTCGGCGTCATGCGCAGCCGCGAATTCCTGATGAAAGACGCCTATTCCTTCGATCTCGACAAGGCCGCGGCCCGGCATTCGTACAACAAGATGTTCGTCTCGTATCTCAGGACCTTCGCCCGGCTTGGGCTGAAATCGATCCCGATGCAGGCCGATACCGGACCGATCGGTGGCGATCTCAGCCACGAATTCATCATTCTGGCCGACACCGGCGAGAGCGAGGTGTTCTGCCACAAGGACTACCTGGATTTCACACCGCCGCCAATCACCACCAACTTCGACGACGTCGCGGGGTTGCAGGCAACGGTCGATCGCTGGACGTCGCTTTATGCAGCGACATCGGAAAAGCACGATGCCGCAGCCTATGACGCCATTGCCACCGATAAGCGCGTTTCGGCGCGGGGGATCGAAGTCGGCCACATTTTCTACTTCGGCACCAAGTATTCCGACCCCATGAAAGCACAGGTCCAAGGCCCCGACGGCAAGCCGGTCACAGTCCATATGGGCAGCTACGGCATTGGTCCGTCGCGCGTGGTGGCGGGCATTATCGAAGCTAGCCACGACAAGGATGGAATCGTCTGGCCCGTGACCGTCGCTCCGTTCGAGGCAGCGGTGGTCAATCTCAAGGTTGGGGACCCAGATACCGACAAGGTCTGCGCCGAAATGGTTGGCAAGCTCGAGGCGGCCGGCATCGATGTCCTTTATGACGATCGGGATGAGCGGGCCGGCGCCAAATTCGCCACGATGGATCTGATCGGCATCCCCTATCAGCTCATCGTCGGCCCCAAGGGCGTCAAGTCCGGCGAGGCCGAAATCAAGGTTCGCCGCGGCGGCGATAGGCGCACACGACCACTGGACACGGTTGCCGACGAGGTCATCGTGCTGGTCACGCAGGCGCGGAAACTGGCGTGAGTGTTGGGCGTCCAAAACAAGATCGAGATGCGGACGGCGATTTCTGGAGCAACGCACATGGCGTCGAGTGACACCAAGCCTTTCGCGCCGTTCGAGTGGCTGATTGCGCGGCGCTATCTGCGGGCGCGGCGCAAGGAAGGCTTCATCTCGGTCATCGCGGGTTTCTCGTTTCTGGGCGTCATGCTCGGCGTGGCGACGCTGATCATCGTCATGGCCGTCATGAACGGTTTCCGGCATGAGTTGTTTCAAAAGATCCTCGGCATCAACGGCCACATTCTGGTGCACAAGATCCAGGTGCCGTTCGACGATTACGACGCCTCCGCCAAGCTTCTGGGCGCCGTGCCGGGCGTGAAAAGCGCGATCCCGCTGATCGAAGGTCAGGCGATGATCTCGTCTGACGTCAATACGCTTGGCTCGCTCGTCCGCGGCATGCCGGAGTCGGGCATCAAGCAGTTGCCGCTGGTCATGAAGAACATCCAGGACGGCACGTTCGACGGTTTTGACAGCTCGGAAGGCGTGGCGCTGGGCATCCGGCTCGCCAACAGTCTCAGGGTCGGTGTCGGCGACAGCATCTCGCTGGTTTCGCCGAAGGGGGCCTGCACGCCGCTCGGCTGCATGCCGCGCATCAAGCGCTACAAGGTCGTCGTGACGTTCGAACTCGGCATGTCCGAGTATGACAAGACCATGGTCTTCATGCCGTTGCGGGAAGCGCAGCGCTATTTCTCGCGCGGCGATCAGGTGGATGTGCTTGAAGTGATCGTCGAGCAACCCGACCGTATCCTGGACTACACGAACGCCTTGCGGCTGGCGGGTGGGCCATCACTGCATTTCACGGATTGGCGCAAGCGCAACGAGACGTTCTTCACGGTGCTCGAAGTCGAGCGCACCGTCATGTTCATTATTCTGTCGCTGATCGTGCTGGTGGCGGCGCTGAATATCGTCTCCGGCCTGATGATGCTGGTGAAGGACAAGGGCCGCGACATCGGTATTCTGCGCACCATGGGGGCGACCCAAGGCTCGATCATGCGCGTGTTCCTTATTACGGGCGCATCAATCGGCGTTGTCGGCACCATCGCCGGGCTCATCATCGGTATCATTTTCTGCTGGAACATCGAGCTGATCCGCCAGTTCGTACAGAAGGTCACGGGAACGCCGTTGATGGATCCAGCCGTCTACTATCTGACGAAGCTGCCAGCCGTCATCGACCCGCGGGAAACAACGGCGATTGTTCTCATGGCGCTGGCGCTGTCTGTGCTGGCGACGCTTTACCCATCGTGGCGGGCCTCGCGGCTCGATCCGGTGGAAGCTCTGCGTTACGAGTGACGCGTTACAATTTCCGTCCGACGCACCCGATAAGGATATCCCTTGCAAGACGCGTCCACCCCACCGCCCGCGGTGCTCGATCTCGTCGAGCTTCGCCGTAGCTTTCGGCAAGCGGGCCGCGAAATCCACGTGCTCGATGGCGCGTCGGCGACCTTGCGCGGCGGTCAAGCCGTGGCGCTCGTCGGGCCGTCAGGTGCTGGCAAATCGACGCTGCTGCATATCGCGGGCCTGCTCGAGACGCCGGATAACGGCCGGGTCATCGTCAACGGTCAGGATTGTGCGGGCATGGACGATGCCGGCCGGACGCGTGTCCGGCGCTCCGAAATGGGCTTCGTCTACCAGTTCCACCAGCTGCTGCCGGAGTTCTCGGCGATCGAAAACGTCGTGCTGCCGCAGCTGATTCAGGGCCGGTCCCGGGCTGCAGCAGATGAGCGCGCCAAGGACTTGCTGGATGGGCTCGGCCTCGGCCAGCGCCTCGATCACCGGCCGGCTGAATTGTCCGGCGGCGAGCAGCAACGGACGGCCATCGCTCGCGCGCTCGCAAACGCGCCCAAGCTACTGCTGGCCGACGAGCCGACCGGCAATCTCGATCCTAAGACGTCGGAGCACGTGTTCGCGGAGCTGGTGGCGATGATTGAACGAACGGGCGTTGCGGCGCTGATTGCCACGCACAACATGGATCTCGCGCGCCGCATGCACCGTGTCCTCAGGATGGATGCGGGCAAGCTCGTCGAGATCACGCCCTCCAGCGTGCGGTAACGGCGAGCGTGCGGCAAACAATCGGATGTCCTCACCCGGTTACTGTTACCCCGCCACCGCCGACGTGCGTGGACGCTTCTGGAAGCGCAGCCACAGCATGGTCAGCAGAATGATGGCCATCAGCGGCAAGGTTGCGAGGTTGATGATGTTCCAGCCCGCCTGCTGCTGCAGAAAACCGGCCAGCGCTGCCGCCGTCGCCGTCGTCGCATAAACAGTGAAATCGTGGCTGGCCTGAACTTTCGCGCGCTCGGATGGCTGATAGGTCGTCGTCAGCAGCGTCGAGCCGCCGACGAACGTGAAGTTCCAGCCGAGGCCGACCAGCGCATTGGCGATCAGGAAATTATGGAACTCGATGCCGGCCAGATTGACGGTCGCACAGCCGGCCTGGATGATGGCACCCGCGGCGATGATCGTCATGACGCCGAAACGCTGGATGAGGTGGCCGGTGAAGAATGACGGCAGGAACATCGCGATGATGTGGGCCTGGATGACAGTGGCACTGTCGTGGAATTTGAAGCCGCACGCTAACATGGCCAGCGGCGTCGCCGACATGACGAGCGTCATCACACCGTAGCCGAGCATCGACGAGATCAGCGCTGCGATATAGGCGGGTTGGCGCACGATGACGCTGAGCGGCCGCCCGCCATCGGCCTTTTCGGCGATGGTCGGCTTGGGAATGCTCAAGGCCTGCATCAACAGCAAACTGATCAGGCCGACGATCGCAATCGAAACGTAGACGCCCATGAATGTGACCGGCGCGAACCAATCGACCGTACGCTTGGCGATTTCGGGGCCGATGAAGCCGGCCGCGATGCCCCCGGCCATGACGTAGGAAATGGCTTTCGGTTTGAAATTCGACGGCGAGGCGTCGGCGGCGGCGAACCTGTAGTACCAGGCAAAGGCTGCGGCCGAGCCCTGCATCAGCGCCGAGAAACACAGCAGCTCGAAGCTCCGGATATGAATGGCGTAGGTGGCCAGCAGCCCGAACACCACAGCCAGCACTGCACCAATGGAAAAACCGGCGCGGCGGCCGATCCGTCCCATCAACAACGACGCTGGAATGGTGGTCAGCATGATGCCGGCATGCGTCAGAAAGATCGGCAGCGTGGCGAGGGATTTGTCGGCGCCGAGCAGGGAATGGCCGGCCAATGGCGTCGTCGAAATGCCCATCGACTGGGTTGTCATGAACAGCGCCTGGGCCACGGCCAGAATGGTCACGTTGCGGCGGTACGGCGGTGATGTCTCGGACGGCGCGGTCATTATCAGGCTTCCTTGCATAATTCCCAAGCATTAGACGACGGCCTCGGCCTAATCCCAAATCATATCGACCTGATGGGACACCACGCCCCATGAACCATTTTTCCGGACTGGCCAGCAGTCCGGGATAGGCTTGGGTATGCTTGGTCGTCAGGCCGACGGAAGATGTCTGGCAACAACGGCTCGATTTTGGAGAGCACGATGCCGGCATTGCCCGGGCCGACCGACTGGCCCAAGGACTGGGGACGTCTGCGCCGCCGCGTTTACGAGGTGATCGAAATCGGCCGTGGCGAGGACCGCGCCAGCCGGGTTTTCGATGCGTTTCTCGTTGGCTTGATCATCGCCAATATCCTGGCCTTCTGCGCCGAGACGGTGCCGCATCTGGAGGCGCTTTACGGGCCCTGGTTCCATGCGTTCGAAATCTTCTCCGTAACGGTCTTCACGATCGAGTACGTGTTGCGTATCTGGACCGCCGTAGAAGTGCCGTTTCTGTCGCAGATGGCGCCCTGGCAAGCCCGTTTCAGATACGCCCGCCGTCCCATCCAGGTCATCGATCTCCTGGCCATCCTGCCGTTTTTCCTCGGACATCTGTTCGGGCTGGATCTGCGCGTCCTCAGGGCGCTGCGACTGCTCCGATTTTTCAAGCTCTCGCGCTATTCCCCGGCCCTGCACACGCTGGTGCGCGTGATCGGCAACGAGCGCCGCGCCTTGACGGGCGCCTTCATGTTGTTGATGGCCGTTCTGTTGTTCAGTTCCACGGGCATGTATTTCATCGAAGGCCATGCCCAGCCCGACAAATTCGGGAGCGTGCCCCTGGCTGCCTACTGGGCCATGACGACCTTGACCACGGTCGGCTACGGCGATGTCGTGCCGATTACGCCGCTCGGCAAGTTTTGGGCGATGCTGACGATGCTGTTCGGACTTTGTATCCTGGCGTTGCCGGTGGCGATCCTGTCGACGGCTTTCGCGCAGGAGGTCGGCCGCCGCGATTTTGTCGTGACGTGGTCGCTGATGGCGCGCATTCCGCTGCTCGCAAGCCTTGACGCCCAGCATGTCGCCGAAGTCCTCCCGCTGCTGCACGCGAACAATCTTCCGCCCAATGTCGAGGTCATTGCACCGGGAAGCCCGGGCACAGCCATGTACTTCATCGCCTCCGGTCGCGTGCGGCTCACCACACCCGACGGCGACATCGACTATGCGACGGGCGATTTTTTTGGCGTCGTCGCGCTACTCGACAACGACGTCAATCCCGGTCGCTTCCAAACCCTGACGCGCAGCCGATTGCTGAAGCTCTATCGCGAGGACTTCCATCGGCTGGAAGCTGGCAATCAAGCCGTCGGCCGCCACATCCGCAAGGTTGCCGCGGAACGCCGCGCCGCCCGGCATTTGCATACGCGTGAGGCGCCGCGGGGCCCGTCCAAGAATGAGCATGAAAATGAGCCTTGAGTGCATCAGGGAAGGCTGCCAATCATGGGCGCCGATGTCCACGCAAGCTCAGCCAAGGAAACGACAATGGATCGAAAACTCTGGGAAACCGGCCTCGCTGCACGTAAGAAGACGCTCGGCGCCGACTACGTCGAAAAGAGCCTTTCGACGGCCGACGAGTTCAATTCCGAGTTCCAGGACATGCTCAACGAGTTCTGCTGGGGCAAGGTCTGGGGCGACGACCGCATTCAGCCGAAAATCCGCTCGATGATGAACTTGACGATGCTGGCAGCCCTCGGGCGCATGCACGAGTGGGAACTGCATCTGAACGGCGCCCTCAACAACGGCGTGACCAAAGACGAGTTGAAGGCGATCCTGCACCAGATTGCGATCTACGCGGGCTTCCCGGCTGGCGTCGAATGCTTCCGCATCGCCCGCAAAGTGCTGGCCGAGCGCGAAGCGAAGAAGTAGGCGCTGGTTGCATGGCTGGCCCCGGCGCGAGTTGCCCGGGTCAACACTCAACTCACTTGAACGCCTCGGCCAGAATACGCCGCACTTCGTCGATGGATGCGGCGCGGGCCTTCGGGTCCGTGCCGATCTTCGCTGTGCCATTTGGTGTCAACCCGAGGCCCGTCAACGTTCTGAGGGGCGAATTTGGCGCGTCGAACGCATGCACGGCGCCGGGATAGGTGACGAGGCGGATCGAGGGATGCTTCGCCGCCAGCGTTCGGCAGGTCTCGGGTGGAGTCCAATCGTCGGCATCGCCGATCAGGATCGTGACGGGTACGCGCGGCACCCATTTCTGGCTTTCCGAGGGCACGCAGCAGCCGGGATAGAAGGCGATCGCCGCTTTCATTTCGGTAGCCTCGAAATTAAGTCGTTGGTCGGCGGCCCAGAGCACCGACGAGCCGCCGTGCGACCAGCCGATTAAGGCGATTTTGTCCTTCTCGATAGCGGGATTGGCCGCCAACCAGGCGAAGGCTGCGGCTGCATCGCGCGCCCGGTCGAAGGGCCGCACCTGGCGCTCGCTGGCCTTCAGGCGGCAGACGCTACGAAAACCGCGCGAGTTGAAGCTATCGACGAGCAGCACCGCGTAGCCGAGGCCATTGAGGCGGTCCACCCAATCGATCTCGCGCGCCGTCAACGTGCCGCGCGGTGTGAACAGCCCACCGCAGCCGTGCAACGCGACGAGGGCTGGAGATTTCGCAACACCCGAGGGCCGTTTCAGATAGCCCGTCACCACGGCGCGATCGGCCGCCTTGGAAGCAATTGCGACTGTTTCATAGCCGGCGGGGACCGTCGGTGCTGGCGATGCTGCTGGCGCCGCTGGAGCCGCGAATTCCGGATCAGGCGCTTGCGCTGAAACCAGGCCGAGCGCCACCAGCGCCGCAGCGATCCGAGCACTACAGTTCAAATGATCAATGGGCATCGACGCCACCTCACGCCGGCCAGTATCGGAGCGCCACCAGCAGGCTGGAATTATAGAGCGCGTGACAGAAAAGTGCTGGCCAAAGGCTGCCTGTGCGCCAGAGCAGCCACGAGAAATAGAGGCCGATGCACGCCACTTCGGTGAGCCCCACCCACGAATAGGCGAAATGCAGCGCAGTCCAGGCGAGTGTGGCCAGGATCGCCGCCCGCACATAGCCAAGTGCCGTCGCGGAGAGTGCTGTCAGCAGGAAGCCCCGGAACAGCAGTTCCTCTGACAGCGGCGCGCCGACGCCGATGGCGAGTGCGGTAGTGACAAATTGGTCGCCACGCGCGATGTCGTTGAAGAATTTGAAATCAGTGAAGAGTTCTTTTGGCGCGACGAGGTAGCTGAACCCGTTGATCAGGCCCAGCACCGGCAGCATCGCCGCGATTGCGAACACGTACAGGCGCCAACCATTGTTCGGTGCGGGCGGTCCGAGCCGGAGCGTGGTCGAAAGGTCCCGGTGCCGGGCGGCGATCAGCGTCATGATGACGACGATGATCTGGGACAATAGCGTCAGGCCCATCAGCCGGCCTGAGGTCGGGTTCCATTCCAGCTTTGCCATAATATCATTCGATTGCCCGACCGAGGCCGCCGGCTGGACTGCCATCACGTGCTCAAGCAAGCTGGGCAAGAGGTAGAGGCCGACTGCCAAGAACTGTGCCGAAATAACGATCGCAGCCGTCGCCATTGCCGCAATCCAAGGCTGCATCGGCGCGTCGATGGGCCGGTACGCAGGCACCCCCATCAGGAATTCGCGAAACGTAAAGGGGAACAGCCCCGGGCCCAATGGCGAATTCGGGCCTTCGCCAAGTCGGCCAACATGCGGGGTCTGCATCAGGTACCTGTGATGTTCGAGCCGGCATAAACCGGCCCATTGAAAGCAACCTTTCAATTGTCGCCCATCCATCCTATATTAGGTTTGCCGGATTCGTCCGGCTATGGCGATAAATGGACGTCGTAATAAACTTTTCGGACCCGGGGGCGGTACCCGGCGCCTCCACCAATTCAGGGATCAGGAGCCAGGGATCAGGAATCAGGGACTTGCGGTTGCAACGATCGCCCCTGATCCCTAGTCCCCGATCCCTGGTCCCTCCTGAGGGGGCGAAATAGGATCGACGAGGGTGTAAAGGACTATCTTTTGCCCGGCATGATACCGCCGTTATCGGGTCACCAGAATAGTTGCAAATGACAACTATGCTGAGGCTGCTCTTGCCGCGTAATGCGGTCGGATTAGCCTAAACTTGAAGCCCTGGCGGCTAGCCCCGTCAGGCGCGGTTCGGAGGGCACCGGGCAACAGAAGCCCTCCATTTCATCCAGCCTCGATGGTTCATCGGGGCTGCCCGCTTGTAATCCGGGTGTGTGTAATCTGGGTGCGTGTGATCTGGGAGTTGCGGGGCGAAGGGGTCGGGCCTAAATGACGGCAGGGCAACACATTGACTATGAGGCTCTGCAGCAGGAGGCAATGCGCAGCGTCGTGCGCGCCGTGCTGATCAAGGTTGCCGAAACCGGCCTCGTTGGCGATCATCATTTTTATATTGCGTTCAATACCCAGGCACCGGGCGCCAACATTTCGAAACGGCTGAAGGAAAAGTACCCGCACGAGATGACGATCGTGCTGCAGCACCGCTTTTGGGATCTGGAAGTCGGCGAAGAGCGTTTCGAGGTGAAGTTGACGTTTGATGGCATCCCCGAACGTCTCGTGGTGCCCTTCCAGGCCGTGAAAGTCTTCTACGACCCGAGCGTGCCGTATGGCCTGCAGTTTGAAGAATCCGAGCTGATGGCGGACCAGTCGCGCCGGTCGCCGGGAATGCGCCGCCCCGACGACGGGCTGGGCGATAGCGACACCGAAGGCCCCAATGGGCTCGACAACGCGCAGCGCCTCAACATGCGTCCAGGCAATGCTGACCGGAGCGACAAGCGCCGCCCGCCGCGCCGCCCCCGGACCGACAGGCCAGACGAATCGAGGCCAGTTACAGGACCGGTGGAAGTCAAACCGGCGGCCACCCGCATGGATGGCGATGCCAAGCCGACGCCGCTGCCGATACCGGCGTTGAGCCCGGCCGGCAAGCCGCAGTTGACCGAGGTGAAATCGGACGACCCGCCACGGGGGGATTCCGGCGGCGCCAAGGTGGTCGATCTCAGCAAATTCCGGAAGAAATAGGTAGCCGGCCGAGCCTGCGCCCTGCCCGCTGGCGGGCCAGACGCCCCGCTCGCGACAAACCCAGATCAAAGGACGTTCCATGCAGCCGATCGGTTTGTTCAAAGGCGAGCGCGCGCTCGTCACGGGATCTGCCTCCAATATCGGCCGTGCCATCGCCGAGGCGCTGGCCAAAGAAGGCGCGGCAGTCATCCTGGCCGACGTCGATCCCGCCCGTAATGCAGCAACGCTGGAAGCGGTGAAGGCGGCGGGCGGCCAGGGCACTGCCCTCGCGTGCGATCTCTCGACCAAGGACGGCTGGAAGGCGCTGGTCGACGAGCTTGGCGCTGAGCCTGTGGACATTTTCGTGCATTCTGCAGCACCTCCCCGCAAGGAGGTCGATCATGCCATGGATGTCAGCGAGGATGTTTTCGACGGCATGCTCAACGTCAATCTGCGGTCCGGGTTCTTTTTGGCCCGGGAAATGGGCCGCCGGATGCAGAAGGGCAGCATCAAGGGCCGGATGCTGTTCATCACGTCGCTGCATGCGGAGACGCCACGCAACTTACCGCATTACTCCTCGGCCAAAGCCGGGCAGACGATGATCGTCAAGGAACTGGCGCGGGCCTTGGGGCCGTCGGGCATCCGCGTCAACGCCATGGCACCGGGCGCAATTCCCGGCGGCGGCTTCAACGCCGGCGCCTACGATTTCTCAGGCAAGATCCCGCTCGGCCGTCTCGGCAACGCCGAAGACCTGGCCGGGCCGGCCGTAGCGCTGCTGACCGACCGGTTCACCCGCTACGTCACGGGCACGACATTGGTGGTCGATGGCGGTATTGCCCTTTTCAACTGGATCAAGCCGGTCGAAGGCTGAAGTGGCGAGGCTTGAGGGGCCGACGGGTCAATCGGCTGACCTTGAAGGGTTTACGTTATCTTGGCAGGCGGGTAGACCTCGGGTAGGGGTTTCCCGCCAAATTTTATGTGTTCGAGGGGCCAAGGGGCTTACGCTGGATGTTCAAGAAGATCCTGATCGCCAATCGCGGCGAGATCGCCTGCCGTATCATCAAGACCGCCCGCAAGATGGGCATCAATACGGTGGCTGTCTATTCCGACGCCGACCGTGCGGCGCTCCACGTCCAGATGGCCGACGAGGCGGTCCACATCGGGCCGCCGGCAGCGTCCGAATCCTACCTCGTCATCGATAAGATCATCGCCGCCTGCAAAGCCACAGGCGCGGAAGCCGTGCACCCGGGGTATGGATTTCTCTCTGAGCGGGAAGCGTTCCCCGTGGCGCTGGCCAAGGCTGGCATCGTGTTCATCGGCCCGAACCCCAAGGCCATCGCGGCCATGGGTGACAAGATCGAATCCAAGAAGGCCGCTGCCCGCGCCAAAGTCTCGACTGTACCCGGTCATCTCGGTGAAATCGCCGACGCCAAGCAGGCGGTCATTATCGCGGGCGAAGTCGGCTATCCTGTGATGATCAAAGCGTCGGCGGGCGGTGGCGGCAAAGGCATGCGCGTCGCCTATAACGCGGCCGAATGCGAGGAAGGGTTTGCCCTCGCCCGCTCCGAGGCCAAGTCCTCGTTCGGCGACGACCGCATCTTCATCGAGAAATTCATTGAAAATCCGCGCCATATCGAGATCCAGGTGCTGGGCGACAAACACGGCAACGTCGTCTATCTCGGCGAGCGCGAATGCTCGATCCAGCGCCGCAACCAGAAGGTGATCGAGGAAGCGCCCTCGCCGCTCTTGGACGAGAAGACCCGGCGCGCCATGGGCGAGCAGGCGGTGGCGCTTTCCAAGGCCGTTGGCTACGACAGCGCCGGCACTGTCGAATTCGTGGCGGGCCAGGATCGCTCGTTCTTCTTCCTGGAAATGAATACGCGCCTGCAGGTGGAACATCCGGTGACGGAGCTCATCACCGGCGTCGATCTCGTCGAGCAGATGATCCGCGTCGCGGCCGGCGAGAAACTGCCGTTCAAGCAGGCCGACATCAAGCTCAATGGCTGGGCGGTCGAGAGCCGCATCTATGCCGAAGATCCCTACCGCAATTTCCTGCCCTCCATCGGTCGGTTGGTGAAATACCGGCCACCTCGCGAAGGCTCGGCCGGCGGTCTGACGGTGCGCAACGACACCGGCGTCACCGAAGGCGGCGAGATCTCGATGTTCTACGATCCGATGATCGCCAAGCTCGTCACGCACGCGCCGACGCGGGCAGAGGCCATCGCATTGCAAGCCGACGCGCTCGATGCGTTCCATATCGACGGCATCCAGCACAACATCCCGTTTCTGACCTCGGTGATGCAGCATCCGCGCTGGAAGAAGGGCGCGATTTCCACGGGCTTCATCAAGGAAGAGTATCCGGATGGGTTCATTGCCCGCCGGGCCGAAGGCGACGAGATCGATACGTTGGCAGCCGTCGCCGGGGTGATCGACCATCAGCACAACGTCCGCCGCCGGCACATCACGCAACAGATGAGCGGCGATGCTGTCCGTTTTGCCAAGCGCCGCGTCGTCAGGCTCGGCAAGGAAGAGCGCCGCCTGGATGTTTCAGGCGACGGCGGCGTGCCGTTCTATGTGACGTTTGCGGGCCAGGATGGGCAACGCGGCGAGACGATCGAGGTCGTATCCACCTGGCAGCCGGGCGATCCTGTCTGGACGGGCAAGGTGGGCGACCGCGAGGTCTCGGTGCAAGTGAAGCCCATGCTCAACGGCGCGGCGCTGTCATGGCGCGGCATCACCGTTCCCGCTCGCGTCTACACCGAGCGCGAGGCAGAACTGGCGGCGCTGATGCCGGAGAAGGCGGCGGCCGATACCTCGAAGCTATTGCTCTGTCCGATGCCGGGTCTGGTCAAGTCGATCAGCGTTGCGGTCGGGCAAGCGGTCAAAGCCGGCGACACGCTGGCCGTGGTCGAGGCCATGAAAATGGAGAACGTGCTGCGCGCCGAACGCGACGGCACCGTGCAGAAGATCAACGCCAAGGCCGGCGACAGTCTTGCGGTCGACGCGGTCATCATGGAGTTCGCGTAAGCCGGGCGCGGAGCGGGGAAACAGGAAGGGTATTTGTCCGGCTCTTGTCTGTCCGGACAGGTGGCGTATGCTCGGGGTTGAAGCCGTTGTTCGCAACGAACTGCAGCCCTCGAGGAGATGCCCCGATGAGTGAGAAAGCCCCCGCCAACAAGCGTTGGAAGCACCGTCCCGAGAATTCGACGTGGGGCGACTACGGGCCTGACGATCAGCTTGGCCGCTTGAACGAGATCACGGCTGAGAAAGTCCGCCAGGGCATCGCCGAGGTCAAAACCGGGCAGACATTCAACTTGTGCATGCCGCTCGATTATCCGGGTGGCGCAGTCCTCAATCCGCGCCGGCATCCGCCGCAGATCCGCCCGACGCTGCGCGGCGACAAGCCCAACTGGGGCTATCGCGCCGAGTGGGATCACCCTGGTATGACCGACGTCATCAACGACGACATGGTTTTGCTGCATCTGCAGTACTCGACACAGTGGGATACCCTCGCCCACGTCGGCGCGCTGTTCGATGCCGACGGCGACGGCAAGGCCGAGGCCGTTTTCTACAACGGCTATCGCCTTGGCCATGAGATCGTCGGCCCGACCGATCCGAAACAGGCCGGCGGCGTCCCCGGCACATTGGTTCCAGCCATCGGCACGTCAGCGGCCAATGCGCTCGGTGTCGAGAACATGGCTAACAAGTGCATCCAGGGCCGCGCCGTTATGGTCGATCTGGAAGCGCATTTCGGCAAGGCGAAGAAGGCCGTTGGCTACGACGACCTGATGCGCATTTTCGCCGCTGATGGCATCAAGATCCTGCCCGGCGATCTCATATGTTTCCGCACGGGCTTCGACGAGGTGATCTTCGATGGCAAGAAAAAGCCTGATGAGCACAAGCTGCATCACTCCTGCTGCGGTCTCGACGGCTCTGACCAGAAACTGCTGCAATGGGTGACGGAGTCGAAGTGCGCGGCGCTGATTTCAGACAACTACGCGGTGGAAGTCCACAACGCGCCGATCAAACCGGGCCAGTGCGTGATGCTGCCATTGCACCAGCACGCGCTGTTCAAGACCGGCGTCAATCTCGGTGAGATCTGGCGGCTGTCGGAGCTCGCGAACTGGCTACGCAAGAACAACCGCTCGAGCTTCCTGCTCACCGCGCCACCGCTGAACCTCCCCGGCGCAGTCGGCTCACCGGCAAATGCGATCGCGACGGTGTAACCTAATTTCACCATCACGGGCTCTCCAATGAGGCGAAGCGAATACTCGTTGATCTCGGCCCAACAAAAACGTCATCCCCGCGAAGGCGGGGAAGACGTTGAATAGGACCGCAAGAGCAAAAAGATCAGACCGTGAAAGAAAGAACTATGTCCACAACCTCCCTCGCATCTTTCCTCTCCCCGAAATCCGTCGCGATCATTGGTGCCTCGAACGAGGTCAACAAGGTTGGCGGGCGGCCGCTGCATTACCTGCAGAGCTACGGCTTCAAGGGCAAGATTTTCCCGATCAATCCCAGTCGCAAAGAAGTGCAGGGATTGGCCGCGTTTCCAGATCTCGCGTCCTTGCCCGAGGTGCCAGAATTGGCCGTCGTCGTGGTGCCGGGAGACCTCGCGGTTGCGGCCGTCAAGGATTGCGCCAAGCGCGGGGTCAAGGCCGCGATCTGCATCACGTCGGGCTTCGGCGAAACCGGTGATCCCACAGGCGTTGCCAAGCAAAACGAGATGGTCGCGGCGGCGCGCGCCGGCGGTATGCGCATGGTCGGCCCGAATACGCAGGGCCTCGCCAACTTCGCCAACGGCTGCGTTGCGAGCTTTTCGACGTTCTTCACCACCATCCGGCCGAAGGACGCGCCCATCGCCGTGGTCAGCCAATCCGGCGCCATGAGCGCGATCCCGATCGGCTTGTTGAACGAACGTGGGCTTGGTGCCCGCTATTCGCTAGCGACGGGCAACGATGCCGACGTCAACGTGCTTGAGATGGCGACGGCGGCGGTCAGCGATCCCGACATCAAGCTGTTGCTGCTCTATCTCGAAGGCATCCCGCGGCCCGATTTCCTGACGACACTGGCGGAAACCGCGCACAAGAACGGCGTTGCGATCGTGGCGCTCAAGTCCGGCCGCACGGACGCCGGTCAACGCGCGGCGCAGTCGCATACGGGGGCGCTGGCCAACGAGGATCGCGTCGTCGATGCGGCGTTGAAGCGGGTCGGCATCTGGCGCGTGCAGGATATCGCCGGCATGATCTCGGCGGCGGAATTGTACCTCAAGGGCTGGAAGCCCTCCGGCCGCCGTTTCGTGACGATTTCAGGCTCGGGTGCGACCGGTGTCATGAGCGCGGACGCAGCGACCTTCGCCGGCCTCGAGGTCGTCAAGTTCGATCCAACCACACGCGCGCAACTGGATAAGATTTTGCCGAGCTTTGCCTCGGCGGCGAACCCAATTGATCTGACTGCGGCGTTGCTCTCGAACAACGGCCTGCTCGGGCAGATCCTTCCCGTCATCGCCACGGCCGACGCCGCGGATTTGTTCAAGGTGGACATGCCCGTCGGCGGGCCCGGATATGACATGCCGCAATTTGCCCGCGATATCGCAGGCTTCAGCAAAGCCACCGGCAAGCCGGTTGTGGTGGCGGGATGGCAGGGCGATATTCCGGCCACGTTCCGCGCCGAAGGCGTGCCCGTGTTCCCACTCGAAGCCGAGGCCATATCGGCGCTGGCGCAGTTCGTCGCGCACGATGAGTTGGTGACTGCAGCCAAGGCGCGCGCGATGCCGCAATGGAAGCCGCACGATGCGATCAGCGATGCCAAGAAAACCCGAACGCTGAACGAGGCGGAAAGCCTGGCACTGTTGAGCAAAGCCGGATTGAGTGTGGTGCCGCACCGGCTTTGCCGCTCGGCGCAGGACGCGGCGGCCGCCTGGCGCAATCTCGGTGGACCCGTGGTCGTCAAAGGTTGCTCGGCAGACCTGCCGCACAAATCCGAATACGGTCTCGTCCGCCTCGGTCTCGACGACGAGGACGCGATCGAGGCTGCCTACCGCGAGATGGAAGCGGCCATCGTCAAAGCGAAAGCCCGGTTCGACGGCGTCATCGTCGCGCGCATGGCGAAAGGTCGCCGCGAGATGATGATCGGCGCGCATCGTGATGTGTTCTTCGGCCCGGTCGTCGTCGTTGGCGATGGCGGCAAGTACGTGGAGGCGATGCCCGATGTGGCGCTGCTGATGCCGCCCTTTACACGCGAGGACGCGGTGCGGGGATTGAAACAATTGCGCTGTGTGCCGGTTCTTGGCGGTGTTCGCGGCGAGCCGCCGATGGATCAGGATGCCATGGGCGAGGCGGCCGTGCGGGTGGCGGCGCTCATGGCGAAGGATCCGTCCATTCTGTCGATGGACATGAACCCGCTGATGCTGTTCGACGCCGGCAAAGGCTATTCCATCGTCGATGCGGTGATCGAAGTCGCGGCGTAGTTTTATCATGCGGCATGATGGTGCGGTGCCGGTGTGTCGCAATGCGACGCCCCGCCGCGAATGATTAACAACTGCCTGTGCGAGGCATCGTTTCTGGACGGATATGCAGTGTACGATATTTAAACGTTTGATTGTTAAAGTACCTCTCGATTGCGAACCAAATCTGCAGTTTTTCGGAGGTACTGAAGGTCATGAGTACGGCAACAGCAGCTGAAAGCCATCTCGCAGTGTTTGCAGACGGGGTCGATCCGGAAGCAGGGCAACTCATTGGCGCATCGAATGCCGCGGCGCCGTTGGTGATCGGCTTGGTTCTCCCGATCCTGCTCTTCCTGCTCATCGATCCGCTGGCGCTGCTGCACGCGCCGTTCATCCTGTCGACAATCCTGTTGCCGATGCTGATGTTTTCCGTGGCCGTTTACGCCTACTGCGTTCTCAATCCCGGAAATGTGGTCGGCGTTGTCGCCGAACGGGGTGCGCGTGCGCTCATCATCGTGCAAGCCAACTTTTTTGCAACGCGACGCACCACGATCGAGCGCGACGAGATCGTCACCCTTCAAATGGGTCCTGCCCAAGACAAATATGGCGTGGTGGAACCAAGGGCGATCCTGGTCCTGCAATCGGGCCAGCAAATCGGTCTGCCCGTCGTGACCGCGGACAGCGAAGTGCGTGCGCTAAAGTCGATCATTGGGCTCCAATGATCGCCATCGGAGCGGCGGGCGCGGACGGCCCGTCAGCCGAGAAGGGGTAGCTTCGCAAGCAACGTGAAACCGTTCAACATGAGCAATGAGCCCATGCTGGCCAGTGCGAAGCTGAAATAAAGAAGCATATTCGCTTCTGCAATCAATGCCACCGACGCTAGCACGATAGCAATCTGCAGAAGGGCTTGCGCCATATCGAAATAGGGGTCGCGGCGGAACGCGACTTCGCGTTCTTTACCGATCTCCTGGCCCTTGGCCCATAACTCGTCCAGGCCTTCGTTCTTCTCCTTGTCGCTGCTGAGCAAGGCAATCCGCGCCTTGTTGGCCTTGATCCGCTCCTCGATGGCGGCGCGGGAATCCGCCGACAGCGAGGGTTGCGCCTTGAGGAACAATTCGAGGTCGGCAGTCGAGACGATGTAAAGCTCCCGGCGCGTATTTTTGGCCTGGAAGAAATTCCACAGGTTCGTGGCGTCGATGTTGGCGCGGGTGGCGTCCTTCGTCGCATTGCCGCCGCCGAGCGTGCAGATCGCGAGCAGCGTTGCGAGGATGCCGACATAAATGCCGATCCAACGCGACCGGTGATCCTCGGCGCGCTTCGTCTCGGTGATTTCACTCATAGCCATCGTGTTGGTCTCCGCAGCGTTACAAGATGTCAGGCGATCAGATCCTTGCGGGACATGACCGAACCATCGCCGTTCAAGCGATAGACGATGGGAACGCCGGTCCCGAGCTCGCGTTTCAGGATCTCCTCGCCGGTCAAGCCTTCGAGTTTCATGATGAGGGCGCGCAACGAGTTGCCATGCGCCGCCACAATGACGTTCTTGCCCGCCTTCACCGCCGGCCAGATTTTCGCCTCGTAGTAGGGCAGCACGCGCTCCAGCGTATCCTTCAAGCTCTCGCCACCGGGGGGCGGCACGTCGTAGCTGCGGCGCCAGATGAGCACCTGCTCTTCGCCCCACCGCTTTCGCGCATCATCCTTGTTCAACCCGGAGAGATCGCCGTAGTCGCGCTCGTTCAGCTTCTGGTCGCGCAAGGTTTCGAGGCTCTGCTGTCCAAGGCCGTCCAAGATCAGCTTCAACGTGTGCTGGGCACGAGTGAGATCGCTGGTGAAGGCGATGTCGAACTTGAGCCTTTGGGCCTTCAGGAGCACGGCTGCCGTCTTCGCCTCGGCGACGCCCTTTTCCGTGAGATCGGGGTCTTTCCAGCCGGTGAAAAGATTGAGCTTGTTCCACTCGCTTTCGCCATGGCGAACGAGCACCAGTACATTGTCCATAGGTCTCTCCCGTGTGCGATGGCCGCCCATACCCAAGCGGCGTCACGAAGCGTTCTGCGGCGGCGTGTGATGCCGGCAACGCGCAACTACATTCCCAAGACATCCGCCATCGAGAAAAGGCCCGGCCCTTTGCCGCGGCCCCAGAGGGCCGCCTTGATGGCACCGCGCGCGAAGATGCCCCGGTCGGTGGCGATGTGCGTGATGACGATGCGCTCGCCGTCGGCGGCGAAAACGACACTGTGCTCGCCGACGACGTTGCCGCCGCGAAGAGTGGCAAATCCGATGTCGCCACGGTTGCGGGCGCCGGTATGGCCGTCGCGAACGCGGACGCTGCGGTCCGCCAACTTGATCTTTCGGCCTTCGGCGGCGGCTTGGCCGAGCATCAGAGCCGTGCCTGAGGGCGCATCGATCTTGTGGCGGTGGTGCATTTCCAGGACTTCGATGTCGAAATCCTCGTCCAGCGCTTCGGCAACCTTGCGCGTCACCGCGGTCAAGAGATTGACGCCAAGGCTCATGTTGCCGGCCTTGACGATGGTGGCGTGGCGGGCGGCCGCGCCGAGCTTGGCCATTTCGGCCTCGTTCAAGCCGGTCGTGCCGATGACGTGGACGATGCGAGCATTCGCGGCCAACCCGGCGAACTCGACGGTCGCCTTGGGAATGGTGAAATCCAGAATGCCGTCGACCTTGGCGACCATCTCGAGCGGGTCATCGGTTATCAGGACGCCGGTGGCGCCGATACCCGCGAGGACACCGATATCCTGGCCGATGGATTTCGATCCCTTGGGTTCGATCGCGCCGGTGATCGTGCAGCCGTCGATGCATTGAGCGGCGCGCATCAGTTCCTGGCCCATACGGCCGGCGGCGCCCATGATGGCGAGTTTCATTTCGGACATGTTCGCTCCCTCGGCTTGTCACCTGTTCCAGCCGTGCGTTCGCGGTATAGCAATGGGCAGGACTGGGTGGAAGGGTGATGCGGCGTGTTGATTTATAGGTAGCCGCGCCGGCACTGCTGGCGGCGGAGACGACCGGTGGATCAGCCCGGGTGAGCGCGGGCACGCTCGATGGCTTCGGTGATGAAGCGCCGCGCTTCATCCGCGTCGCCCCAGTGCTTGATCTTGACCCATTTACCAGGTTCCAGATCCTTGTAGTGCTCGAAGAAGTGCTGGATTTGGCGGACCGTGATTTCGGGTAGATCGGTATGATTTTTCACGCGGTCATAGCGCTGGGTGATCTTCGAGGAGGGCACCGCGATCACCTTCTCGTCGCCGCCGCCGTCGTCTTCCATGACCAGTACGCCGATGGGCCGGCAATTCATGACCGCGCCGGGGGCGATCGCGCGGGTATTACAGACCAGCACGTCCAAGGGGTCGCCATCGGCGGAGAGGGTATGCGGCACGAAACCGTAATTTCCGGGATAGCGCATGGGCGTATAAAGGAAGCGGTCGACGACGAGCGTACCGGACGCCTTGTCCAGTTCGTATTTGATCGGTTCCCCGCCGACCGGAACCTCGATGATGACGTTGATGTCGTTCGGCGGGTTTTGGCCGATCGCTATGGCATCGATGCGCATGGGGTGCTCCTCTTTCCCGTGCTGTCTAAAGTCCGCACCGGGTGCCGTCCAGTTGCATCGCGTTGCGGCGGAATTGCCACATTGTGTCCGCAGGTGTCAGTTATGCTCCGCCTGGGAAGGCGAGGACAATGGCGATGAATCGAGCGCGTGCAGGCGTTTTGGCCACCATTTTATACATTGGAGCATGGGCTTGTGCCCACCCCGCCAACGCCAATCCGCTGAAAAGCCTCTACACGACGCTGGAGCTTGCGTCCTGCCGGCGCGTTGAACAGCATGCTGACGGCCATTCCTGGATCTGTGCCGGGCTCGATGGTTACCCGGTTCGGGTGGCGGAGGGCGATCAACGCACCTTCGTCAGCGTGGGCGACGAAGCGGGCCGGCATCGGGCGGCGGAGCAGACACTCGCATCCTTCAATTCGATCTTTGATGCCAAACATGCCCGCGCGACACTGGAATGGCGCATTGTCCGCCAGAACGGGCGCCCGGTGCCGTTTGCCACGATCTTGCGCTATTTCACGTTAGCCGGCGGGCGACAGGGCGAAGTTCTCGTCGTCACGCGGGTGGCCTCGGGCCAGTCCTGCCATGTCGCCCATATCGACGCGCTGGCCAATCCCGATGCGATCGCCATCGCGCGCCAGATCGCCGATACAACAGCGCGCAGGTTCGATTGCAAATCCGCGCCCGACGTCCGCGGGCGACGGAGCAAGAGCCCAAGGTAGGTGGGAGCTTGGCGTCGGGAGAAGACCGCCCGCCAGTGGTTCACACGGCCGGATACGTAGGGCCCAGCTTTCACTGCCACGTATAGGCGATCTTCTCGAGCTTGGTGCCGCCGACCGTGTCCATGAGCTTGGCCGTCGGGCGACCGCCGCGGCGCCAATAGAAGCTCGCAGCGCCGGTATTTTCAGCCAAGGCCCAGACGATCAAGCCGTTGAGGCGGCGCTCGTCGAGAGCATGGCGGGCGGCCTCGAACAGGTGCTCACCGAAGCCCAGACCCTGATGATCCGGCGCCAGATATATTTCGTAGATCTCGCCTTGGACCTTGCCGCGGCCGCGCGATCGCCCGAAGGTGGCGTAACCCGCAATCTGGCCGGCAACCTCCAGAACCAGCAGGCCGTCGGATCCTTTGGCCGCATTCTGCCACCAGCGTTTGTCGCGCCGCCGGATCATACTCTCCAGATGGAGATGGGGGATGATGCCGCGATAGGCGACCTCCCACGACTGCCTGAACAAATCCGCCAGGACTGCCGCATCACGCGACATCCCCTTGCGAACGCGAACCTCGGTACGAGACTGGAGCATGCAACGATTATAGACAGGCTTTCGGGCGTGCGGGAAGTGGGTTCGTTTTGGGTTGCAGCGACGCGTCGAAGGTCTTGGTGAGCGCGGGTGCCGGCAGCCCTGCCCGAACGGACGGTTTGCTGTTTGAATTCACGGCTGTCTCCAGTATCAACGGGGCAAGATCTCTCGCACGATCAGGCACCGACACCCATGTCCCAAACTGTGAACGGCCCCCGCCCGCAACCCGGCATTCTCGATATCCAGGCCTATGTGCCCGGCGATAGCACCGTGCCCGGCGGCATGAAGCCCATCAAACTCTCGTCGAATGAGACGCCGCTCGGCGCCAGCCCGAAAGCGATGGCGGCCTACCGGGCCGAGGCCGATCATATCGAGCGTTACCCGGATGGATCGGCGACGGCGTTGCGCAACGCGATCGGCGCTGCCTATGGGCTCAATCCCGCGCGCATCGTCTGCGGCTGCGGCTCGGACGAGTTGCTCAACCTCTTGGCACACGCTTATCTGGGCCAGGGCGACGAGGTGGTTTTTTCCGAGCACGGTTTTCTGGTCTACAAGATCGTGACGCTTGGCAACGGCGCCAAGCCCGTGATCACCAAAGCAAAAAATCTAGCAGCCGATATCGATGCGATGATTGCGGCGCTGACGCCGCGCACGAAGATCGTGTTTCTCGATAATCCGAATAATCCCACAGGCACATACCGGCCGTTCGCCGACGTTCGCCGGCTGCACGCGGCACTGCGCCCGGACACGCTGCTTGTGCTTGATTCAGCCTACGCCGAATATGTCCGCCGCAACGATTACGAGGCCGGCATCGAACTGGTGGCCACGTCGGAAAATTGCGTGATGACGCGCACCTTCTCGAAAATTTATGGGCTCGCGGGCTTGCGCCTCGGCTGGGCCTATTGTCCGCAGGCCATCGCCGACGTGCTCAACCGGATCCGCGGGCCGTTCAACGTAACGTCGGCTGCGATCGCGGCCGGCGTGGCGGCGGTTGCCGACAAGGCGCACGTCGAGACGTCGATCGCGCACAACGACCAATGGTTGCCTTGGGTGACTGCGGAGATCGAGAAACTCGGCCTGAAGGTGACGCCAAGTGTCGGCAACTTCGTGCTCATTCATTTTCCAGCCGACCAAGCGCGGGGCGTCGAGGCTGCCGATGTGTTCCTCAAGTCGCGCGCCATCATCGTGCGGCGTGTGGCCGGCTATGGCTTGCCGAATTGCCTGCGCATGACCATCGGCACGGCCGACGATAACCGGGCCGTCGTCGCGGCACTCGCCGATTTTCTCAAGGCGGGCCGCGCATGAGCAAAAGCCGCTCAAAGATCGGCCAGAAGAAAACAGTCGCACCAGTAGGGCCGATGTTCAAGCGGATCGCGCTGATCGGTATCGGGCTGATCGGGTCGTCGATCAGTCACGCTGCACGGCGGGCGGGGCTGGCGGGCGAGATCGTCGGCGCCGCGAAAACGGAGGCGACGCGGGCGACGGCAATCAAGCTCGGCCTGATCGCCAAAGGCTATGCGGATGCCCGCGAGGCTGTGCGCGGCGCTGATCTCGTCATTCTCTGCGTGCCCGTTGGCGCTTGCGGAAAGATTGCCGCCGAAATCGGACCGCATCTGGAACCAGGCACCATTCTCACTGACGTCGGATCGGTGAAGGGCGCCATCGTCCGCGATGTCGGCCCGCATGTGCCCGCAGGCGTGCATTTCATTCCGGGACATCCGATCGCCGGAACGGAGCATTCGGGGCCGGAGGCTGGCTTTGCAGAGCTCTACGACAATCGCTGGTGCATTCTGACGCCATTGCCGGGTGCAGATGCGGTTCACGTGACGCGGCTGCGCACGTTCTGGGAAAAGCTCGGCTCCAACGTCGAGATCATGGACGCCGATCACCACGACCTCGTGCTCGGTATCACCAGCCACGTGCCGCATTTGATTGCGTTCAACATCGTCAATACGGCTGCCCATCTCGAACGGGTGACCGACAGTGAGGTGATCAAGTTTTCGGCCGGCGGTTTCCGTGATTTCACGCGGATCGCGGCCTCTGATCCCACTATGTGGCGCGACGTGTTCCTGAACAACCGAGAGGCGGTTTTGGAAATGCTCGGACGGTTTACGGAGGATCTCATCCATTTGCAGCGGGCCATCCGCTACGGCGATGGCGACACGCTGTTCGATCTTTTCACCGAGGCCAGATCCATCCGCCGCGGCATCATCAAGGCGGGTCAGGATACGGCGGCGCCGGATTTCGGGCGCCCGCATGGCGCGCAGACGGAGAAGAAGTGATCTAGGGATCAGGGATCAGGGATCAGGGATCAGGGATCAGGGATCAGGGGCCGGGGATTAGGGGCCGGGGATCAGGGACAAAAAGGGAAAAAAAGACAAAATGGCAGATGGTTTGCGGGACTTCCGGAATCGAGAATGCACTTTCATCGTCCTTTACTCGTCCCCAATTCTTTAGTTGTCCCTTGTCCCTCACTGATCCCTGGTTCCTGATCCTTTGCACCCAGCATCCGACATTTGGATCTTCGGCTACGGCTCGCTTATGTGGCGGCCCGACTTCCCGTTCGTGGAGCGGGCGCGGGCAACCGTCGATGGCTACCATCGGTCGTTCTGCATCCGCTCGACGCATCATCGGGGCACGAACGCACGGCCCGGACTGGTGCTGGGCCTCGATCGCGGGCGGACCTGCACCGGTATCGCCTACCGGATCGCGGCCGAGCATGCAGCGTCCGTGATCGGCTATCTTCGAGAACGAGAGCTGATCTATGGAGTCTATCGCGAGACGTCGGTGATCGTGCGGCTCGATAATCAAGGTCAGGGAGATGCGGCCGGCGCCGGCTCGGGAACCGGTGGTCACGCTCACGTCCGGGCGCTGGCCTACGTGGTCGAGCGCAGCCATCCGAGCTATGCCGGCCGCCTGCCATTGGACAAGCAAGCTCGCATCATCCGCGCGGCCCGTGGTTCTGCGGGCGATAATCTCGACTACCTGTTCAATACGGTGTTTCTGCTCGCCGAACTCGGTATCCGAGAACCCGATCTGGTGCGGCTGCTGGGGATCGCTGGTCCGATCGCGGCACGCGGGGCCAAGCAAGTGCTGCAGCGGCCGGGTGTTGCCGCGCTGAGAGGATCATTGGCGCAACGGGCGTCTGCGCTGCCGCCACTTCCAGCAACGGATTTGCGTCGGTTCGGTTATCGATTGCGCGGTTCGGCAGACTAAAGATCTAGAGATCTCGCGCCGCAGATCTTAATAGGGAGCCGGATAAAAGGATGCGGCCCGCCAGCGCCGGGTGGGGAGGGACATGGGCGCTGGGGGCCGCATCACCGCTCAATGCCACGTTGCCACGTCGGGGGGGGAGGAGTGGCGGCACTGGCGGAAACTGGTGCTTGAAAATGGTCAAGCTGAGCGTTGGTTCGGAACCAGAAGGCTGCAATTTCGGCGATTTCGTGCGGCCGGGTCGAGGGGACCAAGTATCGGCGCATCGCTGCTGGTTTCAGGGCGCCTTCGGAAAAATATTACGCATACTCATGAACTCCAATTTCGAGGACCTCACCTCCAAGTCAACAGAGTTGGAGGCCGATCCGTTCTCATCTAACGTTCACTGTTTATATGTCGTCATCGTTAATAATTACCCCACTCTACCGACAACTGTTAGTCTGTCAAATCACAAATGCGAATGCAGCCATAAGAAAAGCTGTGTCTGTCAATAGACAGAGAGCACAGGAGCTGCTCGCGGCGGCACAGCGATCGAACTCAGCCGGTTTCGATCGGCAGGTCCGTCCGGGCCCCCCATTCCGACCAGGACCCATCGTAGACCGCCGCGTCGGCTTGCCCGAGTTGGCCGAGCGCAAAGGCAATGACGCCGGCCGTTACACCGGAGCCGCAGCTGGCGACCACAGGCCGGGCGGGATCGACGCCGGCGGCTTTGAACACGGCGCCGAGGGCTGCTTTGTCCTTCAACGTGCCGTCGGCATTCAACAACGTCGTGAACGGCAGGCTTTTCGACGATGGGATATGGCCAGACCGGAGGCCGGCGCGGGGCTCGGGAACCGAACCGGCAAAACGGGCTGCCGCGCGGGCATCGACGACTTGTACGCGCGCATCGCCGATCAAGGCTTTCACGGCGGCGGCATCCCTGACGCGGGCGGCGTTGAATTTCGGCGTGAACGAGCGGACGGGATGGCGTGCCGAAGGTTCGTCGGTGACCGGGCGTCCCTCGGCCTTCCATTTCTTCAAGCCACCATTGAGAACCGCGACGTTCTCGTGACCCATGGTGCGCAGCATCCACCAGACGCGGCCCGCGGAATAAAGACCTTCGCTGTCATAGACGACGATGCGCGTGTCATCGCCGATGCCCATTTTGCCGACTTGCGCGGCGAATTGCTCCGGGCGCGGCAGCATGTGCGGCAGGGAATTGGATTTGTCCGCGATCTCGTCGATGTCGAAGTAGTGGGCACCCGGAATATGCGCGGCTTCATATTCCTTGCGCGCGTTGCGACCCGACGTCGGCAGGTGCATGGAGCCGTCGAGCAGGACAAGATTTGGGCTGCCGAGAGCGGCTGCCAGTGCAGCGGTCTCGATGATCCATTGGGTCGCATTGGCCATGGGTTACTCCGGGTCGGTGGGATGGTCGTAGCAGTTCAGGCAAAGGCAACGCGGACACGCCGGTTGAGCTTGCCCTTCTTTTCGATCTTGGTGACGGCAACGGTGCCGATCTCGTTGGTGTTGCGCACGTGGGTTCCGCCGCAGGGCTGCATGTCGACAGCACCTTTGTCGCCAATCAGCACGAGGCGAACCTTGCCCGAGCCCATGGGTGGTTTGACGGCCATGGTGCGCACGAGGCCTGGATTGGCCTCGAGCTCGGCGTCGGTGATCCAGCGCTCGGTGACAGCGTGACCGGCTGATATCAACGCATTCAAGGCGGCTGTGAGTGTGTCTTTGTCGATGGCCGAGGCATCCTCGATGTCGAAGTCGAGCCGGCCTTCCTCCGCGCCGATCTGGCCGCCGGTGACTGGGAACTTGACCAGGCTGCACAGCAAGTGCAGTGCGGTGTGCATCCGCATATGCTTGTGCCGCTGCTCCCAATCCAGCGCGATCGTCACGGGTTCGCCGACGACTGGCAGCGTCGCGCCCTCGGCTGCGACGTGCACGATCGTCGTTTTGTCCGCGTCATAGACCGTCGTTGCGATCAGGCATGAGCCGCCACCGAACCGAATGACGCCGCGGTCGCCGGGTTGGCCGCCGGCCGAGGCATAAAAGGGAGTCTTATCGAGCACGATGCCGCCGCGTTCGGTCAGGCCCAAGACCTTGGCCGTGGCTTCGCGAAGATAGGCATCGGCGCGGTAAAGTTGCTCGGTCATTGTCGTCAAGCCTTGGGGCATCAAGCCTTCTCTGCGTCGAGGAAAACGGCCGGTGGCGCCTTGTTCTTCGTGGCTAGCCACGGCGGGACCGGCAAGTTCTTCGAACGCAGAAATTCCGGGTTGAAGAGTTTCGACTGATAGCGCGTGCCGTAGTCGCAGAGGATCGTCACGATCGTCTTACCAGGCCCGAGATCACGCGCAAGCCGGATGGCGCCGGCCACGTTGACGCCCGACGATGAGCCGAGGCAAAGCCCCTCGTGCTGCAGCAACTGGAACACGATCTCCACGCCCTCGGCATCGGGGATGAGGTAGGAGCGGTCGATGACGGCGCCCTCCAGGTTCTTGGTGATACGGCCCTGGCCGATGCCCTCGGTGATCGAGGAGCCTTCGGATTTGAGCTCGCCCGTCGTGTAGTAAGCATGCAGTGCTGCGCCCGGCGGGTCTGCCAACGCAATCTGGATATCGCGGCGTCTGGCCTTCAGCCCCATGGAAACGCCAGCCAGCGTTCCGCCCGAGCCCACTGCTGAAACAAAGCCGTCGATGCGGCCTTGCGTTTCCGACCAGATCTCCTCGGCTGTCGTGACGATATGGGCCTCGCGGTTGGCGACATTGTCGAACTGGTTGGCCCAGACCGCGCCATTAGGTTCGGTTTTCGCCAGTGCCTCTGCCAGCCGCGCCGAATATTTCACGTAGTTGTTCGGATTTTTGTACGGGACAGCCGGCACCTCCACCAGCTCGGCGCCGAGCAAGCGAAGCGTGTCCTTCTTCTCCTGGCTTTGCGTTTCCGGAATGACGATCACCGTGCGGAAGCCGAGTGCATTGCCGATGACGGCAAGGCCAATGCCGGTATTGCCCGCCGTGCCCTCCACGATCGTGCCGCCAGGTCGAAGCGTACCCAATTTGACCGCGTCCCGGATCATGTACAACGCAGCCCGGTCCTTGACCGATTGGCCGGGGTTCATGAACTCCGCCTTGCCGAGGATCGTGCAACCGGTGATCTCGGAAGCGTGCTTCAATTTGATCAGCGGCGTGTTGCCGACGGCGGCGACAACGCCATCCTTGATGGTCACGGGAGGGACTCCTCGGGCTTCGGCACGGGTCGATTGTAGTGGGCCGGTGACATGCGATGGCCCCAACCTAGTGCGTTGGGCGCGGGAAGTGAAGCCGCAGGTGCCAGCCGGAGGAGCCGGTGGCACTTCCGCTCCGGTTATGGCGATCCGGGCCGTCCAATTTCGGCATTCATTCCGGCTGGACACCCGCGCGGCTGCGGCCTACCCATAAGCGATCCAATTTTCCAACTCTCAAATTCACACGACACAACCAGGAGCGAAACCTCATGAAGCTTGTCCGTTTTGGCGCGCCCGGCGCCGAGAAGCCCGGCCTTGTTGAATCGACCGGCACTATTCGTGACCTCTCGGGTCACGTCAAAGACATCAATGGCGACGTGCTGTCGCCGGCGTCACTCGCGCACCTGAAAACCATCGATCCCAAGAGCCTGCCGGAAGCGCCCAAAGGCGTGCGCCTCGGCTGTCCGGTCGGCAACGTGCGCAACTTCATGGCCATTGGCCTCAACTATGCCGATCACGCGGCCGAAGCCGGCATGCCCATTCCGACCGAGCCGATCATTTTCTACAAGCTGACCAACTGCCTCTCGGGACCCAACGACGATGTCATGATCCCGCGCGGCTCGACCAAGCTCGATTGGGAATTGGAGATCGCCTTCGTCGTCGGGAAGCGCTCCCGCTATGTCGAGTTGAAGGACGCCGCCAGCCACATCGCCGGCTACACAATCTGCAACGACGTCTCGGAGCGGAATTTCCAGATCGAGCGCGGCGGCCAATGGATGAAGGGCAAATGCGCGGAAACGTTCGGTCCGGTCGGCCCCTGGCTCGTGACGTCGGACGAGGTCATGGACGTCAACAATCTGCCGATGCACCTTGATCTCAACGGAAAGCGCATGCAGACCGGCTCGACCAAGACAATGATCTTCAAGTGCGATTTCATTCTGCACTACGTCTCGCAGTTCATGGTGCTGGAGCCCGGCGACATCGTCACCACGGGAACGCCTCCGGGCGTCGGTCTCGGCATGAAGCCGCAGCCGATGTTCCTGAAAGCTGGCGATGTGATGACGCTCTCGATCGAAGGCCTCGGCAGCCAGAGCCAGAAGGTCGTGCCGTTCAAGCTT
>JANXRM010000515.1 GCA_025353015.1 Hyphomicrobiales bacterium
TTGGGCCGGGTCGTTTGAGCCATCGCAGTTTGCAGAAGCGCCAGCGCGTCTCGATGAATTGAAATATACGGTGTTCATTTGCAAAGATCAATATGGAACCGAACCGTTTCGGAACACAACTCCGTGACCACCAGTCATGAAGGGGCCGAGGTGGCTTGCGGGTCGTGCACGTCCTGGCGCAGACATAAAAATGGGCGCTGCAACTTTGCAGCGCCCATGGGACCATTTGATACTGGCGATGGCCTGGCAGTGCCTTGGCCGTGGCCGGTTAGTCCTCGAACGGGTCCTTCATCAGGATCGTGTCGTCGCGTTCCGGGCTAGTCGAAAGAAGCGTGACCGGGCACTCGATCAATTCCTCGATGCGCTTGACGTACTTGATCGCCTGCGCCGGCAGGGCGGCCCAAGAGCGCTTGCCTTCGGTCGAGGCTTCCCAGCCTGGGAGCGTCTCGTAGATCGGCTTCACCCGCGCCTGCTGGTTCATGCCCGCAGGCAGCCGATCATAACGCCGGCCATCGAGTTCATAAGCGACGCAGATCTTGATTTCGGGAAGCGGGTCGAGAATATCAAGCTTCGTCAGGGCGATGCCGTCAATGCCAGAGATCTTGACGATCTGGCGAACGAGCACGGCATCGAACCAGCCGCAGCGGCGGCGGCGGCCCGTGTTGACGCCGAATTCCTTGCCGCGCTTGCCGAGTAGCTGGCCGATTTCGTCCGGCTCGCCATCGGGGCCGAGCAATTCCGTGGGGAACGGCCCTGACCCGACGCGCGTGGTGTAAGCCTTGGCCAGACCCAACACAGTACCGATGGCGCGCGGGCCGATGCCGGATCCGGTGGCCGCCTGGGCTGCCACCGTGTTCGACGACGTGACGAACGGATAGGTGCCGTGGTCGACATCGAGCAGCGCGCCTTGGGCGCCCTCGAACAGGATTCGTTTGCCGGCGCGGCGGGCGCGGTCCAACAGATCCCAGGTGCAATCGATATAGGGCGTGATGTTCGGCGCGATGGCGGTGAGGTCGGCGATGAGGGCGTCCTTGGAGATCTGCGGCTGGCCGAGGCCGCTGCGCAGCGCATTGTGGTGCACGAGCAGGCGGTCGACCTTGGGGCCGAGATTGGCGAGATTGCGCAGGTCCTGGGCCCGGATCGAGCGGCGGCCGACCTTGTCTTCGTAGGCCGGGCCGATGCCGCGGCCCGTGGTGCCAATCTTCTGGCCGCCAGCGGAGGCTTCGCGTAGTTGGTCCAGCTCACGGTGCAAGGGTAGGATCAGTGTCGCGTTTTCGGCGACCTTGAGGTTGTCGGGGCCGACATGAACGCCCTGCAAGCGAATGGCATCGATCTCGGAGGCCAGGTGCCAGGGATCGACCACCACGCCATTGCCGATGATCGACAGCTTGCCGCCGCGGACGATACCGGAGGGCAGCAGCGCCAGCTTATAGGTTTTGCCGTTGATGACGAGGGTATGGCCAGCGTTGTGGCCGCCCTGAAAGCGCACGACGATATCCGCCCGTTCGGACAGCCAATCGACGATCTTGCCCTTGCCTTCGTCGCCCCATTGGGCGCCGATCACGACCACGTTTGCCATCTCAGCCCCTCCGAGAGTCTTCCGTCGCGCTTCGGTTGCTCAGGTGGCAACCGCGAGATCGTTGATAGCGCTTCACGCGTTCGCGCGCACGAAAAAGGGCCCTGGCCTAAGGCCAGAGCCCTTTTCGATGCTTATAACCGTGTTTCCGGCCGGAGCAAGCGCGGGGTTGGGTGGGGGAGGCCATGAAGTTACTCGTCCAACGGGCGCTGAATCCGTCCAATCACCGTCATGGCCGCGCCGAGCCATCGCGAAGCGCTGGGCAAGGGAATTCGGCGGGCATGACGTTGCTTGGTGGGGACGAGGTGCTTGGTGGGGACGAGGTGCCGCGCCACGCATCGTCACCCCTCACAGCCTTCGCACCGGAATAGACCACGCCAGCGCGATGCCGATCATCGAGAAGGCGGCTATGGCGGCGAAGGCGGATTTGAAGGCAACGGCGATTTCTGCGGCGATGGCCAGTTGGCGATCTGGCGGCATTTCCTTGAGGACATCAGGGCCGGTTTCGACGAGGCGCGGGAACAGTCTGGCGGCTTCGGGGTCGAGCAATGCGACTGCGCCAAAGAGCACCATGGCGGTGAGTGCCGTGCCGACGGCGGCTCCAACCGACCGCGAGAATTGCACGGAGGCGGCCGCCGCGCCGAGAGCCTGGGAGCCGGCGGCCTTTTGCACGGTCACCTGCACCACGCCCATAACGGTGCCCATGAACAGGCCTAAGGCGAACAGCAGTGCGAACATCTGGTAGGGGCCGAGGTTCGACCCGAGGAACGCGAAAACGAGAATGCCTAAAGTGACGGGGATCAGGCCGAGCGACGGGAAAATGGCGGTGCGGCCGGTCATGCTGATCAGCCGGCCCGTGATCATGGAGCCGATGCCGATCGAAATCACCAGCGGGAGCAGCAACAAGCCCATCTCCGAGGCCTTCATGCCGCGCACGACCCGGCAATAGATCGGGATCATCGTCACCAGCGAGACCATCACCGCGCCGTGGCAGGCGGCCAACGCGTCGCACCGCCAGATGACGGCCTGCCGCAGCAATGTCACCGGCATGAGCGGAAAGGGCGTGCGGCTTTCGTGGCGCAACAGGCATAGCAACGCGAGTACGCCTGCCGTAAGCATCACCAGGGATAACAGCGCGGAACTCGTCGAGACCTTTTGCAAGAGGTTCAGCGCGATCAGCACCGGCACGACGAAGAGGACGAAATACATGAGGCCCAGCCAGTCGAAGGCCCATTCTCGCTGGACCATCGGGCGGGTCTTCAGGCGATACGTCATAACGAGCGCGATGGCGCCGAGCGGCAGGTTGATCAGAAAAATGGATCGCCAGCCGAAATGTTCGGTCAGATAGCCGCCGGCGATAGGGCCGAACATGCTGGATGTCACGGCAACGGCTGCCAGATAGCCTTGATAGCGCGCCCGTTCGCGCGGCGGGATGGCCTCGCCGATCATTGCCTGCGACAAAGTCATGAGGCCGCCGCCGCCGAGGCCCTGCAGAACGCGGCCCAGGATCAGCACCCAGATATTGGTGGCGCAGGCGCACAGCACCGAGGCGGACATGAAGACGCCGAGCCCGACGAACATCATGCGCCGGCCGCCGGCAACATCCCGCAACTGGCCGTAAACCGGGGCAGCGATCGTCGTTGCAAGCAAATACGCGATAACGACCCAGGTCACCTGGTCGACGTTGTCGAGTGAGGTCGCAATCGCGGGTAAAGCCGCTGCCACGATCGTCTGGTCGACAATCGCCAGGAACATCGGCAGTACGATCGAGGGGAAAACGCGCAGGAACAACTTGCCGGCGCGTCGCATGCGGCTTCGCCTCGCTCAGATGACTTGGCTCGTGATGATTGCACGCGGCAAAGGCTTGCGGACGTCAGGCGGCAATCGGCAGCTCCGGGAATGAGAGCTGCTCGCGGGCGCGCCAGTCATGGGTCACGTAGTTGATGATTACGGACTTGCGCACGCCTTCGATCTGGCGCGGTTCGAAGCCATGATAGGTGTTATTCGAGGGGATGAAGACCATCGCGCCATTCGGCTGGAACGGCGAGCGGGCGACATGCTTCTTTTCGGCATCGTAAATATCAGTGCCGAGGTCGCGGTGGGCCTCGTCCCGCGAGAGATAGAGCAGCATGGTGAACACCTTGACGCCGAGATCGGTATGCGGCTCGAGCCAAAAGCCGCCGGTATCCTGGGCGTATTCCAGGCGCAGATAGGTGCCGCCAAGCTTGGTGCCGAAGTGGCGTTCGATGCGATTCGTGATCGTCGGCGACTGGAAGCCCTGGGCGAATGCCTCAACCGAGGGGAACGCCGCGCGGTTCTCGATGTCGAAATACTTGCGCGTCGCATTATGCAGTTCGCGCTTGCCGGATAGGCCGCCCAAGGCCGGCGGCGGGAACGGCAACGACGTGATCTCGTCGGCGACGGGGCCTGGAAGGCAACTGCTCAACAACCAGTGCCGGTAGGGGCTCTCGTGACGCTTAGCGGTTTCGAAACTGTGCAGGAGTGCAGCAATGACGGTCTCTGTGGCTGCGGTCATGGCACTTGGTCCTCATTGTTTGAATGAGCTTGGCGCCCTCTGCCGATGCGGCATGGATCGTTGTGCAGGGACTGCCAGCGTTATCTGTCCGGGTCACACGCGACGGGGGCTTTGCGGGGATATGGTTATGGCTCTCGACCCCGACGCACGACCAGCCTCAAGCATTTGATCCGGTGTAGCACCGTCCGAATATGGAGCCCTAGCGGACACGGCGTCGCGTCGGGTACGAAGCCCCGTGCCATATGGAAGCAGACGACGCGCGACCCGGCGGCTGCACGTAAAGTAGTAGCCTTTTTTGTATTCGAGGCGGTTTTTGGCATGAAGCCGCCAACCGCCACTCCCGGACTATGCCATCCGGACCATGGCTGGATGATGTTATCAGTGCTGCGAGAGGTCGACGATGGCTGAGCCCGAAGCCCAACCACAGATCACCAGCGATGACGGCCGCCAATCGGCCCAGGCGCTGGAGATCGCGCGCGGCACCTGCCGGCTGCTGGCGCGCTATGGGATGCGGGCCATATCGGAGCTGTCGCTGGCCAATGGCCGGCGGGCCGATCTCCTGGCGGTGGGCGACGATGGGTCGATTTGGATCGTCGAGATTAAATCGAGCCTCGAGGATTTCCGGGTCGACCAGAAATGGCCCGAATACCGCGACTATTGCGACCGGTTGTTTTTTGCGGTGGCGCTGGATTTCCCGCGCGAGGTGCTGCCGGCCGATACCGGCCTGATCATCGCGGATCGCTATGGCGGTGAGCTCGTCCGGGAAGCGCCCGAGCACAAATTGCCGGCGGCGCGGCGCAAGGCCGTCCTAATCCGCTTTGCCCGGGTTGCGGCCAGCCGATTGATGACGATCGCCGATCCGGAGCGGGCCTTTGAAACGTAAGGCCGGCGATCAGGCCGAGCGAAACTAAATGACGAATAATTTCCGCTTGTGATGGGGCGCACAGCCGGGGGGCGGTTGATCAGGCATCTTGGTGTCATCGGAACAGGGCAACGCCGGACGGACAGGCCGGCAGCCAACCACAGACACGCAA